>JADJWS010000002.1:0-300000 GCA_016716235.1 Candidatus Defluviilinea gracilis
CACAACGCCGCGCTCTATCGGTCGGAGCAATGGCGGCGGCGCGTGGCAGACAGTCTCGCGCGAGGTCGCCGGCTTGATCTCGGCAGACGAAGATGTGGATGACGTGCTGGACGGATCCTCGCCGAATTGGAACGCAACCTGCCTGTGGATGTTTCCACGATCTGGTTGCTGGAAGACGACCAGTTGTACCTTGACGCGAGTCACAATATCGATGAGTGGTGTAGGAGGCGCTGTATGGTTCGGTGGAAGCATACGACGGGTTGATGCAAGTCGTTCATTCTCAAATGCCGAGATACGAAAGCCGACAGACCCGCTGTGGGTTTCCGGGTATAGCGGCAGGTTTCGACCAGAGCTATTCCGCGCTGGTCGTGCCGTTGCGCGGGAGACCAACCCTTGCGTGATCACCCACGCGCATAACGCGGCAGGCAGATATGGGCGCGAAGCGCAAGCCGGGCTACCACGTTCGCCAGTTACGCGGCGGTCGCCATTGAAAACGCGCTTGTACGATGTGGCGCAGGAACAGGCGTACGCGTCGGCGGCGTTGTTGCAGGTGGCGCAGGCAATCGTCAGCCTGAATGATCTCGATGAAATTCTCGGCACGATCATCCGTATCATGCCGATCCTCACCGGTGTGCAACGCGCCGCTTTGTATCAATGGGATGCTTCTCATGAGCAATTTGTGCCCACGCAAAATTATGGGCTGAGCGTCGACGATGAAAGGCAATTCGGGGAGCGGTCGTTTTCACCGGGGTGAATTTACTTTCCTCGATTTCGTGCCGCAGCGCCACGGGGATGTTAGCGTGTCCGCTCGAAGGACAGGGGGACGGTTACAGGCGTGGTTATCCAGCCAGCCCGTCGGAGAAGCGAATCTTGCCAACCCCAACGCCTTGTTGTTCGCCGTCCCGACCGCCGTCAAGGATACGTTGTACGGCGTGATGCCTCATCGAAGATAGGCGGAGGTGGATTGCGTTTCCGCGCCCGCCGCCTGGAAATCATTACACGAATCGCCCAACATGCCGCGCTGGCGATTCAAAACGACCTTCTGCAAAAGGAGATGGTGGTGCGCGAGCGCCTCGAAACGGAAGCGCAGTTGGCTTGCCAAATTCAGCAGACCTTCCTCCCGACGCGCTCCCGCAAGTGGAGGCTGGGACTTCTCAGCGCGTTGGAAAACGGCGCGCCAGGTGGGCGGCGATTTCTACGATGTGTTCGACCCGCCCAACCGAAGGACCGGTTTGTTCATCGCGATGTGGCAGATAAAGGCGTGCCGCGCGGCGTTGTTCATGGCGCTCACGCGGACGCTGGTGCGAGCCGCGGTGCTCGAGACCGAGTCGCCTGCCCAGGCGTTGGCGCCGTCAACGAGTTTTGATTCCCGATACGCGCCAGGGATGCTCCGTCACGGCGATTTATGCGGTGCTGGATACCGCCAGCAACGAATTAACCGATGTCAACGCGGGGCACAACCCGCCGATCTGGGGAAAACAGGATGGCTCGATCGAAAAACTTACCCGAACTGCCATTGCCCTCGGCGTTTGATGGATCATGGCGTCGAACAGAAGACCATCCAACTGGCGGGCGGTGATAACATCCTTTTCTATACTGATGGCTTGACCGAATCGTTCAATAACGAAAGCGAATTTTGGAGAAGCGCGACTCATCGACGCCTTGTTGACAAATCTCTGCCTCGGCTTCAGATTTTCGACGCGGTGGAAAAGCGCTGCTCGATTTTATTCAAGATATGCCTCCTGCCGATGATTTAACGATGCTGGCAGTGAGACGGATGTATGCGGGTATTTGTGGTTGACCGGACGGTTTGTAAATAAAAAACCCGCTTCGTTCTTGAAGCGAGTTTTCTTTCACTGATGTTACGCAGTCGGGGTTGATCTGGCTCTCATGCGACATGTGGCAGATTATCAATAAACTACCAATCTCTCCGCCACAGTTTAACCGGGCGACACTGAGTCGCGGAGTTTTGAATTGCGTTTCTCAGCGTCCAAACAAGAAAAGGTCAGGTGGCGAGTTGATTTTTATCCTTCTGCTTTGACTTCCCCTGGCGGGTTCGCTTACTTTTAACCCGCGCAGGGCATCGTCCAAGCTAGTCGCGTCGCGGCGCGCAGTGGCGGAAGCGCCGCAGTAGGGGGCAGATGTTCCACGGGAGTTCCATCAGTTTGCTGCAGTTCTCGCAGTTCTTTTCAATTTGGTGACAGTTCGGGGCATACCTGCCAGTCATCTTTGAGCGCCGTTCGCAACCGGGGCAGAGGGTAAATCTTCGAGAGCCTGAAGGAGCGCTTCTTCTTCCAACGTCTTTTGGTAATCTTCGAGGGTCTCCGGCGGGCGTAGGATCAAATATACGAGGATGCCGGGCAGACTCAATACGGCGACAAGAAGCGTTGCCGGGTCTGCGCGAGCGGATCGCGCGCGCGTGCGGATATCGTGATACGTCCAAATGACGAGCGCGATCCATAACGCGGCGATGAAGGCGCGCCGAAACCTGTCAAGACCAGGATAATGTTGCTGAGAAACGAGGGGTCAAGATTCATAACGTGTCGATATTTTATCTCATATTGCGAAGCGAGGAACTTTAGGTATAAGGCAATCGCATTTGAAAATCTCGAGGCTCAAAACACGGTGTTTTGCCTTCGAATCTGCTACTCTTCGCCAATCTGCGCGAAATTTTCCGAGAAAGATTAGCGTGAATTCGTGAGGATTAGCGGAAAAAAACCAAATGCGATTGCCCTAAACTTTGGGAGGTGCAACTTTGTGTGTGGCGAAGACGCCTGTTTCGCCGCGCCCGGAAATTTCAACTGCAAGGGAATCCATGTTCGGGTATACTTTTCCCATTCAAATTACAGGAGTTCTTACATGGAGTGGCTTTACAACCCCAAACTTGGATCGCGTTCCTCACGCTTCGTTGTGCTGGAACTCGTCCCGGCTGGATAATATTATCTTTATTTCGATTCTGGCGGGCAGTTGCCCGTTGAAGATCAGCGCGCCCGTACCACGGGCATTTTGTTGGCGGTGGTGACGCGGTTGCTGTTGTTCTCTCTCTCGTGGATCATCAACCCTAGGATCCCATATTTACCGCGATGGGGTAGACCCTTTCCGAGCGCGACATCGTCCTTCTGGCGGGCGGCATTTTCCGATCTGGAAAGCCACGCGCGAAATTCACGAGAAACTGGAAGGCTCGGCAAGGACATGCCTCCGCCAAAGTCCATGCCTCGTTTTGGGAGCGATCGTTCAGATCATGTTGTTGGACATCGTCCTCGCTCGATCGGTCATCACCGCCGTCGGCATGGTGGATGAGTTGCCGATGACGATCGCGGCGGTCATCATCGCCGCATTAGTGATGGGATCTTCCTTGCCGCCCCTCTCAGCAATTTTGTCGAGGACATCCCACGATCAAGATGCTTGCGCTCAGTTTCTTGCTGTTGATTGGCTTTACGCTGGTCGTCGAAAGCCTTGATGCACATCCCGAAGGGATATATCTACTTCGCCATGGGCTTCTCTGTGATGGTGGAAACGCTGAACTTGCGGATGCGCCAACGCTCGAGCCTTGTGCAACTGCGCAGTCCATACCAAGCCAACGCTCCTGTCCCTGCGATGGCGGAGGTGTCTGGCCCAAAGACCCGTTCGGTGAAATCATCCCAAAAAGAAATCTACAAAGAAACGAAAAAACCCAACTGATCAAAAGGACTTCTCGAAATACGGAAGTCCTTTTGCACACTGCCTCTCACCGCTCACTGCTCACTACTCACTGCTCACTGCTTTCACTTCTCCCCATCCTCACCGCTTTACAAACCCCACAAACAACGGATGCGGCTTCATCGGGCGCGACAAAAAACTCAGGGTGGAAACTGACTCGCCACCATGAATGGATGATCCTCGATCTCGACGATTTCCACCAGTTTGCCGTCGGGAGACATGCCTGAGAAAACCATGCCTGCCTTCTCAAAATCTTTTGTAATTGTTGTTGAACTCGAAGCGATGGCGGTGACGTTCCTCCACTTTTTCTCGCCGTAGGCTTTGGCGGCTTTTGAGCCTTCCTGCAATTCGCAGGGATATAAGCCGAGCCGCATCGTGCCGCCCATGTCGGTGATCGCGCGTTGGTCGAGCATCAAGTCAATGACGGGATATTCGAGCCGCGATCAAACTCAGAGGAGTTGGCATCTTCGTGATTCAACACGCCGCGCGCGAATTCAATGCACATCACTTGCATCCCCAAACACAGACCGAGATACGGAACTTTCTTCTCGCGCGCATACCGCGCCGCTAAAAATTTTCCCTTCGATGCCGCGCGAGCCGAACCCGCCAGGGACGAGGATGCCATCCGCGTTTTGCACCACATCCCAGCCTTTGTCTTTTTTCGAGGTCAGCCGCGTGCACCCAGCCGATCTCCACTTCCACGTCGTTGGCGAGCGCGGCATGTTTCAACGCCTCGCGCACCGACATATACGCGTCTTGCAGTTCGACATATTTTCCAACCAAGGCAACTTTCACCGTTTGCTTTTTTCCACGTCGCAGAACAGCGCGATCTTGTCGCAAATATCTTTGTCAACAGGATAATCTGAACGCGCGATGATCATGTTTGGCGAAATACCGATCGAGCGCAACGCCGCCACGGAGTGTTGCGTGGGCTTGGTCTTGATCTCGCCCGTCGCTTTGATGTACGGCAACCACGTCACGTGGATGAAGAACACGTTCTCGCGCCCGACCTCGTTGCGGAGTTGTCTCAGCACTTCGAGAAACGGCTGCGACTCGATGTCGCCAACCGTCCCGCCGACCTCGACCAGTACAATATCGGCATTCGTCTCTTTGCCAATGGACGCGACTCGCCGCTTGATCTCATTCGTAATGTGCGGAATGACCTGAATCGTCCCGCCAAGAAAATCGCCGCGCCGTTCTTTGCCGATGATCTCGGCGTAGACCTGTCCGCTGGTGAAGTTGGACGAACGGCTGAGGCGGATGTCAATGAATCGTTCGTAGTGACCCAGATCGAGGTCCGTTTCCGCGCCGTCATCGAGCACGTACACCTCTCCATGTTGGTACGGACTCATCGTGCCAGGGTCCACGTTGATATACGGATCCAATTTCTGCACGGTCACATTGAAACCTCGTTCCTTCAGCAAGAGTCCTGTCGCCGCCGCAGTCACGCCTTTGCCAACCGAAGAAACAACCCCGCCCGTGAAAAATAAATATTTTGTGGTCATAAAATAATTCTCCAATTCTCTAATCCTCTAACCCTCTAATCCTCTAATTCTCCAATCCTCTGCCTCAACCCCGCCCTGCCTCCACCCCATTAAAAGAAACGGGGAGGGCGTTTCAGCCCTCCCCGTCGGGGATTGCATTTCCTGTGTGTTCTGGCAGTTCTTCGATTTCATCCGACCAGTTTCACAATATCTTCCGCGGCGCGCCGCATCTCGAGAAAGATCAAACCGAGTTTCGCTTCATGCCGCGCCATGGCAGTTAACACTGCTTCCTGCCCAATAGACGTCAACACGATCGACCCCGCATCGCCTTTGATGTACACCTGCTCCAACCTCCGCGTCCCAACTCGTTGGAGATCCGCTCGCCGAGCGAGAGCATCGCCGCCGACATTGCCGACACGCGATCTTCCTCCACGCCTTGCTGCAAAGCCGAAGCCATGATCAACCCGTCCACAGAAACAACGGCCGAAGCCTCGATATCGGGCGCGGCGGCTTGCATGTTTCGTAATCGGTCCACGATCTGGTCGGCGCGGGATTTTGCCATAACAATTCTCCTAAAATAAATCTGCCAAAGTTTACCATACTTCATTTTGCATGTCATTGCGACGGTTCCGCGCTTCGACTTCGTGGCGCGTGATGTTCGCGCCACGAAGTCGAAGCGTCACTTGCATCATACAAAATTGACCCATGTATCCCTTCGTGTTAAACTTGAACGTTCGACTAATGAAGACCCGCCTCCTTCTCCCCTTCGTTTTGTTGCTCCTCGCCGCGCAGGATTCGCCGCCCGTAGCGATCACCTCTCCCGCGGCGGGCGAAGTTTTGCATGGAGAAATTACGGTCATCGGCTCGACGGATATTCCAAATTTCTTCTCCGCTCAACTGGACTTCAAATACGCTTCAGACGACGGGGATGGCTGGTTCCCCCTAGCCGCGTTATCTCAGCCCGCGCTTGACTCGCCTCTCTACCTCTGGAACACTGCCTCCATCACCGACGGCGCCTACATCCTGCGCTTGCGCGTCACCCTCGCCGACGGGACATTCCAAGAAGCGACAGTCCCCATCACCATCCAAAACGACGCGCCGATATTCACTCCAACGCCTGTTGTGACTTCCACGCCCGAATCCTCCATTGGAGTACAAATCCCAACCCCATTCCTCCTCGCCGCCTCGCCCACTCCCACCGAAGTCCCGCGCCCAACCCCGACGCCTCTCCCAGCCAACCCCGCCTCATTGACTCGATCCACCATCCTCGCCAGCCTCGCTCGCGGAGCCTTGGTCATCATCGGCTTATTCATTTTCTCCGCCATCCTCCTCCGCCTCCGTAATACTTGAAACTTGAAACATGAAACTTGGAACTTGACACATGACAGACCCCTACCTCCTCATCGGACTCGGCAACCCAGGACGTGAATACGCCAACACACGTCACAACTTTGGCTTCATGGCAATTGACCGTCTCGCAGTGCGACTCAACGCGCGCGGCATGAAAGTCCAATCGAAAGCCATCGTGATGGATTCAAAATATGAGGATCACAAACTCATCCTCGCCAAGCCGCAGACGTACATGAATCTCTCAGGTCAATCGGTGCAGGGACTGGCTCACTTCTATAAGATTCCCAACGAAAACCTAATGATCCTCTCCGATGATCTCGATCTGCCCTTCGGCACCATCCGCATCCGCGCCTCGGGCGGACCTGGCGGACAGCGCGGCTTGTCGTCCATTTTGGAAAAACTCGGCACGAAAGATATTCCCCGCATGAGACTCGGCATCGGTCGCCCGCCTGGTCGCATGGACCCCGCCGATTACGTCCTGCAAAACTTTTCGCGCGACGACTTGAAATCCCTCTCCGAACTCCTCGACCGCGCCGCCGACGCCGCGCTTGAGTTTGTGGTGAATGGTTTGAATGCGGCGATGAATAAATTTAATGGTGACGCAAGAGATTAGATGACTAGAGACTAGATGACTAGAGACTGGTTCGTTACCAATCCTCTACTTTCTACTCTCTAATCCTCTAATCCTCTGCTCTCTACCTATGCTCTCCATCCTCAACTCCATCCGTTCGCTCCCACAATATCAGAATCTTCTTTCCCAACTCAAAGCGGGGAAACAAATCGCTGGGCTGGGACTTCCGCGCGCGGCACGATTGCCTGTGCTTGCGGCGTTGCTGGAGGATATTGGGCAACCAATCCTCTTCATCACCGATCGCGCCGACCACGCGTTGTCCATGTTCGATGAGTTGGGATTTTGGGTCAAGTCGCCGCGTTATCATTTTGCGGAGCCGAATCCGTTGTTTTACGAGCAAGCCGCGTGGGGCGTGACCACTCGCCGCGACCGCCTGCAAGCGTTGACCGCACTTTCCACTTACCATTTACCATTTACTCCAAAACCCGAAGCCCCTCCCGTGTTCGTGACCTCCATTCGCTCGTTGATGACGCGCACGATGCCGCGGCGCGACTTCCTCAAGGCGTGCAAGAAGTTATCGGTCAATCAAACCATTCAACCCGATTCGCTCTTGCGGAGTTGGGCAGAGATCGGCTACCAGCGCGTCAACACCGTGCTGGAGCCTGGACAATTCTCCAGCAGGGGAGGGATTCTCGACATCTGGGCAACTGCCGAGACGATGCCTGTCCGTTTGGATTTCTTCGGCGACGAGATCGAAACGATTCGCAGATTCGACCCCGCCTCCCAGCGCACGATTGAAAAATTGGATTCGGTCCTCGTCACGCCCGCGCGGGAATATTTGGTTCGTCACGATCCGTCAGCAGTTCAACTGCTGACGGAACAATCGAACGAAGAGCAATCCGCAGTTCAACTGCGGATTGAACGGGAAGATAATATTTCCGAATTCCACATCCCTCTTCTTCATTTACAACCCGCGACGTTGCTCGATTATCTCCCTCAAAAAGCCATCGTGTTGATTGACGACCTGTCCATCATCGAATCGATGGCGGAGGAGGTCGAGGCGCAGGCGGTCAAGTTCAGGCAGGAGAGTATCGCGGAAGAGACGTTGTCCGCTGAGTTCCCGTTGCCGTATGTTCCGTGGTCGGAGTTGTACGATGGCGTGCAGGGTGGGTTGGTGGAGTTGGGCTACTCTGCGAGGGAAGAGGTTGGAGAGCAGAGACTAGAGACTGGAGACTTTGAGGAGTCTTTGGCTTCTCGCTTTGGTCATGACGAAAGATTCGGGGGGAGGCTGAAGAATTTTGTTGACTATGTTGCGGGATTGATCTCGAAAAAGGAATCCGTCATCGTCGTGTCGCGGCAGGCTAAAAGGTTGGAGGAACTTTGGGGAGAGGCGAACCAGCCCGACCCGTCGAATGAACCGCCGCTCTTTATCGAGTCATCTTTATCAGAGGGATTCGTCCTCAATCTCCAATCCTCTAATTCTCCAATTCTCGACTCGCAATTACCAATTACTAATTACGAATCTTTACCACGACTTCACTTGATAACCGATTCGGAGATCTTCGGCTGGGAACGCCCTCAACCCCGCACGCGCCAGCGACCTGTTGCCGAGACTCCCGAATCGGTGTATGCCGATTTGAACGTGGGCGATTATGTGGTGCACATTGATCACGGCGTCGGGCGGTTTGGCGGATTGGTGCAACGCGAGTTGGATAATCACGCGCGCGAATTTCTCGCGGTGGAATATGACGGCGGCGGGCAGTTGTTCGTGCCTGTGCATCAAGCGGATCGGTTGACGCGTTATGTGGGCGCGGAGGGCGCGGCGCCCGCGTTGGATCGTTTGGGCGGGCAGGAGTGGCACGAGAAAAAAGGACGCGTGAAAGCCGCGGTGTTGGAAGTGGCGCAAGAGATGTTGGACTTGTACGCGCGCCGTCATGTGGCGCTGGGATATTCTTTCAAGCCCGATACCGCGTGGCAAAAAGAATTGGAAGATTCTTTTCCGTATGTGGAGACCGAGGATCAACTGCGCGCGTTGAACGACATCAAGCGCGATATGGAATCGTCGCGCCCGATGGATCGTTTGTTGTGCGGCGATGTTGGTTATGGAAAAACCGAAGTGGCGTTACGCGCCGCGTTCAAAGCCGTGATGGACGGCAAGCAAGTAGCGATCCTTGTGCCAACGACTGTATTGGCGCAACAACATTACGAAACATTTTTGCAGAGGCTCGCCGCGTTCCCTGTGAAAGTAGAAATGCTTTCGCGCTTCCGCACGCCGCGCGAGCAAACAACAATTCTGCACGGACTCGCCATCGGCGAAATTGATATCGTTGTCGGCACGCATCGTTTGATCTCTGGCGATGTGCAATTCAAAGAACTCGGCTTGGTCGTCATTGACGAAGAGCAACGCTTCGGCGTCACACACAAGGAGCATCTCAAAAAACTCCGCACCGAAGTGGACGTGTTGACTCTCACCGCCACGCCGATCCCGCGCACGTTGTACATGGCGCTCACGGGCGTGCGCGACATTTCGAATCTCAACACGCCGCCCGAGGAGCGACTGCCCATCGTCACGCATGTCGGTCCGTATTCGCCGAAACTTGTGCGGCAGGCGATCCTGCGCGAACTCGAACGCGGCGGACAAATTTTCTTTGTGCATAACCGCGTCCAGACCATCGACGCGATGCGCGCGCATCTCAATCAACTCGTCCCCGAAGCGAACGTGGATATCGGTCACGGGCAGATGCCAGAGAATCAACTCTCGGAAGTGATGCATCGCTTCAACAACGGCGATACCGATATTTTATTGTCAACGACGATCATCGAATCGGGATTGGACATCCCCAACGCGAACACGCTCATCGTGGACCGCGCCGACACCTTCGGCTTGGCTCAACTCTATCAACTACGCGGTCGTGTCGGACGTGGAGCTGCGCGCCTACTCCTACTTTTTTCGCCACAACAAGCTGACCCCCACCGTGGACGGTCAACAGCGGCTCGAAGTGATCGCCGAAAACACGCAACTCGGCGCGGGCTATTCGATCGCCATGCGCGACCTTGAGATCCGCGGCGCGGGCGAATTGCTCGGCACGCGTCAATCGGGTCACATTCAAGCGGTGGGATTTCATTTGTACACGCGGTTGTTGGCGGATGCGGTGAGACGGATAAGAACGGTCAAAGGTCAAATGTCAAAAGTTGAAGAACCAAGTTTGACTTTTCGACCTTCGACCTTTGACTTGCCTTTGTCCATGCCCGTGAACGTTGACCTCCCCCTCGCCGTCGGAATCCCTGCTGAGTACATCCCCGATCAGGATTTGCGCTTGCGTCTGTATCGTCGCATCGCGGATTTGCGCGACGAAACCGAAATCGACGCGCTGGCGTCCGAGTTCAAAGATCGCTTTGGCGAATTGCCCGACATGACCGCGAATCTGTTTTACCAGATGCGAGTCAAACTGCGAGCCGAGAAGGCGGGATTGTCATCCATCAATTGGGAAAGCGGACAGATCGTCCTGCGTTACCCAACTCCCACAAACGGCACGGAACCCAAACGCCTCGCTGATCTTGGCGCAGGCATCCGCGGCGGCAAGTCCGCGTATTGGTGTTCGTTCGGGGAGGAATGGGAGGGGAAATTGTTGGATGTGTTGGGGAGGTTAGTTTAACGGCTGGCGTGACTTGCGCTGGGGTGGGCGGCGGTACGCCGTCCGACTGGAAAAATTCCCAGGGGTAGAACAAAGTTTGGAATCGCGCCTGAATCCCCAGCGTTGGGTGCGCGCTTTTTGGAGCAGACTTTATTGTATGAATTCAACTGTGCTTACCATAGACTCAAAAATCTTTTGACCTCGTGTGTACCATGCACCTACATTGTACCTGTGATCTCTGTTTGAAAAACCATATGCAATTAAATATTGGTTCGTAGAAATCTGTAAGACAATTATTTCACCGCTGAAAGTGAATCCCATAAATTTCTCACTCTCAATAATCAATTCTACGGCAGTGCCTTCATTGCCATTTGCAATTATGGAAGTTTCTATTGCTTGAGTTATTACTACTTTTTCCTCCTCTTTATCCATAAAGCTGGACACCCAATAATCCGATAAATCGGATGTAGATTTGAAACGAGGGTCAGTTTTTGTTCCATAAATACAAAAAGTAAACTCATCGTTTTGTATACAGATAGAATGAATATCGTTATCTAATTCGGATAAACTTATTTCATCTTTCGCAGCTTGTTGATATGGTTCAAACGAGAATCCTGCTTGTTGATAGTACAGGCGCCCCCCTATCTCATAATTTGGATCTACGACCAGTTTTCGAGGAGCATCCTTATTGGGCGCAAAATTAATTTGAGGCATGTCGCATCTAAATAATGCAAAAGCCAAGAGAAGAAGCAAAAATTTATGAACTTTTTTCATGCTCATCCTTACAGGTATATTAATTCACATTGTTTTGGTATTTGTCTGCTCAACTAGGGTTATACCGCCGAAAGTTAAAATTTGATGAATAAATTATAGCACTCACTCCCTTGCTCTTTATCCCTTCACAACCTTCCCACCCCTCATCACCAGCGCGATAGTATCGTTGTTCTCCAGTGAACGAATATCCTGAATCGAATTTATTTCCGCCCTCATTCTACATCTTCACCGCCCGCGTGGCAATGTAGTTAGGATGATATTTCCCCAGCGGCGAATCGGTCATCACGTCTTCGTACAGGTCGGTGAGGACGAATCCCGCCGTGCATTGTCCGCCGAGCAGATTGTCCCTTATGCCTTATTCCGCAGTTCCCTCATGCGACGCAATGTATTCGAGAGTCGCTTGAGTGATTAACCCTGAGCGGGTTTCTCCATTGTCGGAGGCGAATTTATCCATCAAGTTCAACACTCGTTCGGGCAACGTAATATTTACCCGCTTCGACTTGCCCGAAAGTTTCGCCGCGTCCACTGAAACGACCGCCCAAACGCCGTCGGCATAGTCGGGGTTGTTCTGATGATATTCGATGGTTTGAGGCGTGGGTATGGCTTCCCCGTCAATTAGCATACCTTCTAAATGTGCCTCGATGGCTTCGACAACTTCCGATAATGCTTCATCGAGGGTTGCGCCCGCGCTAAAGCATCCCGCCACATCTGGAACGGTCACGCCGTAATCGCTGTTAGGGTCTTTGTGAATAACAACTGGATAGCGCATTTTCTCTCACTTTTTCTCTGACCAGGACCAACCTGCCTGACGGTAAATACTGCGAAGGGTTCCGATTGGCAAATCTCTTTTCGGGTGCGGAACAGTCACCCTGCCAGGTTTTACGGGATGTTTGAAATGATGGTGACTGCCGCGCACATGCACAAGTGACCAGCCGTCTGCTTTGAGTTTTGTGATAACATCCCGACTGTTCATGGCGCAATTATACACACCCTACACACTGCGTCAATGCTCACACGAAATGCCTCGCCGATCTGGGCGCGGCATCCGCGGCGGCAAGTCTGCGTATTGGTGTTCGTTTGGCGAGGCGTGGGAAGGGAGGTTGTTGGAGGTGTTGGGGAGGTTGTAACAAAGTCCGTCATTGCGAGCCGAAGGCGAAGCAATCTCCGTTTGGGCGAAGAAAATGCCTGAAAACGTCACAGAATCCCCATAACCAGGTATAGTCGTCGTTAGGTTGTTTTTTCTTCACTCACAACTTTTAATCGTGCTTTTGGTTCGCGAAAAACAAAGATCGCGATAGCCAATCCGATCGCGCCTCCACCGAGTATGCCAAGTAGTCCAAAGATAGGCGGGATTACAAGAATGGTATCTGGCATAGGTTTACTATCAAATTCCCAAACTATGCCTTGATCGTCAATAAGCGCGGTATAACGTCGGAAGCCAGTGCCCCATAAGAATCCTGACTTAAAACATTTATTCTGGAAGGGTGACGGTGCTGGTGAAATAGAAAACTCATAGTCATCGAGAGCACATGGCATCTGAAGCTCATCGACAGCGACGATATCTACCGTTGTCAAATCCTTGACCCACTTACTCTGCGGCTCAGCCTGATAATGATATATGTTGCCGTCGAGAGTTTCAATGTACAGTGGAGGTTCACCTGCAGCCGGAATGAGTCGGATGACCTCCGCAGGCGGTAAGGGAAGTTGCTTCCATGCCGGCTGGTCGGCAGTAAGTGAACTTACACTAATACCGAAGCCGATAAGGTAGCCCACAACAATCATAATAAGAACAATGAGGATTCGAAGAACAAGCATATCAGGAAATTGGAGTCGGAATTTGTCTTCGCGCTCATTCTACATCTTCACCGCCCGCGTGGCAATGTGGTTGGGATGATATTTTCCCAGTGGCGAATCGGTCATCACATCTTCGTACAGGTCGGTGAGGACGAATCCCGTCGCGCATTGCCCGCCGAGCAAATCCGTCAGCGAGTGACCGAATTCGAGGGGTAGACCTTTTGCGAGATATTCATCCAAGTCCTCTTTCGGGAGGCTGGTCGCGTCTGAGTCGTTCGTAGGTCAGGCTTTTAGCCTGACGTGCTTCTAGCATTTGACATATGGCGGGTTAAAAACCCGCCCTACAAATACTTATGCAATAGGTCCAGTTTTTCAACTATCTTTATACCCTCTACATCTTCACCGCCCGCGTGGCAATGTAGTTGGGAAGAAATTTCCCCAGCGGCGAATCGGACATCACAGCTTCGTACAGGTCGGTGATGACGAATCCCGCCGAGCAGGTCGGTCAGTGAGTGACCGAATTCGAGGGGCGTGTAACCTTTTAATTCTTTGAAATTCAGTTTGTGTAACTTATAATAACCCAAGAACTTGATTTCTGTTCATTCAAGGAGGTGGCTGGCAAAGATTTTCAGGGGCGCTCATGAACTAAAGCAAACGATCCAATTAGACAACCATGAGGAGATTGTATGAAACGATCAGTTCGTATGTTAGTTGTATTCCTATTAGTGGGATTGATCCTGATGCCAGCCCAAACCTTGGCGCAGGCATCGAATCTGGCAGGCGTGGGTCTGCTGGACGACTTCAACCGGGCGAACGGGGTATTAAACGGAAATTGGTCTGGCAACCGATCGAAGTATCGCATCTTGAATAACCAGTTGTACGTCAATAGCAACGCGTCGAATGCGGATATTTACTGGAAGACCGCACTTGGCGTCGACCAGGAAGCCTACGTTACATTCGTCGATGTGAAAGACACCGCCACCGAACAAAACCTCCTGCTCAAAGCGCAAAGCAACCGCACGTGGGGCGATGGCGTCATTGAAGTCCTGTATGACGCGAATCAGCACATGGTACAAGTGTGGACGTGGGAGTGGCCCAAAGGCTGGGTCAAATATGGCGGAGATATGCCCGCCACCTTCGCGGACGGCGACACCTTCAGCGCTCGCGCTTATGGCAACGGGTTTGTCGAAGTCTATCAAAACGATACCTTGTTGGGCGCGCGCGATATCACAGCCTGGCCCCATTACGCCAAAGGCGGATATGTCGGTCTGTGGTTCATCGGCGGGCGCGGAGCCATCCTCGATGATTTCGGCGGCGGGACGATCATCGATCCTCCGTACCAGCTTGTCGACCTCCAATTGCTCGCTTTCAACGACTATCACGGGTACCTCGAGACCTCTGGCAACCCGGGACCCGGCAACGTGGGTAGCGACCCGGCTGGCGGCGGCGAATTCCTTTCCGCGAAACTTACCCAACTCCGCGCGGGGAATGCAAACAGCCTCACCGTGGCGGCAGGCGACTTGATCGGCGGTTCGCCCTTCCTCTCCGGCATGTTCCACGATGAGCCATCCGTCGAAACGTTGAATGCCATGGGGCTGGATGTCTCCAGCGTCGGTAATCACGAATTCGATGAAGGCGTGGTGGAACTCCTGCGTATGCAAAACGGCGGCTGTCACCCAGTGGACGGTTGTTACTTCCCCAGTGACCCGTACCCCGGCGCAAACTTCAATTGGCTCGCCGCGAACGTCGTCAACGATGTGACCGGTGAAACGCCCCTGCCTCCGTACTGGATCGATGAGATCGACGGCGTGAAAGTCGGCTTCATCGGCATGACCCTCGAAGCAACCAACACGCTTGTGTCGCAATCCGGCATCAATGGCTGGACCTTCCTCGATGAGGCAGATACCGCCAACGCGCTCGTTCCCGAGTTACAGGCGCAAGGCGTCGAAGCGATTGTGGTGCTCATGCACGAAGGCGGCTCGCAAACGCCTCCTCCGGGCGCGGTTAATGCTTGTGTCGGCATCAGCGGGCCCGTTGTGCAGATCAACAACCTGCTCGACCCCGCCATCGACGTGGTGGTCACAGGACACACGCACCTCCCGTATAACTGTCTGCTCAACGACCCGAATGGGAATCCCCGTATTGTGACGAGCGCGTACTCGTTTGGTCGCGTGGTCTCTGAGATTAACCTCGTTCTTGACCACCGCACAGGCGACATCCGCCGCGACCTCAGCTCCGCCACCAACCATGCCGTCGTTCGCGCGCAATTGACGGCTGATGCCGCCATCACCGCCATCATCAACAAGTGGAAGGTGATCAGCGACCCGATCGGCAAAGCGCAAGTGGGCACGATCACGGCTGATATCCGTCGCGCCTTCAACGGCGCCGCCGAAGATCGCGGCTCCGAGTCGAACGCGGGCAACATGATCGCCGATGCCCAACTCTTTGCAACCCAAGTTAATGGCGCGCAGATCGCGTTCATGAACCCGGGCGGCATCCGCTCCGATTTGATCTTCGCCAAGTCCGGCGCAGAGGCGGTGGATGGTATCGTCACCTACTCGGAAGCGTTCACCTTCCAGCCTTTCAGTAACGTCCTGATGACGATGCCCATGACCGGCGCTCAAGTTCAATCGGTGCTTGAAGATCAGTGCCAGCCTGCCGGCTCGAGCCGTCCGTTCCTGCACCTCGGCGTATCGGTCGGGTTCAGTTACGATCTCTCCAAGACATTTGGCTTGGTGGATCACGACAACAACCCCACGACGGCGCCGATCAACTCGTGCACCTCGATCACGGTCTCGAACATCATGTTGAATGGCGTCCCGCTCAACCCGGCGGATACGTATATGGTAACGGTCAACCAGTTCCTTGCCGACGGCGGCGATAACTTCGTCACCTTCCGCGATATCGACCCGTCCCTGCGTATCGGCGGCGGTATCGACCTCGATGAGTTGATCGCCTACTTTGCGGCGAACAGCCCGGTCTCCCCTCCGGGAACGAATCGAGCCAACGAACTGCCGTAAAAACAAGCAAGTCGTTTCAATGAATCAGGGTCGCAGAAATGCGACCCTGATTTTTTATCCCTTCATCGCCCGCGTGGCAATGTAGTTGGGATGAAATTTCCCCAGCGGCGAATCGGACATCACGTCTTCGTACAGGTCGGTGATGACGAATCCCGCCGCGCATTGTCCGCCGAGCAAATCCGTCAGCGAGTGACCGAATTCGAGAGGCAGACCTTTGGCGAGATATTCGTCCAAGTCCTCTTTCGAGAGGCTGGTCATGTCTGAATAGGGGATCGAGTGCGCGACTTCGAGGATGCCCTCGTCCATTTTGTACAGGTCGAAAATGTAGTGGACGGGATTCATCGAGCCTGTCAACAAAATCCCGCCGTGACGGAGAACGCGATAACATTCGCGCCACACCACGCGGACATCTTGCATGAACACCGTCGAAACGGGATTGAAGATCAAGTCGAATGATTCATCGGGGAACATGGATAAATCCGCCGCGTCACCTTCGATGGTTTTGAGAGTCAAGCCTTCGCGTTCGGCGACGAGCGTGTCTTGCTTGAGTTGGGCAGGGGAGTTGTCGAAGACGGTCACGTTCGCGCCGAGCGCGGCGAAGATGGGTCCCTGCTGACCGCCTCCGCTGGCGAGGCATAACACGTCCGCGCCATTGAGGGGAGGAAACCAGCGATGCGGAGTTGGAATATTTTCCGTGAGCAAAACTTGGAACTCGCCGCGTTTTGCTTGTTCGATGACTTCGTGAGTCACGGGCTGAGTCCAGCGGTTGTTCGATTCGACTTCGCGGTTCCATGCCTCGCGATTGTAGGTGCGGATGTCCATATCACTTCCTTCGTTTTTAATCGGGACGCTGATGAACGCTGAAAACGCAGATTTTATTCTTTTAGAAATCAGCGCAGTCAGCGCGCTTCGCGGTCTGCGTCCAAAAGTTTTCAGCCCAAACAAAACCATCAATCATCCTTGCGGTTCTGTCAATTACAGGGATTTTACATGGGGATAATATTGTTGTAAATCGGATTCGTAGAATCACAGGTAAGGAGAATTGCCCATGAAAAAATTGTTGCCAATTATCGCCCTCTTGTTGTTGGTGTCCGCCTGCGCCGCGCCTGCGACACAATCCGCGCCGACGCAGGCGCCAGTGGTGGAGTCGCCTCCCGCAACGGCGACCCAGCCGCCCGTCGAGAATGAAGCGGCTGTTCCCGTCACAGAAGATTACGCCATCTTCTCGATCAACGTGCAGGATTTTTCGCATCCCGCTGAATCTGCCGCAGTGTTGAATCACATCATTGACTTGCACGAAGAATTGAACGTGCCAGTGGATGTCTATCTCACCGATGTGATGGCAAAGATTTATGCCGAACAATATCCCGACTTGTTGGCGCGTCTGAAAACATCGCCCGTTGTTGCTGTCTCGTATCATTATCGCGCGCCGCGACCGTATGCCAACAATTACGATTGGCTCGGCTTGAGCACGATGAGCGCCGACGAGTTGTATCAAACGGTGATGCGTTACGAAACGCGCGAGGTTGATCCTGTGACGGGGCAAACAACGGATGCGGCGGGCGGTTATCAATACGTGGCGGACATGATCGGGTATGCGCCGTACGCGGCGTCGTCCATTGCGGACTCGGCGGAAATTGACAGCGCGATCTTACAAGTGTTCGACGAACTCGGCGCGCAGATGACGGTGGTGCATGGGCGCGCGTTGAATCTTGGCGACGTGAAAAAAGGTTTGCCGATCCGACCCGAACATTACGATTACAAATTGTTTGAATTCATCGGGCAGGACGCGGTCGCGAGTTTTGAGTCCGCGCTCACGCAGGCGCATCAATCGGGCGGCGTCGCGCCGTATTTCGTCGGCGTGAAGATGCACGATAACGATTTCTTCGCAACAAAATCCGCGTGGCTCACCGTCTATGTCGATGGCGGCAAACGCCCGAACTGGGACACGTCGCTCGCCGCGCCGCTACTCTCACAACCCGAACAAGATGCGATGTGGGCGATGTATGAACAAACCGTTCGTTATGTCGCGTCGCAAATGGATCGCGTGACGCCAGTGAATATTCCGATGGTTTTGGAAATGTTGAAATACCTACACTAAAAAGGATTTCCCATGAAAAGACTTTTCACCCTCGTAATCGGATTTCTTCTTTTGACGGCGTGTGTGACAGCCCCATCAGCGCCTCAGACCCAGCCTCCGCCTGATTCAGTTTCCCCAACCGAATCTCAGCCCACGCTTTCCCCCGCGCCTGAGGCATCTGGCACAACCCTCTACCTCTCCGCCACCTTGCACATCGAATCGAAGTTTGACTCATGGCCCGCAGACACCGAATCCTTCCTCAACTTCCTCCAACAAACAACCGATGCGGGCATCCGCTGGTCCATCGGCGGCGACATTGGCTGGCTCGAGTCCGCGGACAATGCGCAGGAGATCGTGCAACGTTCCGCGGCAATGGGCGCGCAATGGGACAATCACGCGCACAGCCCGAACGACTTGGGGAAGATCGCGTCCATTCTCTCTTCGTGGGGCGTCACGCCAACGGGCGTCGTCAGTGGATTCTTGATTCAAGACTTCGACGGCTTGCAGTCGAGTTACGCGTACCAAGGAAATTCGTGGTCGCCATCCGTGATTTGGGGCGGGGTGGTTTGCCCGGGACATAAAGAGGGATGCGATGATCTCTCTGTAAGTTTATATCGCCCCACGAGCAGTTCGCAATTTGAAGTCCATGACCCGAGTGGGAAATTGATCAAGCTCGGCGGAGGAAGCCACCAGTTGGCAGACGCTGAAGCTCTCGCCGCGCAAATTGCGCAAGGACAGCATCCGTATCCCGTGATCGGGTACACCATCATGGTCGAGCCTGAGACGTTGCGCATCTCAACGTCTGCTACCGATGATGTCAATGTGATTTTGGCTTTTGTCGAGCGCATGAACGCGTATCCGTTCGTCCGCTGGGCGACGATTGCCGAAACCGCGCAAGCATGGACTGACGCGGGCGAGGTCGCGTTTCAGATCAACGAATAAGATAGGACTTACGCAATTGAACCTGTTGCGCCGCAGTGCAACTGCTCGCTAATTGCTAAACTCCTGAAAATAAAACGACTTCCGCGAGGAAGTCGTTTTTATGTTCGTGTTTACATTTACGGATTCGGCGTTCCCTGCACCGCCACGCCAACCCACGTAAACCCGCGTTTCTCGCTAACCGCACCAGCCGAAACCCACACGGGCTGACCTTGCTCGTCCACGCCGTTCTGGCGGACGGTTGTTACCCACCATTGGATCAAGTGTGCAAGATTATCGTTCGGGCGGAAGGATGTGGGAACGATGAATTTCGTATCCGTCACATATTCGGTGATGCGCAATTCGCCTGTGGTCACATCTTCGATGATGACCTGATATCGTTCGTTATCGCGCAATGTTCCCACAGACGCCCACTGCAAGGTGACCACATCGTTGGCAAGGGTGAACGCCGCGCCGTTGGCGGGGAGGAGCAGGCTCGGGGCGGGATAAGGAGGCGGAAGCGTCGCAGTAGGAGTGGGTCCCGGTGTGGCGAATCGGGCGCATAAGGGGATCACCAGGGTTGTCCCAAGTAATACATTGTCCGATGCCAGTCCGTTGTAAAATTTGATCGCATCCTGTGGGACGTTGTAGTTGAGGGAGATCGTTGAAAGGGTGTCGTTTGCCTGCACGGTGTAGAGAGCCGTTTCGCAGGCTTGGAAGGTTTGCGTTGCTTCGTTTGGAATATTGGTAGGCGGCGGCGCGGGCGTTGCCGTTGGGTAGGGAATTTTCAAGGGTTGCCCAACCGAAATCAAACATTCCGATGATAGTTGGTTGGTGATAATAATACTTTGCACTGAAACCTTGAACGTTGCCGCAATGACGCCGCAGGTTTCACCCTGACGCACGGTGTAGTCGAATGGCGGCAGGGGTGTTTCAGTCGGGATGGGCGTTCCCGTTGGGAGTTCCGTCACTGTGGGCGTGATGGTTGCGGTGGCGGTCGTTGTGCCTTCGGCTGTCGGAGTCACAAGCGATGCGCCGGTCGCGCCGGATTGCAACAGGGCATAGATTGCGACAGCGCCGATCGCCAGCACAATGACAATCGCGGCAAGCGCGGCGGGCAGGCTGAGCGTGATCTCAGGCATGCGGCTGGCTTGAACAACCGTTTCGGCTTTCTTGGCTTTGGTTGCGGCTTTGGCGGTGAGTTCTGTCCCGCACACGAGACAACGCGTGGCGTTTTCACTTAAGCGCGTTCCGCAGGTGGGGCAGACTTGTGATTTTTGGGGTGAAGGTTCTTGAAGCATACGGGCGGGAATTATACCATCTAACGTTTTTCGAGATTTTGAACCGTTATCCGCAGTTAAAGTTGCTTTGACTATCGTCAATGCGACATTTTGCAAGTTAAGAACTTAAACGAGCGCTCCTGCCATACCTGATTGAGCCGCGGAGACACCGAGTCGCGGAGTTTTTCACCGGCTCAGGACTTACGCAATTGGCGGGCAGTTGCACTGCCGCCGCAGTGCAACTACGGCGCAACAGGTTCAACCGCAGATGTCCTATGGCTTTATTTCGGCAGGCTCAATACAAGGTCTCTGTGTCCCCATGTCTTAGTGTGCGATCTCTATTGTGTAAGGTGAGTTAATGACTCCTGTAATCCGAGATACATCTCGCCTTTCAGGTTATTCTTGAGCAAGAGCGACATGAGTATCGCGTTATGGGGATCAGGCTGGCTTCAACTGCATAACATCAGTTAATGAAACTGCGGCTGTTCGATTTGCTTGACAGATCGCGCTGAACGCATTCGTTGGCGCGGCAGTCGTGACTGCCGCGCCAACGAATATTTACCTTAACCCCTGTTCTTTCTCCGCCATCGTTACGGCTTCCTCGAAGATGGTAAGTCCCTCATCTGCCTCCTTCTTGGTGATGCACAACGGCGGCGCAAAGCGCATGGTGGACCTGCCGCACCCGAGCGTGAGCAAGCCATGTTCGAAGGCGGTATGCTCGATCATGTTGCGGATTTCCTCGTTGGGTTCTTTCGTATTCTTGTCTTTCACGAACTCCACGCCGATCATTAGCCCCTTGCCGCGCACATCGCCAATGGACGTGTGCCGAGCCTGAATTTCTTCCAGCGCGTCTTTCATGTAGTCGCCCACCTCCGCCGCGTTGGCGAGGTATTTTTCTTCGAGCAGATCAATGGTTGCAAGCGACGCGGCGCAAGCGATGGGGTTCCCGCCATACGTGTTGCCGTGAGTCCCTTTGGGCCACGTCATTACTGATTCGCGCGCAATACACGCGCCCAGCGGCAGACCCGAAGCGATTCCCTTTGCGGAGACAACGATGTCCGGTTCCACATCCCAGTGTTCGATTGCCCACCATTTACCCGTGCGCCCCATGCCGCTTTGCACCTCGTCCACGATGAGCAGGATTCCATATTTATCGCACAACTTCCGCAACGCGGGGAAAAATCCATCCGGTGGGACGACGTAACCGCCCTCGCCCTGGATCGGCTCCACGAGAACGCCGGCGATCTCATCGCCGGGCACATTGTGCGCGATGATCTCCTCTTCGATGAAGCGCACGCAAGTTTCGCCGTAATCCTCGCCCATCTTGCGGTGCAGGATCGGTCGATATTCATCGGGAAATGGCACATGCGTCACGCCAGGCATGAGCGGATAAAACCCGCGATGATAATGCGGCTTGCTGGCGGTGAACGATACCGACCCCATCGTGCGTCCGTGGAACGCGCCGAAGAAACCGATGAAGTTGTGCCGCTTGGTGTGATACTTTGCCAGTTTGATCGCGGTCTCCACTGCTTCGGTCCCCGAATTGGTGAGAAATGTTTTTGCATGTTCTTCAAACGGCGCGATCTCGTCCAGTTTTTCGCTTAGGCGCACCCAACCCTCGTGATAAAAGTCGGACGAGATGTGCAGAAAATTTTCGGCGGCGTCCTTCACCGCTTTGACAACTTTCGGGTGTGAATGTCCCGTGGATAACACCGCAATGCCCGCCATCATATCAATGAAGCGGTTGCCGTCGGCGTCCCATACTTCCACGCCTTTGCCGTGATCCATCACCAGCGGATACGCGCGCGGGTACGACGATGAGACGACCTTCTGGTCTCTCTCCAGCATTGCCTTGGCTTTCGGACCAGGCAGATTCAATTTTTTCATTACGAACTCCTTAGTGGATGAACGTCCCGCAGGTTTATTTGGATGGATTACGTTTTACGAGAAAACCTGCGGGACTATGATAGGCGGATAGAAAACAACGCGTCAGACTCAGGTCAGCCTGAGTCGCCCATGGACAATGTTTCCCCATCCCGGTCCGCGGTCCACCATTTTGTGATCAGCCACAAAGGGGCTGTCACGCAGATCCGACTCTTCATGCCACCCTTGCCATTTCATTGCTTCGTTTGAAGCGCGCCCATGCGAGCGCGCCCAGCAAACCCACATCATCGCCGAGCGCGGCTTTGGCAATGACTAAGTCATCCAAATAATGCGGATGAAACGTATGCTCGCGCAAACTTTTTTCAAACGGCTTGAACAACAGATCGCCCACCTGTGAAACGCCTCCGCCAAAAATTACAATGGACGGATCGAAGATGGCGAGATAATTCGCAACTGCAATGCCGAGATAATGTCCCGCGCGCGCAAAGGCTGAAACAGCGAGCGAGTCGCCTGCAAGCGCCGCCTCCGCTATCTGTTTGGCGGTCAGCTGTCCCTGCGAAGGAAGCGAGGAACTTACTCCTGCTTGAATTTGTTCCATCGTATGTCGCGCGATGGCAGTCCCCGATGAAAATGATTCCACATGTCCGTTTTTGCCGCATCCGCACGGCGGACCGTCCGGGTCGATGATCATGTGACCGAGTTCGGTTGCGAGTCCGTGAAAGCCTTGCAAGAGCGCGTCGTTGCAGATCACGCCGCCGCCGACGCCCGTGCTGATGGTGAGATAAACGAGGTTGTGATGACCCTTGCCCGCGCCGAACGTCCATTCGCCGAAACCCGCCATGTTCGCGTCGTTGTCGAGGTGCACCGGCACGCCGAAACGCGCGGAGAGTTTTTGCGCCAGCGGAAAATTTCGCCACTCGGGAATGTTCGGAGTGGCGAGGATGGTTCCTGTATACGGATCAAGCGGACCGGGGGACGCAACGCCCATCGAAGTGACGTTGGGGTCCCACACATTTTCGATCGCTTGCACGAGGCGATCGAACACGCCGGGCTCATGCGCGTTCGTGCGCGCGCGATAACGAGCAATGGGTGTGATGCTTTCAGAGTTGTATGATGCGGTGCGGATGTGCGTCCCGCCGAGGTCTACGGCTATCGTGAGTGACATGGGGGTCATTATAACCGAGCATCTACCAGCCTAAAGTTTCCGCATGACTTGGGCAATCGCTTACCGCGAAGAACGCTAAGAGCGCGAAGATTAAAAAGATTTTCTTGGCATTCTTCGCGCGCTTTGCGGTTAATGGGTCTCCCGTAATTAACGGGAAAGAGCTTCACCACGAAGGGCACAAAGTCTTGCGCTGAGTTCGTCGAAGCGACACAAAGGCAAGAGCCTAGATTCCTTGGGTTTTCCTTTGTGACCGTCGTGTCCTTTGTGTTTGAAAAAAGGTTTCCCGTTAAAAACGGTAGAGCCCGGTTAATGAAAAATTGGCAGAGTTGACTCTGTTTTCCATCCCTGCTAGACTCGTTTCATGCCAAACAAAAAGAACTCCCAGGTTACTCGCTTGCTCGAAGAGTTTCGAGAGATCGCCCGTTGGTTTGCGCCGGGGCTGGGAATCAAACGTTGGTTCCTTTTTATCATGGCGGGTATCACACTGCTGGGGGTGGGGCTGGCCATGCTCCTGCTTGATCTCTATCGCACCGATTCAACCAACGAGACCCTCCTGGCGATCCTTTCATATGCCTCGCTTCGATTCTTGCCGCGTATTCTTCGTATTTTGGTGTTCGGCGGGATCGGCCTTTGGCTGGTGGGATACGGCATCGTGCGACTCAACCGCTCGCTTCTTCGCCCTTACCTTCGGTCTGGTCGCATTTTGCTGAACGATTTGACCGACTTTCGCCGCCGCGAACGCGGACCACGTATCGTTGCCGTCGGCGGCGGGCACGGGCTGGCATCCCTGCTTAGAGGTTTGAAAACGTGGACGCGGAATTTAACGGCGGTGGTCACAGTTGCAGACGACGGCGGTTCGTCGGGTCGCCTCCGCGCAGATTTTGGGATTCTGCCTCCGGGCGATATCCGCAACTGTCTCGCCGCCCTTTCCAACGACGAGCAGATGCTCACGCAGTTGTTCCAATATCGCTTCAGCGGCGCGGGCGATCTGAGCGGTCATTCGTTTGGGAATTTATTTATCACCGCGCTGGCAGACATCACCGGCAGTTTCGAAGGCGCGGTTGAGGAATCGGGCAGGGTGCTTTCGGTGAGTGGGCGCGTGCTTCCATCGACACTGCATGACGTGAAACTGGTTGCGGATATGCAATTGCCTCACACGATGAATCAAGTTCGGGTGGAGGGGGAGAGTCGCATCCCACAGATGGCGGGGCGCGTCAGCCGCATCTGGCTGGAACCGAACGACGCGCCGGCGTACCCGCCTGTGTTGAAAGCCATCCTCGGCGCAGATATGATCGTGATCGGACCCGGCAGTTTGTACACCAGCATTCTGCCCAACCTGCTCGTGCAAGACCTGCTGGGAGCCATTCGCGCCAGCCGCGCCGTCAAAGTGTATGTATGCAACCTTGCCACGCAAAGCGGCGAAACGGATTTGTTCTCATGCTACGATCATGTCCGCGCGTTGGAGGAACATGTGGGCGATAACCTGTTCGATGTGGTATTGTGCAACAGTAATTACGAGGGCGCGCTCAACGAAGGCTCGCAATGGGTGAAAGCAGATGAAAAAATCCTCGCCGACGCGCGCGCCTTTTGCACCGACTTGATCCACGAAACGCAACCCTGGCGGCACGACTCATCCAAACTGGCTACCGCGCTGAACGATGTGTTGGAAGAATACTCGAGCCCATTGGGCTGACGGTTACTTTCATCCTCGTTTCACTTCAAACTGTCACATCCCGCGCATTGTTCGTCTTGATCGAAATTTCTCTGTGATAAAATCTCATCGAAACAGATACAGGACTTATGCGTTGGCGGGCAGTTGTACTGCCGCCGCAGTGCGACTGCGGCGCAACAGGTTCGCCTGCGTAAGTTCTAAGATATCAAATATCATTTTCGGAGGATTGAAATGACAGTAAAAATCGGCATTAACGGATTTGGGCGCATTGGGCGGCTCGTGTTCCGCACCATCAAACAACGGCACCCGGGCGAGATCGAAGTAGTTGCGGTGAACGATTTGTTCGACTCCGCGACCAACGCGCATTTATTGAAATACGATTCAACGTATGGCCCATTCGAAGGGACCGTTGAAGTCAAAGATGGCGATCTTGTCATTGACGGCAAGACGGTCAAGGTCACAGCTGAGAAAGACCCCGCGAATATCAAATGGAAAGATATGGGCGTGGATATTGTGATCGAGTCGACGGGATTTTTCACCGACGCGACCAAAGCCAAAGCGCACATCGAATCGGGCGGCGCGAAGAAGGTCATCATCTCCGCGCCTGCAAAGAACGAAGATATCACCGTTGTTCTCGGCGTCAACGACGACAAATACGACCCGAAGAAACATAACATTGTTTCCAACGCTTCCTGCACCACGAACGGACTCGCTCCCGTGGCCAAAGTGCTCAACGATAAATTCGGGATCGACAAAGGTTTTCTCACCACTATTCACGCGTATACCAACTCGCAGAAACTGCAAGACCTCGGCGCGAAAGACGTGCGCGATGCGCGCGCCGCGGCGCAGAACATCGTTCCATCCGCAACGGGCGCGGCAAAAGCAGTGGGGCTTGTCATCCCCGAACTCAAAGGCAAGTTTACCGGCATGGCGTTCCGCGTTCCCACGCCGACCGTTTCGGTTGTGGATTTCACCGCCACCCTCAACAAAGAAGCGACCGCCGACGAAATCCGCGCGGCGATGGTCGAATATGCGCGCGGTCCCATGGAAGGCGTTCTCGATGTGACCGACGAGCCGCTCGTTTCCACCGATCTGCGCGGCACAACGTATTCGTCCGTGTTCAGTTCGATGGACACGATCGTCCTCGGCAACATGGTCAAAGTGGTGGCATGGTACGACAACGAATGGGGCTACGCCTGCCGCACCGCCGATCTCGCCGCGATGATGGCGAAAAGCCTTTAGTCTGTTAGCCTGCTAGTCTGCTAGTCTCCTAGTCTGCTGGTCTTGACTAGGGGACTAATGACAAGAAGACTAGGAGACTATTGCCATGAACAAGAAAACAGTCAAAGATATTGATCTCAAAAACAAGCGCGTGCTCATGCGCGTGGACTTCAACGTGCCGATGGCAGACGGCAAAGTGACCGACGACAAACGCATCCGCGCCGCGTTGCCGACGATTCAATACGTGCTGGATCAAAACGCGTCGTTGATTCTGATGAGTCATTTGGGGCGACCCAAATCCGCTTCGGATTCCCAGTTCAGCCTGCGCGCGGCCGCGGAAGTTTTATCCACGCTTCTGGCGCGTCCCGTTCAAATGGCGCCCGATTGCGTGGGACCCGAAGTGGAAACAATGGCAAAAGACTTGAAGCCCGGCGAAGTGCTGATGCTCGAAAACACGCGCTTCCACCCGGAAGAAGAGAAGAACGATCTCGATTTTGCCAAACGACTCGCCTCGCTCGGCGAAGTCTACGTGAACGACGCGTTCGGCTCGGCGCATCGCGCGCATGCTTCCACCGAAGGCGTGGCGAGATTTCTCCCTGCTGTTTCTGGCTTTCTCATGGAACAGGAACTCGAATACCTCGGTCGGGCGGTAGCGAATCCTGAACATCCCTACATTGCGATTCTCGGCGGCGCGAAGATCAGTGACAAGATTCTCGTCGTCGAAACCCTGCTCTCCCAATGCGACAAACTCATCATCGGCGGCGGCATGGCAAATACATTTCTCGCCGCGCAGGGACTCAACATGCAAGACAGCCTCGTCGAAGAAGCATCGCTTGAAACCGCCAAGGGAATCATGGCAAAGTCTGCCGACAAATTGATCCTGCCTGTGGACGCGGTCATCGCGGATAAATTTGCCGAAGACGCGAACACGCAAGTCGTGGACGTGGGGAAAATCCCTGCTGGCTGGCGCATGTTGGATGTGGGACCGAAAACTGTCGGTGTGTATCAAGCCGCGTTGAGCGGAGCCAAGTTGATCGTCTGGAATGGACCCGTCGGCGTCTTCGAGATGCCGAAGTTTGCCGAAGGGACGTTTGCCCTTGCGCGCATGTTGGCAGAATCCAACGCGGTCACGGTGATCGGCGGCGGCGATTCGGCGAGCGCGGTCAAAAAGGCGGGCGTCGCCAAACAGATGACACACGTCTCCACTGGCGGCGGCGCGTCGCTGGAATTTTTAGAGGGGAAAGAGTTACCCGGCGTCGCGGCGTTGATGGATAAGTAATCAATCAGACCTGACAGGTTTTAAAAACCAGTCAGGTCTATTTCTTTAATTTCAACTTCCCAACAATTTACAAAGCGATAAACCCGGTTTAACAAGCCTCGGCTATAATTTGGCGAGTTGAATTCTTGACCAAGAATGCTTTGCCACAGAGCGCGCAGAGATATTGAGTTTTTCTCAGGGTTCTCTGTGATCTCTGTGGCTAAATAAGATTGCATGGAGCAATGAATGTCTTTCAACGTCGGCGATAACGTCGGACCATACAAGATCATCGAACAGTTGGGGCAGGGCGGCATGGCAACCGTCTACAAAGCCTATCACGCCTCATTGGATCGCTATGTCGCGGTCAAAGCCTTGCATGCGGCGTTCGGTGAAGACGCCACGTTTTCGGCGCGGTTTCAACGCGAGGCGCGTGTCGTTGCAAAACTCGAACATCCGAACATTGTGCCGGTGTACGATTATGCCGAACATGAAAAACGTCCGTATCTCATTATGAAATACATCGAGGGGGATACGCTCAAAGCGCGGTTGAATAAAGCTCCGCTGACCGCGCAGGAGATCGAAAAAGTCGTCGACTCGATCGGTTCCGCGCTGGCGTATGCGCACAAGCAGGGAATCCTCCACCGCGACATCAAGCCGTCGAATGTGTTGGTGGCGAACGACGGTGTGATCTATCTCGCGGACTTCGGCTTGGCGCGTATTGCCCAGTCCGGCGAATCAACGCTTTCCTCCGACATGATCATGGGCACGCCGCAATACATCTCGCCCGAGCAGGCGATGGGCAAGAAAGAGCTCGACAACGGCACGGATATTTATTCGTTCGCCGTGATGTTGTATGAGATGGTGGTGGGGCAGGTGCCGTTCAGCGCGGACACGCCGTTTTCCATTATCCACGATCACATTTACACGCCCCTGCCGCTTCCACAATCGATTAACCCGAAAGTGCCGGAGCCTGTGCAACGTGTGTTGTTGAAGGCGCTTGCCAAAGAACGCGCCGACCGTTATGAAACAGTTGATGGACTGGTTGCGGCTTTTAAGTCCGCATGGAATGAGGCGGGCGTGCCTATGCAGGGCACGTTGATCACGATCGCCAAACCCGTAGAGCCGTCGCCTGCCGATAAAACGCGGATGAAGCCCACTGCCGAGCCGACGAAGATGGCGGCAAAGGCTGGGGCGGCTGAACCCGTTGCACTGGCGGAAAAGAAGCGTTCGCCGTTTGTCTGGGTGGGAGTCATCGCAGTCGTCGCAATTTGTTTGGGGTCTTTGTTTGTCGCGCGTCAGAATCGCCTGTTTACAACATTCTTGAATCGACGCGCCACTGCCACCCCAACGTTTACCGCGCCCGCCACTGTGACGAAACAAGCCGCGCCGCCGGTTCAAACTCCCCTTCGATCGATCACCCCAAACCAACCGTTGAATCTTCCGCCTGAGGCGCTGGTTGCGCAACAACGCGTAAAAGATAACCCCAATGATCTGCAAGCGCGGCTTGATCTTGCGGTGGCGTTATGGTCGGCTGAAATGCCGGGCGCATCGTATGATACCCTGGCGGAATTGATCAAGCTTGCCGGCGCGAATAATGAGGCGTTTTACATTCAAGCCGGGGATAAGTTTGTTGCCATTGAAGGCTGGTTACCGGCGGCGGCGTTATATTTTCAGGCAAGAAAAACATACGGGTTGGGCGGCAATGTGCCGAATAATATATTGGATGGTTTCCACCAATCTTATTACAGAGGCGCAGAGCGCGCCGAAGCCCCGTCTGTTCTGCCGTTTGACAAGGTGGCGCAGGTGGATCAGCCGATCGCATTAGTCGCGCAGGCGCGTAACGCCTTCTATTCCGGTCACATCGACGATGCCGCTACGTTCTTGAATCAGGTGAAGCGGTTGTCGCCGAATATGCCCGAGGCGTTTTTGCTGGAAGCGGAGATGAACTCGGTGACCGGTGAAAATGAAAAAGCGCGGTTGATCGCAAACGGTTTGCTGGCAGACTTGAGCGCGCCGGATTGGGTGCGGGCATTTGCCGAGGAAATCATCAAAAAACTTCCCTGAGGGAGCATCATGAGAAAACCATTGGTTGCCGGTAATTGGAAGATGAACAAGAACTCTGCCGAGGCGCGCGAACTCGTTGCGGCGATGCTGAATCCGTTGCGCGCGATCGCGGGCGTCGAAAAAGTGTTGTGCCCGCCATCCACCTCGTTGCCCGCGATCGCGCCGATGTTGACCGGCTCGGATATCGGTCTTGGCGCGCAGAACATGCATTGGGAGGAGAAGGGCGCGTTCACCGGCGAACTCTCGCCGAACATGGTTAAGGAATTTTGCGCGTACATCATCATCGGTCACTCGGAGCGACGCGCGTATTTCGGTGAAACCGATGAGCAGGTGAACAAGAAATTACATGCCGCGATGAAGGCGGGCTTGATTCCCATCGTGTGCGTGGGCGAGACGCTGGACGAATACGAATCTGGTCGGACGGGGGAGGTTGTTTCGCGCCAGATCAAGCTTGGGTTTGCCAGTGTGGATTCCGCATCCGCATCGCGCATCGTTGTCGCGTATGAGCCGGTGTGGGCGATCGGCACCGGCAAAGCCTCGAGCGGCGAGAATGCCAACGGGGTGGTGAGGCAGGTCATACGTCGCGCATTGAGCGAAGTGTTCAACGAGAATGCCGCGCAATCGATGCGGGTGTTGTATGGCGGGTCGGTCACCGGGTCCAACGCGCCTGAATTTTTCTCCCAGCCCGAAATCGACGGCGCGCTCGTGGGTGGCGCAAGCCTCAAGCCCGATGAGTTCGTGGCGATTACCAAAGCGGCTTCCGCGCGATAGGCAATCGACCGTAGACGATGAACTGTAGTCTATCGTCCGTTGTCTGTGGTTGCGACCGGGGAAATGGATGAATCAACTTGCGGGTTTTTTCTGGTTTGTCTTGATGCTCGCGCCGCTGATCTTTCTACAGCGGCTTTTGCATCGCGAATTGCAAGCGGTCTTTCTGATCGCCACCCGCAGCGCGCGCTTCACGATCGGGTTGTTCCAGTTGATCTTTTTGCCCGGCGTGTTCCTGCACGAATCGAGTCACTATCTGATGGCGAAAGTCCTGCGCGTGCCGACCGGGCGTTTTTCGGTTCTTCCGCGCCCCTTGCCGAATGGGCGACTGCAAATGGGGTATGTCGAAATCGCCCGTTCAGACATTGCGCGCGATTCGCTCATCGGCGCGGCGCCTCTGATCGTGGGAACGCTGTTCACCGCCTATGTGGCAGTGTACGCGCTTGATATGCGGGTGCTGTGGGACACATTGCGTAACGGGCAGATGAGCATGTTTTGGATGGGGATCAACGCCCTGCCAACGGTCAACAACTTTTACCTCTGGGCGTATCTGGCTTTTGTGGTCAGCAGTATGATGATGCCCTCGCAATCGGACCGTCATGCATGGTTGGAACTGGTCATATCGGTGAGCATTTTATTCGTGGTTGCCCTGCTCGTCGGCGCGGGTCCGTGGATGTTGACCAACGTTGCCCCTGCAGTCAGCGATTTTCTCAGTTCGGTGGCGGTGATCTTCGGGTTGAGCGCGGCGGTCCATGGAATTTTGGCGCTTCCCGTTATGCTCCTCCACAAGTTGTTGGCGCGCTTCACCGGCACGGATGTGCGCTAGTCGTTTTATTTTCAGGGCTTACGCAGTGGGCGGGCAGTTGTATTGCCGCCGCCGCTGCAACTACGGCGCAACAGGTTCAACTGCGTAAGCCCTATTTTGATAAAAGTTATATCTTTAGGGGACATTCATAACTTGGAACAAGGCGAAACTTCGGTACAATTCAATCGATGATGAAATATTCCTCCCGCTGGTTCGACACCGTCCGCGAAATGACCGCAACGCTGGTTGCGATTCCCAGCGTCAGCCCGGATGCGGAGGCGGAGAATCGTTGCGCGGAGAGAATCCGCGAGATGCTCTCGGTTGATTCTCTCTCGCCGACTTTCTGGGATACAAACGACGGGCGGAAAAATATCGCGTGTTTGTTGAAGAGCGAGGACCCGAACAACATGGGCGCGACGATCGTGTTGATGAGTCACTTCGACACGGTTGGCGTGGAAGACTTTGCCCGCTTTGGCGATTCAAATCTTGCTTTCCAGCCCGATGAATTGGCAAAGATCATGCAAGCGACTCTCGAACAAAAAGAGTCGCTGACCTCTGCGGAGCAATCCGCGTTGACCGCATTGCACAGCGGCGAGTGGATGTTCGGTCGCGGCTCGGTGGATATGAAATCGGGCGTCGCGGTCAACATTGCGATCATGCGCGAGTTTGCGCGCACGCGGGAGAATGGGAAAAGATTGATCGACGAACTCGCGGGCAACCTGCTCTTCCTCTCCTGCCCCGATGAAGAGACCGAATCAACCGGCATCCTTTCGGCGGTTCCCGAATTGCTCAAACTCCGCGACAAGGAAAACTTGAACTACCTCGGCGTGATCAACACCGATTACACCGCCCCGCGCGATTCGAATCAGGACGCGCGTTTTGTCTACTCCGGCACGGTGGGGAAGTTGCTGCCATCGTTTTACATCCTCGGCGCGCGGACTCACGTTGGCGAGGTCTATCGCGGGGTAGACGCGTCGCATATTGCGGCGGAACTGGTCAGCCGTATCAACCTCAGCCTCGAATGGGTCGACTCGTGGCAGGGCTTGCTGGGAGGGGAGGAGGTCGCCGAAGTTGCCCCTCCGCCGGTGACGTTGCGGATGCGCGACCTCAAGTCTTCGTACAATGTGGAAACGGCTGGCGAAGCGTTTGTGTATTTCAACTGGCTCACCTTGACTCTCGCGCCCGATCACGCCATGACCAAAATGAGGGAAGCCGCTCGCGCCGCGCTGGAGGCGGTTCGTTTCAGGCAGGAGGAATCGTTCAAAGAGTTTTCTCGGCGCGGCGGGCAAACGCGTTCTCCGCTCAAGTGGCACTCGGTTGTGTTCGATTACGCTTCGCTGTGCGAGCAGGCGCAAGCTTGCTGGAACGAGGAGAATGCGGGCGGGGATTTTGCAGAATGGCTGAAAAAACGCATTGAAAAATACGCCGCTCTGACAACAGACCGACGCGAATTGAGCCGCATGATCGTCGCCGAGTTGGCGAAGGTTGCCAAACTCGGCGGACCCGCCGTCGTTGCGTTTTTCTCGCCGCCGTATTATCCGTCCATTGCGCCGCGGGAGAATCAGGTCACACGCGCGATGAATGCCGCGCTGGCGCAGCAGGTTGAGGCGCCGATTCAGAAGCGTGGTTTTTATCCGTATATTTCTGATTTGAGTTATGTCCAGTTGGAATCGAGTGTGCAAATCGAATCGCTCTCGAAGAATATGCCGTTGTTTGGGTTGAAGAATTCTTCAGGCGAGTTGGCATCTGCGCTCGATGAAAAAAAGTTGGAGGAGATCCGCGCGTTGAATTGCGCGGTCGTCAATATCGGTCCGTTTGGGAGCGACGCGCATGGGTTGTACGAGAGAGTCCACATGCCGTATTCGTTCGAGACGGTTCCACAGATTATTTTCGAGACAATACACAGCGTATTGAAGGAGGCGACGACATGATCGTTGGTATACCCAAAGAGACGCGCCCGTTTGAATACCGGGTGGGGTTGAATCCCGCCGGGGCTGAGATTCTCGCCCAACACGGGCATCAGGTGTGCGTCGAGAGAGATGCGGGTGTGGGAGCGGGGTTCAAGGACCGGGAGTACGAATCGGCCGGCGCGCGCATCGTCTACTCCGGCGAGGAAATCTTCGCCCGCGCCGACCTGGTTTTGAAGGTGGCTCGTCCATTGCGAAACGAGCTGGATTGGCTGAAGCCCGGCGCGGCGATCGCGGGCTTGTTGCATCTTGCCTCGGCGCGGCGCGACAAGGTGGAGGCGTTGCTCGAAAAGAAAGTCACGTCCATCGCGTACGAGCAGATCCAATTGGCAGATGGATCACTGCCGCTCTTGCGACCGTTCAGCCAGATCGCGGGGAGCATGACGGCGCAAGTGGCGGCGAGGTTGTTGCAAAATAATTGGGGCGGCAAGGGAATTTTGCTCGGCGGCGCGCCGAGTGTTCCGCCCGCCGAAGTGTTGATCCTGGGTTCGGGCGTGGTTGCCACGCATGCGGCGCAGGCGTTCCTTGGGCTGGGCGCGCACGTGACCGTGATGAGCGACGATCTCGACGGATTGCAAAAACTTCTCGATCGGTTTCCCGGCATCGTCACGATGATGTCTACGAAGCGAAATATCGAACGCGCCACCACGTATGCGGATGTAGTCGTCGGCGCGGCGCTGATCACAGGCGCGCGAACGCCGATCCTGGTCACGCGCGACATGGTGAGCGCGATGAAGCCCCGCTCGGTGGTCATTGACGTGAGCATCGATCAGGGCGGGTGTTTTGAAACCTCGCGCCCGACCACGCACGACCAGCCGACGTTTGTCGACGAAGGCGTAATCCATTATTGCGTGCCGAATATGCCCGGTGTTGTGGCGCGCACGGCGACGCACGCGTTCGTCAATGCCGCCATGCCTTATTTGATTCGGATGACCGACGATGGGATAGCCCCCGCGATTGCGAACGACCCCGCGCTCGAACGAGGCGTCAACACGCATCAGGGCGGGCTTGTTCATCTCACCCTGCTCGAGGAGCGATAACATGGATTGGACAAAGATCTACGAATCGCGCGTCATATCGGCGCGGGAAGCGGTGCAAGCGGTCAAATCCAACAGCCGCATTTTTTTGACCGGCAACGTGTCGGTGCCGCAAAAACTTCTTGGCGCGTTGGCAGACTACGCCCCAAATCTTTCGGAGGTGGAAATTTGCCAGGCGCTGACGATCGGTCCTGCCGAGTACGTCAAGCCCGAACTCGAGGGACATTTGCGCGTCAACACGATGTTCATCAGCGCGAACGTGCGGAAAGCCGTGCAAAGCGGCAAGGCGGATTTCACCCCGGTTCTTCTTTCGGAATTTCCTCTGCTCTTCAAGCGCGGCATTCTCCCGCTGGATGCGGCGCTCATCCACGTTTCGCCTCCCGACGAGCATGGCTTTTGCAGTTTGGGCGTCGAAGTCGGGCTGACGAAATCTGCCGCGGAAACGGCGAAGATCATCATTGCCGAGGTGAACCAGCAAATGCCGCGCACGCTGGGCGACGCGTTCATCCACGTCAGCCGCCTGACGCATATTGTGCCGGTGGATTATCCCATTCCGGAAGTGCCGATGGGAGACGAGGGCGACCCCGCCATTGTGCAGAAGATCGCGGGCTTCATCGCCGAACTCATCCCCGACGGCGCGACGATGCAAATGGGGATCGGCGCGATCCCCGACGCGGTGTTGAAATACCTGCGCGACAAAAAAGACCTCGGCGTGCACAGCGAGTTATTTTCGGACGGCGTGATCGATCTGGTCAACGAAGGCGTGTTGACCGGCGCGCGCAAATCCCTGCATCCGGGCAAGATCATCGCGGGCTTCATCCTCGGCACGAAAAAATTGTACGATTGGGTGGACGATAACCCGCTCATCGAACTGCATCGCACGGAATACATCAACGACCCGTTCGTCATCGCGCAGAACGAGCGCATGGTGGCGATCAACTCTGCCATTGAAGTTGACCTCACCGGTCAAGTCTGCGCCGACAGCATCGGACCCAAGTTATACAGCGGCGTGGGCGGTCAATTGGATTTTATCTACGGCGCGTCGCGCTCGAAGGGCGGGGTGCCGGTCATTGCCCTGCCGAGCACGACCATGCTGAAAGATGGTACACTGGTGAGCCGCATCGCCGGGATGTTGAAACAAGGCGCGGGTGTGGTGACCAGCCGCAATCACGTCCGATTCGTGGTGACCGAGTACGGCGTGGCTGACCTGTACGGCAAATCCATCCGCCAGCGCGCGGGGCAGTTGATCGGCATCGCGCATCCCGATTTCCGCGCCGAGTTGGAAAAGCAGGCGAACGAATTGCATTATCTTTAAGTGCGTCAGAGCGGATGGTATCGCGCGGCTCGCTCTGCCATAAATCGACAGCAACTCACTGCAGGGCGTGGTGTTCTTGCCTGCGGTGAGTTTATTGTATTGAGGATGATATGACGCGTAATGTAAAAATTGTGGCGACGGTGGGACCTGCCAGCCAAAGCGAAGAAATACTCGAACAACTCATTCAAGCGGGTATGAATGTGGCGCGTATGAATTTTTCGCATGGCACGCACGAACAGCACTTGGCGCGGATTGAATTGATCCGCAAGGTCTCGAAAAAACTGGGCGCGCCTGTGGGTATCTTGCAGGATTTGCAGGGTCCGAAGATCCGCGTCGGCGACCTGACAACCCCGCTTCAACTTTCGGACGGGGAGCGGGTTTACCTCTATGCGACTGAGTCTACGCCCCCGGAAGATAGCGGCAAAAAAATCCCTGTGGATTTTCGACAGCTCTTCGATTCGGTGCGGCCCGCAGACCGGCTTCTCCTCGACGATGGGCGCCTGACGTTGGAGGTTGTGTCGGTGATCGGTCGTAACGCGTTGGCGGCAGATGTGGTGATTGGCGGACCCCTGTCTTCTCATAAAGGCATCAATCTCCCCGGTGTTCGCCTGCGTATTGCGGGTTTCACCGAAAAAGACGAGGCTGATCTTGCTTTTGGCATTTCGCAAAATGTAGACGCGGTTGCGATCTCGTTTGTGCGCAGCGCGGAGGATGTGAAAAAAGTCCGCTATGCGATGGAGCGATTCTCCAACGGCAAGCGTATGCCGATGCTCATCGCCAAATTGGAAAAACCCGAAGCGCTCGATAACCTCGACGCGATTTTAGAGATCGTGGATGGCGTGATGGTGGCGCGCGGCGATCTCGGCGTGGAACTTCCGCCGGAGCGCGTGCCGGCGTTGCAGAAACACATCATCCGCGCGGCGAACGCGCGCGCCAAACTTGTGATCACCGCCACGCAAATGCTGGAATCGATGATCTCGAATCCGCTTCCCACGCGGGCAGAGGCGTCGGATGTGGCGAACGCGGTCTTTGACGGGACCGACGCGGTGATGCTCTCCGCCGAGTCGGCGTCTGGAAAATATCCGGTCGAATCGGTTCAGATGATGGACCGCATCGTCCGCGAAGCCGAGTCTCATTTTGTGGAGTGGGGGCTGGAACCCAGTGTGAACGGCTTTGAGCATTCCGACGCGGCTTCGATGGCGCGCGCCGCGCAGGCGTTGGCGAACGATAAAAACGTGACGGCGGTGGCGTGTTTCACCACGCAGGGACGAACCGCATGGTTGATGTCGAAGATCCGTCCGCGCGTGCCGGTGATGGCGTTTACCCCCGATGAAGTAACGTATCAACGGCTGGCTTTCCTGTGGGGTGTGCGTCCGCAATTGATTGCGTTTGCTAATTCGCTGGAGGAAATGCTCGATCTTTTAGACGCGGCATTGATGCGTTCGGATGTGGTGCAAGCCGGTGACCAGGTTGTGTTGATATGCGGATACCCGGTCGGCGATGTGCGCCCGCCGAATATGGCATTGTTGCATACGGTGGGGGAGAATTGAATACATTTTAAACACGAAGGACACAAAGTTCACAAAGGGTTTGAGTCTTAAGGGTTTGTCTCTTCGTGACCTTAGTGTCACTTCGACAGGCTCAGTGCAAGCCTTTGTGGTAAAGTGGTTTTAGTTTTCCCTCGTCGAAATCCAAATCCCGATCCCGATCAACACGCCGCCGAATAAAAACAGCGGCGTGATTTTTTCACCGAGGAAAAACCAGCCGAGTAAAGTGCCGACAACGGGCTGGGCAAAGAAGGTCAGCGATGCGAGCGAAGCGGGCAACTCTTTGAACGCGTAATTCCACATGAACATGGCAACGGCAGTGGAAATGATGCCGAGGTAAAGAATCCCGCCGATGACGCCCGCTGTGATCGTTCCAATTCCTTGCGAGTTGACTTCGTAGAATCCGAGAACTGTGGAAGATGGGATCCCTCCCAACAACATGACCGCGCTGGAGATGAGCAGGTCGCTGTCTCTGGCAACCTTGCGCACAAGCGTGGAATATAACGCCCACGTGAGCCCTGCACAGAACAACAACACATTTCCTGTAAATAATGAGGGAGATAGTTCGGCTGTGCGCGGATCAATGACCGCCAGCACGCCGAACGTTGAGACTGCCAGCGCAAAAACTTGCCTGCCGGTTATCTTTTCCTGAAGCAGGAAGAACGCGAACAACAAAACGAACGCAGGCGTGGCGGAGGTGATCAACGATCCGTTCGAGGCGGTGGAAAGTTTGGTCCCTGTGAATTGGAAGCCGAGCGAAATTCCATAACCCATAACGCCGACGAGAAAACTTTGCCAAAATTCTTTCTGCGTGAACGTGCTTTGTGATTTGCGAAACCAAATTACCGCGCCGAGCGAGAGGCACCCCAGCGCGAGGCGGATCGTCAGCAACGCGAACGGCGGGATGACCTCCAGCACCACTTTGCTGACCACATACATCCCGCCCCAAATAGATGCGGCGCCTAGTCCGCAGAGGAGGGCGATAAACTTTTTGTCCATGAAGTGGGGATTATAACTGGGTTGGATAGCAAATGTTCATGCGGCAGTTCAACTGCCGCATGAACATTTTACTCAAAAGACTTGCTCTGCCTGTTCTTCTTGACTTCCCCTCTTCGTTTCTTCGACTCCAATCTCTTTTCCTTCGCCGCCTTTGTTGGCTTGGTCTTTTTGCGGGGCTTGGGTTTTATCAGAGCCTTTCTCACCAACGCGATCAGTCGTCGAATCGCGTCCTCGCGGTTTTGCTCCTGCGCGCGGAATTGCTTGGCTTCGATGAGCAAAATTCCATCATCCGTGACTCGCTTTCCCGCAAGATGAATCAAACGCGACTTGACCTCATCCGGCAACGACGAAGCGCGGACATCGAATCGCAACTGCACAGCCGTCGCTACTTTGTTCACGTTCTGCCCGCCCGGTCCCGACGCGCGGATATAGTCGAAGGCGAGTTCGTTTTCGCGGATGTAGATGGAGGACGCGATTTGAATCATAAGACAAACCCCTCTTCCCAATGGGAGAGGGGCAGGGGTGAGGGATGACTTAGAACATCAACGCGTTGACTTTGTCGATCATTTCGCGAGCAGGTCGCAGGTCCGCGTCGGTGAGGCGGTTGAGTGGAGTGTCCACGAGGGTATGCGTTTCAGCGAGCGCGGGCTTGTCGGTCGAAACGTAGATCAATCCCGTTGTCAGCCAGTTATTACGCTGCGCTTCTTCGAGCGCGCGCAAGGCTTCAAAGCGGTTGGTAGGATCGTATCCCTTTTCGAGATTCTTGAGGATGATAACCGAACCGTCGTGCATGGCAACTTCGCGGACCTCGCCTTCCGCCAATTCGCGTTCCAGCACGATCTCGTTGCGCGGCGCGATGTAGGTAATATCGTGAAGCGGCTCTTCGTGATCCTTGCCCCAGGCGTACGAATAATGCGCGTTGTCTTGGTTGTTGAACGTAACGCACGGGCTGATGATATCGAGCACGGCGATACCCTTGTGGGCAAAGGCGGCTTTGATCAACTCTTTCACCTGCTTGGCGTTGCCCGCAAACGAACGCGCAACGAACGTGGCGTTCGAGATCAATGCTTCCATACAAATATCCACAGGCATGTAGGGGTTGGTGCCTTGCTTCTTGAGTTCGAGTCCGCGCTCGGCGGTGGCGGAAAATTGACCTTTAGTCAGCCCATATACGCCATTGTTCTCGACGATATACACCATGTTCAAATTGCGGCGCATCACATGTTTGAACTGTCCCATACCGATGCTTGCCGTATCGCCATCGCCGGAAACGCCGATGCCTTTGAGCGAATGATCGCCAAAGAGCGCGCCGGTCGCGATCGAGGGCATACGTCCGTGCAGGCTGTTAAACCCGAACGAGCGGTTCATGAAATACGTGGGGCTTTTGCTCGAACAACCGATGCCGCTGAACTTGATCACGTTTTCCGGTAACACACTCAACTCGTACATGGCGGCAATGATCTGGTTCGAGATCGAGTTGTGACCGCACCCCGCGCACAGCGTCGTCGGCGCGCCGCGATAATCGTTCTTCGTGAGACCCACCGTGTTCACGTTTGCGGGCACGCCCGCCATAGGTAATGCAGACATTATTTCGCTCCTTTTCTAGCGTTCTTCTTGACGGAAGGTTTCTTTGCCGTTGATTTTTTTACGACGGATTTCTGGACAGGCTTCCCAGCCGTCGATTTTGCCAGAATGCCCTCGCGGATCCATTTTGCGGAGGCTGGCAACCCGTCACCGTAGGCGACAGAAATGAGACGCGTTGCCGCTTCGGGATTCGCCAGGCTCAACAATTGATGCAACTGCCCGTCACGGTTCATTTCCACCACGTATAGTTGCTCATGCTCCCGGACAAACTCATCCACCTCAGCGGTGAATGGATAGGCGCGCACGCGGAGGATATCGATCTTCATGCCATGATCGCGCGCCAGTTGGTCTCGCGCCTCCAGGATGGCAGACTCGGTCGACCCGTAGGCAAGGATGCCAATCTTGGCGCCTTTTGCGCCGTGGAGCACAGGTTTCGGCAAATAGGTCTTTGCGGTCTCGTATTTTTTCTTCAAACGCTCCATATTGCGGATGAAGACGCTCGAATCTTCCGTGTATTTTGCGTATTCATCATGACCAGTGCCGCGCGTAAAATACGCGCTCATCGGATGTTTGTTGCCCGGTAAGGTACGGTAGGGAATGCCGTCGCTGTCCTTGTCGAGATAGCGACCCCAATTGCCTTTGATCTCTTCGAGGTCTTTCTCCCAAAGTACCTTGCCGCGATCCATTGGCGTGTTTGGGTATTCAAACGGTTTGCTCATCCACTGGTTCATGCCCATATCGAGATCGGACAGCACAAAGACCGGCGCTTGCATCCTTTCGGCAATATCAAACGCCCGCCAGCCAAACTCGAAACATTCGAACACGTCGCCAGGCAGGAGCACAATGCTGTCGCTGTCGCCATGCCCCATGCCGATGGTGAACGACAAGTCGGCTTGCGAGGTGCGCGTGGGTAAACCGGTAGATGGACCGATACGTTGCACATCCCAGATCACGACCGGCACTTCGGCGTAATAGGCAAGCCCGGCAAACTCGGTCATCAAACTCAAGCCGGGTCCGGAGGTGGAGGTCATCGAGCGTAGACCGCTCCAGCCTGCGCCAACGGTCATACCGATGGCGGCTAGTTCATCCTCCGCCTGCACAACAGCGTAGGTGTGTTTCCCATCCTCGCGTTTTCTGAGCATGGGCATGTAATCATTGATCGCCTCTGCCAGCGAGGAGGCTGGCGTGATCGGGTACCACGCCACAAACTGAGCGCCTCCAAACACAGAGCCGATTGCCGCGGCGGTATTACCGTCAGCCATGATCATGCCGTCGGTTTTATTCATCGGTTCAAGGGAAAACGGGTCTTTCTTTTCAAGGTTCCCCTTTGCCCATTCCATGCCGGCTTGCACGGCATGGAAGTTCATGTCGATGGGTTTTTGCTTGCCTTTGAAATGGAACGTCAGCGCGGCTTGAATTTTTTCAATATCGATGCCGATCATGTGCGCGAGCACGCCCACATACACCATGTTCCCCACCAGGTCGCGATAACCTGCCGGGACGTTCGGGTCCTTCTTTACCAACTCCTTGATGGGCATCGGGTAGATGGCAACGTCTGCGCGGGTGATGGGGAGTTTGATATCGTCGGCGTAGAAAAATGCCCCGCCCGGCGCAACAGACGCAAGGTCGCGGGTGAACGAGTCGGGGTTGATGGCGATGACGATATCCTGCTGATCGCGCCGGCCGAGATAGCCATCCTTGCTGGCGCGGATCGAGTACCACGTGGGCAGTCCCTGAATGTTCGAGGGGAAGAGATTCTTCCCTGAAACTGGAATGCCCATCTTGAAAATTGCCCGCAGGATGGTATTGTTGGCGGTCGAACTGCCGGAGCCGTTCTTTGTGCCTACAATAATGGAAAAATCGTTGACTACTTTGTTCATGTGTTCCTCGTGTTACGGTCTGTGATACAAAAGGTCGGTATGGGCGATCAGCGCCTCATGACCAGCCTTATAGTTTTCATTGCAAATGGATTCGACCATCGCCTGGTGATATCGCCAGACTTCTTGCAAGTATTCATAGCCGCCTGTAAATACGTTTAATCCAACCGCTTCGTAGGCATCCCAATACGCCTCGAGCACCCCGGTGACAAAAGGGTTATCGAGGCGGCTGTAGATCAACAGATGCAGAGCGCGATGTTCTTCATGGGGAACTTGTACCGGCGCATGATTTAATTTTTCGTGGGCGCGCGCGATCAGGGCTCGCAATTCGGCTTTATCTTCGGTCGATAATTTTTCCACCGCTTCGTACCAGAATGCCGCTTCGATGTGATTCCGCAGGTCGGAATATTTGCGGAAGTACTCATCGTTCAGCGCCAGGGCATACCCAAGACTCTGACGGATCGCCGGCGTGAAGGAAAAATTCAACCGCCGTGTCTTTCCTCTCCCTGGTTTGACTTCCACCAGCCCCAGCGCGCGCGCCACTTCCAACTGTTCCCGCAAAGACGCAACGCTCACACCGAGTTCTTGTCCTAATTCGGTGAGGGTGGGTAAGCCGCCTTCCGCCTCTTGATGCGCGGCAAGATATTTGAGAAACTCTGAGATATTTGGAGAAATTCTTTCTCGAACTATCATATTAATCTGATTAATTCGAGTATAAGGCGATGCTTACTGTAAGTCAAGGAGTTATTGCGAAAGCCCGTACTTCATTTGACCTTCGATTCTCTTTTTATCGCGAAGGGCGCGAGGAGCGCCAAGTTTCTAAAGGTTTTCTTTGCGTTCTGCGCAGTTGAGTATTGTCATTTGCGCGGCCGCAAATATATCCATTGCCGTTCATTCGTAGTTGCCTTGCAAACAAACAACCATGACAGAGGTTTTAATAGAGGGCTTACGCAGTTGAACCTGTTGCGCCGTAGTCGCACTGCGTCGGCGGCAGTACAACTGACCGCCAACTGCGTAAGTCCTGTAATATACAGGTCTTATGGAGTTGTAATTGGCACAGGCGTATCGGTGGAGGGCGGAGGTACTGGGGTATCTGGCGGAGGTACTGGGGTGTCTGTTGATGGTTCAGGCACGGGAGTTTCTGTGGGCGGTTCCGTGGAAATTGCTGTGCCGGTGTAGGTGACGATCACGACAGCCGTTTTTGTCGGAGGGAGGGTTGTCGGTTTTGGAGTGGAAGTTGGGGGAATCGCTGTTGGTTGTTGGGGCTGAGACTCTTTCGTCTCGGTTCTTGTTGGAACTACATGTGTTCTGGATGCGGTCATGGTTGCAGTGGGCGAAGAAGTCCATGTTGGGCTGGGTGTGAAGGTGTTGGTAGGGGTGCCTGTGGCTACCAGTTGGGCAAACGCCTGGGCAGTTTGCGCCGCGATAGTATTTAAATTCGAAAATGCCAGGTTGGGAATATCGCGCGCTTCGATCACGATAGGAGTGGGCAGAGATGGGTCAGACAGCGCGATGGCAGAGGTGGCGCAAAACATGCTGAACCCCAACATGCTGGCGGCAAAAATCCATAAGAGCCCGGCGTAATCTCTTGGGCGGTTGGCTAATGCGATATCTTCCTGTTCTGCATTCACAATGGGATTATCTCATACCTTGCATGAAAATTCTATCGAACGTCCGCGATACGAACTCAAGGGTTTGCGCGGGCGTCTCTGGTTCGATCAGGGCGGTATCGGTAAACCCGTGTTTGAATCCTAATTCACGGTTCAAGGTGCGGACATCGTGTCCCACGTTCAATGGATGATAGTTCACAACCGTTTTGCGCCATTTGATCAATTGGTGCAATTTCTCGTATATCTGCCCATCAGATATCTCGCGGGCAGACTCGAACCAGCGCGAACTGACGACGATCACATCCGGGAAGTCGTTGTGATTGAATTCATTCACATCCGCGAGATCGACGTAGCGCGTGATGAATTCGGGAATATAGCCGTGTTGCAAGAAAATACCCTCGAAGCGCGCAAAGTCAGCCTGCTCGCCTGGCGAAATGAAGATATGAATTTTGGCGCAGTAACTTTGCCCCAGCAGATCGGATTCAAAATCAATATCGCGACGGCGAATATTCAACTCTAGCGGCTCATGTCCAGGCTTGGGAAACCATAACTCCATTTCACGGATATTTTGAAGAACACCATCTGAGGGATAACAGGCTTTTACCCGTCCAAAAACTGCCGAGGGACGATACTCAGCCGCCTGCGCGAGGGGAATGAAACAGAAATAACCGGGAGCAACCCAGCCAGGCGTGTCACTCGGAATGAGGATGGGTAGAAAATTGTGAAAGGCTTGCTGGACCTCCCCAAATTTGATGTGAGACAGGCTGTGGTAACTGCCGGAAGATTTCCCGCCTGAATTATGATCCCCGTTTTGCGCATGATTTTGCTTCGGCTCAACCGGCGCCTTGCCTCCAACCCAATGGACTTTTCGGGGCGAGTCGCTACCTGAAGAAATTTCCTGAGGTAGAAAGATAGAGCGCCGAAACGATATGGCAAGCGTCATTTCGCAAGCATACAACGGATGCGCGTTCGTTGCAAGTCTCCCAATACATGGCTTTTGCTAACCCGGGAAAGATTTAACGCGAATTTTTCACGGTTTTCGTTGCGCTCTGAGCGGGCTGTGCGGTTCAACTTTGCCGTTTGCTCGGTAGTAAATTCGCCTTCCAGCGACTCGGTCTTGTCGCGCGACTTTACCAAAGCTCTGAGAACTCTGATATCTTACGCCAATACCTTTGAGCGTATCTCGGGCTTGGCAAGGATCGCCTCCAGTACGCCTCCGCCAATCGCAAGCGATTTGTCGGACACGAGAGCGCAGGCGCCGGGGTCGTTGCGAACATCCACGTCGCCGATCTTCAATCCTTTGGTGACTTGCAAGCCCGAACGAATTAAGCCGCGCAACATGCCGCCGAAGGGGCTGGTCACCGTGTGTTCACTGTCGATCACAGCGACTACTTCACCCTCCACGCAATACTCACCGATATTTTTTATAGCGGTGATGACTCCATTCGCAGGCGCCCGAAGTACGCGGCGCGAATCGCCCTCGGGTTCGCCTGAATCGGGTTGGGTTGACCCCGACCAATACACCCGCCCAAGCGTATGGCTTCGGCGGGTTTCGATCACGGCGTGGCAATCGCTCCCCGCTGTGAAACCAGGTCCAAGTCCGATGTGAAGCGGGGCGGGGGCTGGGAGCGGCGCCGGGCGACTCTTCAAAAGTCGCGCATCGACAACAACCATGAATCCGATCGATGTGAGCAGATTTGCCTCCGGGTCGACGATCACGGGGATGCAATCCGCTTCCTCCCACGCGGACAACTGATGCGCTTCGATCAGCCTTGACCCGACCCCTTCGACTATGTGCGCGCCCTCGTAAACCGCTTCGGAGAATGAGACCGTTCTACGCACCGCCAATGGTTGCGGAAGTTCGGTGATCGCCACGCGCATGCCCGACCGATGCAAACGTAACGCGACGCCTGTGGCGAGATCGCCGCCGCCTCGAATTAAAACCGCTTTATCGCCGCGCATCGGATGGTTGAGTCCCTGCCAGTTGCTCTGGCGTTTCGCTCGCTCTCAGATTTTGTACCTGCAACATGTGACTAAATGAATACAACAGGAGATAAATGTAAATAAAGAAAATCGCATAGAGCAACGTGAATGCCGCCAGCCGCCGGCTGGGGTCGATGACCAGACCAAGGATCCCCATGGCGGTTTCTGCCGGGTTTTGCAGAATGTCCCACGAATTCAAGCGCACGAACCGCCCGATGTAAATCCCAAAACTGCTCAGGGCAGAGATGGCAAAGACGAATATCCAGCCGATGAAACGTCCGAACGACCGCTGGACGATATCTTGCATCAGATAGAGCGAGACAACGCCCAACAACATCGCGGTCCACGAACACCAAACGACGATGATCACGTCGTACCAAAGCGGCGCGCCAAAGGAACCGCGCGCCAGGTCTTGCAGATCAGTGAGCATGTATGGCGCGTTGGGGAAAAAGATCAACCAAAGGAACGAGACGAAGGGGATCAAGATGTACAACGTCAATCGCCGCCAGGAGAAGGCGTGCGCAACGTAGGAGAGGATGAAGGGAATCCACGCGAGGAATAAATTCCAAATCAGGTCCAGCCTCCGCCCGGAATCGGTGTACGCCACGCGCGCGCCGACGAGAGCGATGCACATGGCGCACGCCACATTGAGCAATGTGAAGACCGCCAGGTTGTACCGGTTACGGATGAGGAAATTGCGAAGCCGATTTTTCAAAGGCGTCATGGTTGAGTTACTTGTGTTCCGCCGCAAACCAGATCATGTCAATATCGCCCGGTGAGTGACCGAGAGCCGTGAGGATTGCCGCGGCTTCTGTTTTGTGTTGTGTTCCGTGGTTGACCACGTGCGCCATGGACTGCCACAGGATTCTTGTTAACGCCTTGCCCTCGGTGTTGGTGTAATTGAAGGGATTGTTCAACCGTTCATCGCTCACTTCACCCACAAACTTTAGCAGGAGGCTTTCCTCCTCCAGCCAGCGCGCGCGGAGGGACTCAAGGGTGGGGAACTCCTCGGGTTGGATGCGCTGGGCGGGCGATGTTCCCTCCCAGCGATTCCGCCAGATCCACTCTGCAAACAAGGTGTGGGTGAGCGTGCCGCGCAAGCCTCCTTGTGGAAAACCTGCGGGCGCGAGGAACTGGTCCGGCGTCAGGTTTGACGCGGCGTCCATGATTTTCTTCGTCGACCATTGGTTGTATTTGAAGAGGAATTGAATATCTTGTTTGTTCATCATTGTCCCTGTAAGTTTGCCTGCCGTTCCAATAAAAGATGCCCGAACGTATACAGCGTAATGTATAAGAACAGGAAGAACACTCCGAACAGGCTGGTGAAGCCGATGGATTGCAGGCTGGGTTCTTGAATACTTTGCAACGTGTGTTGCGCCATCCCGGCGGGGTTGTAAAAGATATCCCACGAATTCCAGCGCAGGAAGCGACCGACATACACCCCCGCGCTGCTCAACGCGGCGACCACGGCGACAAATCCCCAGCCAGCCCAACGCCCAAACTCGCGCCGAATGATCTCTTGCATGAGAAACAACGAGACCATTCCCAACAGCAACCCGGTGAACGCGAACCAGATCAGCAACATCACATCGTACCAAACGGGAACGTCGTGCCAATAATCCAGATGCTGAAAATCGGTCAAGATGTAGGGCGCGTTGGGGAAGAAGATCAACCAGAGAAACGCGGCCACCGGCACAACGGCATACACCCACCGCCTCGATAACGTGAGCGTGTAGGTGAAATAGGCAATGAGGAACGGAATCCACGCCAGGAACAAATTCCAGATCAGGAAGTTGTAATTGCCGCTCCCGCTGTACTCCACGCGGAACCGCCAGATGGCGACTGAGAGGACCGTCGCGCCAGCCAGCAGGGAGAACATGGTGAGACGATATTTGTTGTGAGAAAAATAATCGATCGATGCGCGGATCATGCCTGCCTCAAAAATTCCAACAAGATCGGGTTGACCTGTTCGGGCTTCTCGTAATGCGGAAGGTGCCCGCACCCTTCGATGGCGTGAAATTCGATGGTTGAGATTGCCGCGCGAAGCAACGCGCTATGCTCAAATGGGACCGTGTGATCGTTCCGCCCCCACAATAACAGAACGCGCGTTTCTGTGGCGCCGAGTTGCCGATAGATATCCAAAAAGGAGTTGAGCATCCCATGTCGGATCGTGGAAAGGATGGCGCGCATGAATCCCTTGTATTGCATTTGTGCCTTGTACCTTTCCTGAAAATGCGCCACCAGCGCGGGATCGAAGAAATCTTTTGCAATGCTTTTTACCATGAAATCGCTTCCAACCAGATATAAAACTGCTTCTGCCACCTTCGGCAGTTTCGCCGCCCGTAGCAGTGGAGACATGGAGATGGGCTGGGCGCCGGCAGGGTCGATCAGCACAAGGTTGCGAACCCGCTCTGGGTGGCGGAGGGTGAACGCCGAGGCGATGGGTCCGCCCATGGAAAGCCCGACCAAACTGACTGGAGAGGAGAGACGCAGGGCGTCCAGTAAGCCTGCAAGTTGGTCGACGAAGAAGTCGATATCGTATTTGGCTTGCGGGCGGTCCGAATAGCCGCGCCCGAACAAATCATACCGTATGACGCGAAACCCCGATCGTGAAAGAAATTCAAAAGTAGGGTCAAAAATAAAATATGGGACGGAAAAGCCATGCACCAAAACGACAGTATCGCTTGTTTCGTTCCCGCCGGCTTCGTAGTGGGTGACGCCGCCGGGCAGTTGTATGAACGAACCGCCCGCTGAGTTGCGGGCGTCGGCATTGATCTCTTTCGTTTCGTTACGAACAGGGAACAACATTGCCGCATTTAGGATATTTTGCCCAACGCTCTGAGGATGCGCTCGGGCGTGAACGGAAATTCGTCGATCCACACGCCGGTGGCATCGTGGATCGCGGAGGCGATGGCGGGAGCGACGCCGAGGTAGGGGAGTTCTCCCACGCCGCGCGCGCCCCAAGGTCCGTTCGGGTCGGGGATTTCGAGAATGACCGATTCTACTTTTTCGGGAATGTCTCGAATGGTTGGGATGAGATACGTGCTGAGTTGATCGGTCAGCACGCGCCCGTTCTTGGTTTTGTAATCTTCGAGGATGGCATAGCCTTGCGCCTGCACAACCGCGCCTTCGATCTGTCCTTCGACAAGCGCCGGGTTGATCGGCTTGCCCAAATCATCGGCAGAGATGAAGCGGATCACACGCATGTGGCCGGTTTCGGTATCCACTTCCACTTCGGTGGCTTGCGCTACAAAAGCGTAGGCAAAATTGGGTGTGGAGTAACCGGTGTCATGATCGAATTGTGTGGTGCGCGGCGCGAGGTATTTGAACTCGCCAACGGCGGGACGTTCCTCGGAATTCCATTTTTTCAACGCCAAATCAGCCGCGCCCCGGATGGCGTTGCCCGACATGAACGTCATGCGCGAGGCGGAGACCGAACCGGAGTTGCCCGTCCTGGCTGTGTCCGACGCGACCAACTCCACTTTCTCAAACGGAACGCCTGTCGCTTCCGCCGCCATTTGCATCATCACGGTGTGCGCGCCTTGCCCAACTTCCGCGCCGGAGTGATACAAGACCACCCGCTCGATCTTGGTGGCGCCATGCAGTTCGATCTTTGCCCAGCAGTTTTCTTGATAGCCAAAAGAAAAGCCGATGTTCTTGAAGCCCGCGGCGAATCCTTGACCGCGTTTGAGATGGCTTATCCCTCTTTCCTCTTTCTTCCCTTCGAGAGCCTCAGGGCGGCGCTTTCCTTTCTCCCACCCGAACCGATCCCTCGCCGCCTCGATGCACTGCGCCACACTGACCGGACTCGGCGATGGCGTGCCAACGCCCAGCGGGTCGCCGTCGCGCAACGCGTTCTTCAAGCGGAACTCGACCGGGTCCATGCCGAGTTTTTCCGCGAGTTTGTCCATTTGCATTTCAGCCATGAACAATGCCTGCGGCGCGCCGAACCCGCGGAATGCCGCGCCGGGCACATTGTTGGTGTATACGCCGTACACATCGGTTTTCACATTCGGGATGAAGTATGGACCCGTGGACGTGATGGCGGAATTCCCCAGCACCTTGTTCGACGTGTACATGTACGCGCCGCCGTCGCCGATGATCACATTTTCGATCGCATTGATTTTTCCATTATTCGTCGCCCCCCATTTGGCGCGGATGACCGTCGCATGGCGTTTGCCGTGCCCGATCATCGATTCCTGCCGCGACCAGATGATGCGCACCGGGCGCTTTAACTTCCACGCGGCGAGCGCGAGCGCGATCTGCACCGACATATCCTCGCGCCCGCCGAACGCGCCGCCGATCGCCGGGTAGATCACGCGGATCGTTTCGTCTGGCATACCCAGCGCGTGCGCCACTTGATGTTGGTCTTCATGAGTCCATTGCCCGCCGCAGACGAGCGTGATCAGCCCCGCCTCGTCGATGTACGCCAGCCCCGCTTCCGGTTGCAGGTAGGCGTGTTCCTGCACGGGCGTCCGATACTCGCTTTCGACGATCACATCCGATCGTTGGAAGGCTTCGTCCACATTGCCCCGGCGGATCTTGTAGTGAACGCAGATATTCGAATCGCCGATGTGTTCATGGATGCGCGTTGCGCCGGGCTTCATCGCCTCTTCCGCGTCGATCACGACGGGGAGGTCTGCATACTCCACCTCGATCATTTTCACCGCCGACGCGGCTTCGGCTTCGGTGTTTGCCACGACCAACGCAACCTGGTCGCCGACGAATCGGACCACATCCGCGCCGGGCTTTGTGGAGCCGGGTCCGCATAGCACAGGCTGATCCTGCCATTGCAAGCCATACTCGTTGACCGGCACATCCTTTGCCGTATACACCGCCGCCACACCCGGGGCGGTTTCCGCTTTGGACGTGTCGATGCTCAGGATGCGGGCATGCGGCCGCCCGGCGAACAGCATTTTCATGTGGAGCATACCCGGCATCGATAGATCGCCTGAATACGGCGAACTGCCGGTCACTTTTCCGCGCGCATCCACGCGGGGCAGAGATTTGCCGATCGTTTGAACAGTCATTGCAACAATTACCTTTTGTAGCGTTTCACTTTCGCGCGGATCGGAGGCACATCCATGGGACCGTACTCGGAGGGCCCGAGAAAACGGTATAAGTAGCCGAAGAAGATCGCCATGAATCCGCCGATCACCACCCAAACTCCCAGCGCAATAACAATGTTGGCGTAGAGGTTGGTTTGGGTCTGCAAGAATCCAAGGATGTAAGCCAACCCGCTCGACTTCCACAGCCAGGGATGGAACTGCGGTGTTCCCAGCCATTCGGTGGGAAGGGGCCACCCTTTTCCGATTCCATAATTGACCAGAAGCATTGCCACACCGTAGGAAATGACGGGCACGATGATCATGATGAAACACCCCAACCCTTTCATGATCGGGTGCACGCCGCGCACGCGCGCGGTCTCTTTTTGTTTTACCTGGGTTGTATATTTACCCATGCTTCACCTCCGTCATTGACTTGGCATCTTCAATGGCTTGAACGATCTTGTAATAGCCTGTGCATCGGCACAGGTTACCGGTAATTGCCTGTTCGATCTCGTTCTTGGTTGGGTTCTCTTTTTCTTCCATCAACATCGCCGCCGACATGACGAAGCCCGGCGTGCAATATCCGCATTGTACCGCGCCATGCTTAATGAACGCTTCTTGAACGGGGTGCAGCGCTTCGACTGCGGTCTTCGTCTCGCTTCGCTCGCTCAGACCTCCGCTCAGCGCGAGACCTTCGATGGTTGTGATCTCTGCCTCATGCGCGCGCGGGGCAGGGACGAGACATGCCATCACTGCTTTGCCGTTGAGGAAAATTGTACACGCGCCGCATTCGCCCTCGGCGCATCCCTCTTTTGTGCCGGTCAAGCCGATGTCTTCGCGCAGGAAACGCAGTAATGTTTTTTCGTGACCGGTCTTCAGCGAATATTTTTTGCCATTGATCGTTGTTTCAATTTCTGCATGTGGCTCAGGGCGGACTGAAAGTCCGCGTTCCGTAGATTGTTTGCCCCACAACAAAACCGCATCAGACGGCATCCCGGCTTGTTCCTGCCCATCGCGGATTGACTTCAGTCCGCGCATTGTACACACGCGGACCATCTCGCGGCGATATGACGCGCTTCCGCGAATGTCGTCAATCGGTTTGGAGGCGTCCATTGTCAATCGCGCGGCTTCGGCGATGACATCGTCTGTCAGTTTTTTGCCAGCGAGATATTTTTCCGCTTCGGGCGCGTGGATGATCGTCGGGGCGACGGCTCCAAGCGTGATGGAGGCTGAGGAAACTGAATCAGAATCAAGGTCGAGAAGAATCGCCGCGTCCACGAGAGAGATGGCTTGCGCGCGGCGTAACGCGAGTTTGATGAACGTGCCGCGCTGGGTCGTCTTCATCGCGAGGAAAGAAATGTCCACGAGCATTTCATCCGCTTGCATCACGGTCTTGCGGACGCCGGTGTAAAAGTTTTTGAGCGCTATCGTGCGCGTTCCGTTCACCGATCGCAATGTGACCGACGCGCCGAGCGCCATGAGCGGCGTGATGGTGTCGTTGGCGGGCGAGGCGGTGATGAGGTTGCCCGCGATCGTGCCGCGATTGCGGATCTGCGGCGCGCCCACTTCCCACGCCGCGCGCGCGAGCGGATAGGCGCGTTCGCGGATCAATTTCGATTCGACGCAATGGTTGTGCGTAACGAGCGGACCGAGATGGATGACGCCGTCTTCGTCCATGGTGATCTTGTCGAGGCCGGGGATGCGCGTCACGTCTATGATGGTTTCGATCCCCTTGCGGACGCCGCGCTCGAGTTCGAGAATTAAATCGGTTCCCCCGGCGATGATGCGGCTGTGTTCCCCCTTGGCATGGATCGTCTGTAATACGTCCTCAATGGTTGTTGCGTTGATGTAGGTATGCCACATGTTATTATCTCGTCATTGCGAGGAGGGCTTCGCCCGACGAAGCAATCTCCAACACAATGACGGAGATTGCTTCGCCGCCTTCGGCGTCTCGCAATGACGGAGGGGTGTTATTTCGATCCCGTCACAACTTCGTCGCGTTTTTCGTAAAGTTCCACGGCTTGACGCGCTATGGTGGCGAGGTTGCGGATGGCGGCGGGGAGCGCGGCATCGTCGCCGAGCGATTGCTCCACGTTATCGTTCGCGCGTCCCACTTGTTCGGCGAGGTCGAAGAATGCCGCGTCGAATTGGTAGATCGCTTCGAGTTCCTTCTCGTTGATCTTCACCGCATCGAACAGACCGGAATATCCGCGCGGGGCGCGGCTGATCTTGTCAATGAACGTTTGGAGTTTGATCGCCGCCTTCTCCATGTCGTCCACGAATTCGATCTTGCCCGCGCTGACGAGTTCGGTTTGCAGTTGCGAAGCGCGTTTGTGTTGTTCCTCAAAGCGCCGCGCCACTGTGTCGCGCAGGAGTTTGTCCGCGTCGCGGCGGTTCTGCCGCTCGATGTAGCCGCCGAAACCGGGGATGAACGACACCAATTTCTTGAACGGGTCTTGCATGCTGGTTACTTTTTGAAAAAAATCATCCATGTGAGCCTCCAAAAAAGATATACGAGTCAGAGTGTGGTAAGTCGCGCAAACCCATTATAATCAAGAAAACTAAATTCCAGAGCGACTGGTTAGGTACCGTAGCCATAGAGCGCGCAGAGATTTTGAGAATTAAAACTCAGAGAACTCTGTGGCTAAGAAAACGCCACGTCGCTCAATAAATCAAACTGGAGAATTACCATGCCAACCGATATTCAATCCTTGCTGGGCGATAAAGCCGAATCGCTTCTCAACTTCAACTCCCCGAAAATTTCAAAAGATAGACTTCACTTGCCGGGCGGCGACTCGGTAGACCGCGTCTTCGGTCATTCGGATCGGAACAACCGCGTCTTACGCAATTTGAACTGGATTCACAACTCGGGCCGACTCGCCGGGACGGGCTACGTGTCCATCCTGCCCGTAGACCAAGGCATCGAACATTCCGGCGGCGCGAGTTTCGCCAAGAACCCCGATTACTTCGACCCGGAGAATATCGTCAAACTTGCGGTTGAAGGCGGATGCAACGCCGTCGCTTCGACGTTCGGCGTGCTGGGAATTGTCGCGCGCAAATACGCTCACAAAATCCCGTTCATCGTGAAGATCAATCACAACGAATTGTTGACCTACCCGAATAGCTTCGAGCAGATCCTATTCGGCACGGTCAAGCAGGCGCACGAGATGGGAGCGGCGGCAATCGGCGCGACGATCTACTTCGGCTCGGACGATTCGCACCGCGAGATCATCGAGATCGCGCAAGCCTTCGCCCTCGCGCACGAACTCGGCATGGCGACCGTGTTGTGGTGTTACCTCCGCAATAAAGCTTTCAAATCGGACAAAGACTACCACGTGTCGTCCGATCTCACGGGTCAGGCGAACCATCTTGGCGTCACGATCGAAGCGGACATCATCAAGCAGAAACTTGCCGAGAACAACGGCGGCTATCTCGCGCTGAACAAAGACGGCGTCTCGTTCGGCAAATTCGACAAGCGCATGTACACCGACTTGATCAGCGACCATCCCATTGACCTGTGCCGCTATCAGGTGGCGAACTGCTACATGGGCCGCATCGGACTCATTAACAGCGGCGGCGCGTCGGGCGAGAACGATTTTGCCGAAGCCGCGGCAACAGCCGTCATCAACAAACGCGCGGGCGGCATGGGTCTCATCTCCGGGCGCAAAGCGTTCCAACGCCCAATGGCGGAGGGCGTGAAGTTGCTGAATACGATTCAAGATGTGTATTTGGATAAGAGCGTGACAGTGGCGTAACACGAAACATCCCGAAGCGAAATGCTTCGGGATGTTTTTTATCGAGACTCCGTAACGCGACATTCATGTCGCTTTTATTGAGGGCATTAACTCTACCGATCAAAATCCCCCGAAGCCTCGGGCTGATACAGTATTTTCTTGATTTGCAGTCTACGCTTGCCTGCAGGGACGTCCCATTCAAAGGTGTCGCCGACTTCGTACCCGAGCATGGCGGTTCCGATGGGCGCCAAAATAGAAACCTTTCCTTCTCGAACGTTGGCGTCCTCCGGGAAGACCAGCGTGTACACTTCCTCTTCCTTCGTGTCGAGGTCTACGATGCTGACGGTGGAATTCATGGTGACCACGTCGCTTGGAATGTCTTTTGGCTCGACCACCTGCGCGCGATGAATCTCCGCTTGAAGTTTTTCCAGATATTCGCTTTTGCGGTAGTCGGTGGCTTGCGCGTCTACAAGTAACTTTTGCAAACGCTCAAGGTCGAATTGGGTGATCTGTATCGCTTTACCGCTCATGATTCTTTTTTACTCCTGTGTGATTTGGTGCGGGAACACTCCAATGGTAGCACATATTCATCTTTATTGTTACTTTTCTGAGATTTTTTCGAAGGCTCCCCGTGTTCTCCACGGAAAAGGTGCTCTTTACACGCTTGCTTCGCCATACCCTGCGCATGGGATGCGATTGCCTGTTTCTGAGTAGCCAGGTTTCGCAAGATAGCCTAAACTTGTTTGCTCCTTCTGTTGAATTTCCGAACCGCGATCTCATACGCTTCCGCAAGCAACGGGCGGACTTTCTCAAACGTTTCATCGCTCGGCGAAAGGACGCAGATGAAAAACTGCGCGGAATAATCGGGATGGGGCAGGAGGGTATCTAACACGGTGAAGTCGTAGTCGCTGACGTTGACCTTGTCCGCTCCAAACATATACTTGAATGTCTCGCGGCTCACGCCGATGTTCAAACGATAAACGCCCGGGCGGTCGAGTTTTGATACCTGCTCATACTCATTGCCTGTGGACGCGATGGTTGCAAACGCGTGGATACGCTCCTCGCGATAGAAAAAGAAGGTGTAGCCGAGGTTTGTGGTTGTTTCGACGTTGGGGAAGGTTTGGGTGATGTAGTTTGTGATTGAGGATTCAGTCATGAGGAAATCTCTCTGCTACTTTAACGGTGAGAGTTACTGGTGTTAGAGTGGGTATGCATTCTTTTTGAGAGCAGAGGAAACTCGAAGTCAGAAAAGCGCTTATAAATTGAGCGGTCTCCCATACCTCAGATGTCTGCTATGTCTTTTAATGTACACTAACTATCGTTGTGTTTCGCCGCCGCCACGAGATTTGAATAGGCGCCGTAAAGATAAGCGTGAGCCAACGCGAACGAATCAATAAACGCGAGTTCCTTTCGATCAGTAGCAACCTGAATATATGGGACTACCATGGCTCCGTCTTCAATTACTGATAATTTCGACGGAAGCTTCTCAAAACCGACCTGAAGCTTTTTTGCGTGGATAATTCGATTTAAGGCATCCCAGAGATCTCGCACCATTTCGCCACGTACCGAAGGTTCCCAGTTCCAACGAGGCTGAACGAGAGGAAACTTGTCTTTTCTGGGCAGTATTTCCATGGCTCGACGCGCGTTTAAGGCAAAGCTACTCGCTGTCTCAATGACTGATGCTGCTACCACGTTAAGAATTAGCTGATGTTGCGTTGGGTACTGCGCGCTGGCAAGTGCCCAAAGTCGCACGGCTTCGTCTGTGGCGCGGTTTAGTGAGTGTTGTGTGATTACTTCCATATTGCGACCTAACCATGTATTGCTTAGAAACTTTCCATAAGACTCTCGTATTATATCGCCCCTTTATCCCTCACCTCCTCCACAACCTCGCGCGAATAACCCAACAACCCCGTCAACACCTCCTCCGTGTGTTGACCCAGCGTCGGCGGCGGCTTTTGGATTTCTGCCGGGGTGGCGGAAAATTTATACGGGAAGCCGGGCAGTTTCACCGTCCCGGCAGAGGCGTGTTCGGTTTCCAGAATCATGTCGCGGGCTTGAGTCTGCGGATGCGCGAAGACTTCGGGGATCGAGTTGATGCGTCCGCAGGGGAGTCCCGCTTTCACCAAGTCCGTGAGCCAGTCGTCCACATTTTTTTGCGCGAACGTGTTGTTGAGTTCATCCACGAGCGCGGCGCGGTTCGTCACGCGCTTGCCGTTCGACGCGAATCGCTCGTCGGCTTTCAAGTCGGCGCGGACGAGTGCGTCGCACAACAAACCCCATTGCTTTTCGTTGGCGACGCCCAAAATGAACCAGCCATCGCGGGCGCGAAACGAATCGTACGGGACAAGATTCGGATGCGCGTTACCGAGGCGGCGCGGCGGATTGCCTCCGACCAAATAATTGGACGCGACGTTGGTGAGCAATGCGAGATGCGAATCGAACAGCGAAATATCCACGTGTTGACCTTCGCCCGTGAGATCGCGCGCGCGCAACGCGGCAAGGATGGCTGCCGCGGCGAACATGCCCGACGTGATGTCGGTGATCGGGATGCCGACGCGCGAGGGAGGTCCGTCTACGGGACCGGTGATGCTCATCATGCCGCCCTCGCCCTGGATGACCGCGTCGTACCCCGGGCGGTCTGCGTACGGACCCGTGCGGCCGTAGCCACTCACCGAGCAGTAGATCAATTTCGGATTCACGCTGTGCAGATCGGTATAGCCCAAGCCGAGTTTATCGAGATCGCCCGTGCGATAATTTTCCACCAACGCATCCGACATGCCCGCCAGTTTGCGGACGATCTCCTGCCCATCCTTCGATTGGATGTTGACGGTCACGCTCCGTTTGTTTCGGTTCGCCGCGAGGAAGTACGCCGACTCGCCGGGATAATTCCCGTATGGCTCGCCAACGAACGGAGGTCCCCACCCACGCGTTTCATCGCCCATGCCGGGACGTTCGATCTTGATGACGTCTGCTCCCAGGTCGCCGAGCATCATCGTGCAATACGGTCCCGCCAGCGCGCGGGTGATATCGAGAATGCGAATGTTTTGAAGAGGGTGCATGGAATTTCACTTTCTTCTATTTGTTATTCGAACAATTTTACTTTATCACACACGCTTCGACTGCGCTTCTTGTCGGAAATATTTCCGTCCTGAGCGGAGTGAGGAGCGTTCGTTGCGACGAACGCAGTCGAAGGACGCTCCGCTCAGCGCGGAATCTTCGCAACGACATATCTGGCATGTATAATCCCACCATGCTGACCCTCTCCGAACTCATCGCCCAGAAATTATCCGAAGCAAAAGTGGATGTGGTCTTCGGTCTGCCCGGCGGTGAAAACGTGGAGGTGTTGGATGCCCTGCGCAAACGCGGCATGGACTTTGTGCTCGCGCGGAACGAATCCAGCGCGGTGTTCATGGCAGATACGCATGCGCGGCTCACCGGCGGGATCGGAGTCGCGCTCACCACGCTGGGTCCCGGCGCGACGAACGTCTACGCCGGCATCGCGCACGCTTTTCTCGATCGCGCGCCTGTCCTTTTGCTCACCGCGCAATCCGACCCGAAGCTCGCTGGTTTGCACACGCATCAAGCGCTGGACTTGCAAGCCGTCTTCCGCCCCGTAACAAAATTCACATCGTCGCTCACGCCCGAAAACGCGGATGCTGCCCTCACGCGCGCGCTCGAACTGTTGCGCTCAGGCAGGCCGGGTCCCGCGCATTTGAGCATCCCTGCGGCATTAGCGAATCAACAAGTTGATTCGATCTCGCTCCCAACGCCGTCATCATCGGTCAACTCGGTGGATGAAAACAAAATTGCCAAAGCCAAAGAAATTCTTTCTTCATGTCGCCGCCCGGTCATCGTGGCGGGCTTGGGCTTGGAGCCTGATCAACCGTATCCGCAACTCCGCGCGCTTGCCGAAAAACTTCATGCGCCGGTGATCGACCTGCCGAAAAGCAAAGGCGCGTTGCCTGCAGATCATCCTTTGTTTGCCGGCACGTTGGGTCTCACGATGAACGATCCCGCGTATGAAATTCTCGACGCATCCGATTGCATCATCGCGATTGGTTTTGATGTGGTTGAACTCGTCAAACCGTGGAAGCAACCACAGCCGACGATCTGGGTTTCCAATTGGGAGAACGACGATCCGTGCATCGATACGGCGTGTGAGCTGGTTGGCGATCTCAACGCATTGCTGGATGCCTTGCTCGACTCCACCGTCCGCGTGGATGATGCGTGGGGTGAGAAGCAGATGTCCACGTGGAGAGAAGCGCATCATCCGCAGGCTGACCCTTCGACTTCGCTCGACGATCGCTCGCTCCGCTCAGGGAGGCATCCTGCTCCGAATAGAATTTTCCCCGCTGACGTGTTGTCCTCCATCCGCCATCACACTCCGCCCGAAGTGATCGTCACCACCGACGTGGGCTCGCATAAAATTTTCACGTCGCTGAATTGGAAGGCGTTGCGACCGAATACATTTTTCGTCTCGAACGGACTCTCCGTGATGGGATTCGGAGTCGCCGCCGCAATTGCCGCCGCGCGCGTGACGCGTGAGCCAACGGTGTGCATCACCGGCGACGCGGGCTTGGCGATGGTGTTGGGCGAACTCGCGCTGGCTGTGGAACTCGACCTGCCGTTGATCGTGGTCGTGATGAACGACTCCGCGCTCGACCTGATCCGCTTCGCGCAAACGAAACGCGATCTGCAAGTCTTCGGCACCGAGTTCGTCAACCCGAATTACGAATTCATCGCGCGCGGATACAATTTTGCATACGCGCGCGTGACGAATAGAGATGAATGTGATGTTGCCATACAAACCGCCGTCGCCTCGCGCAAACCCGCGCTGTTGGAAATGATGATAGACCCGAAAGGGTATAGAAAATAGAACTGTCATTCTGAGCCGCGCTCTTGCTCTTTGCGGCGAAGAATCTCCACGATCATCTCGGAGACCCTTCGCTGTCGCTCAGGGTGACATGCAAAAGGAATTCCATGCCCAACCCCTCCCACCTCCTCGCCGTTGACATTGGCGGCACATTCACCGACATTGTTTTATTCGATACCGAATCGAATCACATCGCTGTCGGCAAAGTGCTCACCACGTATCCCGACCCATCGCAGGCGGTGTTGAGCGGAGTGACTCAGTTGTTGAAAGATCACAACATTGACCCTGCCTCTGTTCGACAAGTCATTCATGGAACGACACTCGTCACCAACACGCTCATCGAAAGGAAAGGCGCGCACACGGCGTTGATCGCCACCGAAGGATTCCGCGACGCGCTCGAGATTGGCAACGAAGGTCGCTACGACATTTACGATCTGGGTCTGGTCAAACCACCGCCGCTGGTGGAACGTCGTCTGCGCTTCGGCATCCATGAACGGATGGCGGCAAACGGGGAGGTGTTGCATCCGCTCGACGCGAACGCGGTGGCTGAGTTGTGCAAACAGTTGAATGCGGAGGGAATCGAGTCGGTGGCAATTTGTCTGCTTCACGCGTTCACCAATCCGCGCCACGAACTCGACGTGTACGAAATTGTGCGCGATGAAATGCCGAACGCTTCGATCTCCATCTCGCATCAAGTCTCGCCTGCCATGCGCGAATATCAACGGACATCAACAACGGTGGCGAATGCGTACGTGCAACCCATCACGTCGAATTATCTCGAACGTATTCAATCGGGTTTGGCGCAGGCGGGGTTAAACGCTCCGCTCAATGTGATGCTCTCCAGCGGCGGCACAACCGACATCGAAACCGCCACGCGCTTTCCGATCCGCCTTGTCGAGTCGGGTCCCTCGGGCGGCGCGTTGGCGGGCGTGTATTGGGGCAAACAAAACGGCTTCAACGACATCTTCGCCTTCGACATGGGCGGCACAACCGCGAAAGCCATCCTCACGCATAAATCCGAATTGAGCATCACGTCGGTTTCTGAGGTGGCGCACGTGCATCGCTTCAAACGTGGCAGTGGACTTCCCCTGCTTGTGCCGATGATCGAGATGATCGAGATCGGCGCGGGCGGAGGGAGTGTGGCGCATGTGAACAATCTCGGCTTGCCTGCGGTTGGACCTGAAAGCGCCGGTTCGACTCCCGGTCCAGCCTGCTACGCCCGCGGAGGTTTGAATCCCACCGTGACGGATGCCGACTTGCTCATCGGCTACCTCAACGCGGATTATTTTGCGAACGGTTCGATTCGACTCGACGCCTCAGCCGCCGAGAAAGCCTTCGAAAGTTTGGCAAAGGAACTGGATATTTCAATCACAAAAGCCGCGTGGGGGATTCATCAACTCGTGAATGAAAACATGGCGGCGGCGGCGCGCGTCCATGCGGCGGAGCGGGGCTTGGACATTCAAAAGTACGCGATGGTGACGACGGGCGGCGCGGGTCCTGTCCATGCGAGCGGGGTGGCGGAGCGGTTGAACGTCCGCACAGTGATCGTCCCTCCCATTGCGGGAGTCGGTTCAGCGTTCGGATTTTTGCTTGCGCCGATCTCGTTCGATTTCACGCGCAGTTATCTCACGCGCATCGATCAGGTGGACGCGAATCTGTTGATGAAGATTTTGCGCGACCTCGAATCCGAGGGGCGGGGAATCGTGATGAACGCGGGAGTCGCGGCGGAAGATATTCACGTGACTCGCAGTGTGGACATGCGTTATCTGCGGCAGGGGTATGAGATCCGCGTGGAGTTCGAGGGGAATGAGATCAACGCGCAAACGTTGTCCATGCTCGAAAAACGTTTTGAAGAAGAGTACATGCGTTTCTATGGCGTGTTGTGCGAGGGTGTTCCGATCCAGGCGGTGAATTGGCGCGTGGTGGTGTCGGGTCCCGCGTTGGAGATCGAAGGGCGGGCGCTGAAAGTGGGAGAAGAGTCGCAGAGGGCGAACCAGCCGTATGGGAGTCGGAACGTGGTTTTCAATCCCGATAATGGCGCGGCATTGACTCCCGTCTATCGGCGCGAGTCGCTTTCATCTTCGTTCAAAGCGAACGGTCCCGCGATCATCGAAGAAGCAGAGTCCACCACAATTGTTTTGCCGAATTGGTCCGCGCGCGTGGATGTGAATGGTTGTTTGGTGTTGACTCGGTAACGCGACATTTATGTCGCCAGTGATGCGCGAGATAAATCTCGCGTTACAGGTGCAAACATGATTGATTCAATTTTGCTCGAAGTGTTATGGAAGCGATTGCTTTCCATCGTCAACGAACAGGCGGCGGCGTTGATCCATTCGTCGTTCACCACGTTGGTGCGCGAAGCGGGCGATCTTTCGGCGGGCGTGTTCGACGCGCAAGGACGCATGCTCGCGCAAGCGGTGACGGGCACGCCTGGGCACATCAACACGATGGCGAATTGCGTGCGCGATCACGTGGTGAAGCAATTTCCAATTGAAACACTTCAGCCTGGCGACACGATCATCACGAATGATCCGTGGGCGGCGTCGGGACATTTGTTCGACCAGACGATTGTCTCGCCTGTGTTTTACAAAGGCAAAGGCATCGGCTGGTTTGCCAGCACGTGTCACGCCATGGACATCGGCGGCTTGACGATGGGCGGTGACGCGACGGAATTATTCGAAGAGGGTTTGTTCATCCCGTTGATGAAGTTGTTCAAAGCGGGCGAGCCCAACAAAGATCTGTTCGACATCATCCGCGCCAACGTGCGCGTGCCAGATGAAGTGATCGGAGATATTTATGCCCAGCAAGCGGGCAACATGGTGGGGAGCCGCAAGTTGATCGAGATGATGGACGAATACAAACTCGAATCGCTTGCCGAACTTTCAGAGTTGATTCTGGATCGCACCGAAAAAGGATTGCGCGACGCGATCGAAAAAATTCCGAACGGCATCTACCAAAGCGCGGTGACGATTGACGGCTTCGACGATCCCGTGACGATTCACTGCAAGGTCACAGTCAACGACCGCGATATCGTCGTGGATTTCGACGGCACGTCGCCGCAGATTCGGCGCGGCATCAATGTGGTGATGAATTACACGCACGCCTATTCCACCTACACGTTGATGTGCGCGGTCGCGCCCGATATTCCGAACAACGAAGGCGCGTTTCGTCCGATTCGAGTCATCGCGCCCGAAGGTTCGATCCTCAATTGCCGCCGACCCGCGCCCGTGAGCGCGCGTCATCTCATTGGGCATTTCGTCTCACAGCCGATCCTGCACGCGCTTTCGAATCCGATTCCAATTCATGTGATTGCCGATGGTTCAGCAGGTTTATGGAACACGATGTTCGAGGGCGAGTTAAAAGATTCGCACGACGTGTTCGCCTACATTTATTTTTCGGCGGGCGGCATGGGCGCGCGTCCGTATCGCGACGGGTTGTCTGCCACCGCCTTTCCCAGCGGCATCACCGGCGTGCCTGCCGAGGTGATCGAGTCGGTCGCGCCGATTCGCATGCATAAACGCGAACTGCTCGCCGACACCGGCGGCGCGGGAAAATTTCGCGGCGGCTTGGGGCAGGAAATGATCCTCGAAGTGTTGACCGGCAAACCCGCGACTCATTCGTGCATGTATGATCGCACGAAGTTTTCCGCGCGAGGTTTCCATGGCGGGCTGGATGGCACACCGGGCGAAGTGATTCGTTCGGACGGCTATCGCCCGCATCCGAAGAGTCGCTACACCCTCCAGCCGGGTCAAACCGTGACGTTACGTCTGCCCGGCGGTGGCGGCTTTTATTCGCCCCTCGAGCGCGATCCCGCCTCCGTGCTGGAGGATGTGAAGCAGGGATATGTCTCTCTCGATGCCGCGCGAGAAAAATATGGCGTGGTGATCGTGGAGGGGAAGGTGGATGAGGAGGGGACGAAAGAGGAAAGAAGAAAGAGGATGTGATCTCCCCGCCCTTCCAGGGGGGGAGTCCCTCCCAGGGGAGGGTTAGGGTGAGGGCGTATCGCGCGCGGATGTTTTTGTAACGGAGCAAAAATTTATGACAAATAGCAACACAGCCGACATCGTCATCTGCGGAGCGGGGATCGCTGGAATTTCAGCGGCTTATCAACTCGCGGTGAAACATGACGCGAAAAACATCGTCATCGTTGATCCGCTGCCGCCGCTGACTCTCACCAGCGACAAATCATCAGAGTCGTATCGCAACTGGTGGCCCGGTCCCGGTGACGACATGGTGCGGCTGATGAACCGCAGTATCGACATTATGGAAGGGTTGCACCGCGAAGCGCCGAGTCGCTTGGCGATGCACAGGCGTGGATATTTATACGCCACTGGCGACCCAAGCGGCGTCGAGGCAATGATCGCCAACGCGGAGGAGATCACCAGTCTCGGCGCGGGCGATCTGCGTGTGTATCGCAACTCCAGCGATGATCCGAAATATATCCCAGTGAGCGAGCATGGCTTGTTCGATGCCCCCACAGGAGCCGACTTGTTTCTCGACCGGTCGTTGATCCGCAAGCAATTCCCGTATGTGACTGAAAATGCGTTGGCGCTCGTCCACGCGCGGAGGTGCGGATGGTTCGCGGCGCAACAGTTCGGCATGTACATGTTGGAAAAAGCGTTGGAGCGGGGCGTCAAACTCGTCAAAGGGAAAGTGGAAAGTGTGGATGTGGAGGGCAATCGAATTAAGTCCGTGAAGGTGGCGGCAAATGATGGCGAGCAGGTTATCTCCACTCGGAATTTTGTCATCGCGGCGGGACCGTTGCAAAGATCGGTTGGCAAAATGATCGGCGTGGACTTGCCCATCCTGTGCGAGCCGCACCTCAAGATGATGTTCAACGATTCGTATCGTGTTGTGCCGCGCGATATGGGCTTGTTCATCTGGAACGACCCGGTCACGTTGATGTGGTCAGACGAGGAACGCGCCGCGCTTGCAGAAGATGAAGAGACGCGCTGGTTGACGAAGGATTTTCCAGCGGGCGTGCACAGCCGACCCGAAGGCGATGGGAACACGGTCTTGTTGCAGTGGGCGTATCACGATGAAGCGTTGGAAGAGCCGGTCTATCCCATTCCGCTCGACCCGCAATTGCCCGAGGTGGTGTTGCGCGGCATGGCGCGGGTGATCCCCGGCTTGTCGAAATATTTCAACCAACTCCCCAAGCCGTTCATCGACGGAGGCTACTACGCCCGCACGCCGGAGAATCGTCCGCTGATCGGACCGTTGCCAATGGATGGCGCGTACATCATCGGCGGCTTCGGCGGGTTCGGGATGCAAGTCGCATGCGGCGCGTCTGATTTGCTGGCGAAACACATCATTGGCGTTGAGTTGCCCAGTTATGCCCCCGCGTTTTTGTTCAGCCGATACGACGACCCGCGTTATCAAGAATTAATGAAACAATGGGGCGCTTCGGGACAGATATAGAGTCTCCGCGCTGAGCGGAGCGTCCCTCGACTTCGTTCGTCGCAACTTGCGCTCCTCACTCCGCTCAGGACGGAGATAGTTAGCAAAGAGGGGGGGGGGGGGGGGGGGGGGGGAAAACCCCCCAAAAAAAGGGACGCCTCTCCTCTTTGGCGAGGAGATTGCTTCGGGCGAAAGTTCACCGCCCTTGCAACGACATATCTTTGAAAGGAATTCACCATGAAACTACAAAACAAAATTGCCGTCATCACCGGCGGGGCGCAGGGAATCGGAGCCGCGATCAGCGCGCGATTTTCAGAAGAAGGCGCGAAGGTCGTCATCGCCGACCTCAACGAAGAAAAATCGAAGGCGCTTGCGAGTCAACTCAACGCGTCATACGTGTTATGCGACGTGTCGAACGCCGAACAGGTGGACGATCTATTCAAGAAAGTGATCGTGCAATACGGCAGGCTGGATATCCTCGTCAACAACGCCGCGCTCGTGCATCATCCCGATTCCAACAAAAATTTTCTCGAGTTGACCCAAGCCGCATGGACTCGCGCGTTGGAGATCAATCTCACCGGCATGTTCCTGTGCAGTCAACGCGCCGGACGGATCTTCGTGAAGCAAAACCCCGAAGGAAAATCGGCGGGCGGCGCGATCATCAACATGAGTTCGGGCGGCGGGTTGCGCGCGCATCGTCAACTCATGGCGTACGACACAACGAAAGGCGGGATCGAAGCCGCCACACGCGCAATGGCAATGGACCTCGCCCCGTGGAAGATTCGCGTCAACGTGGTGGTGCCGGGCAACATCACCGTAGATAACGCCCTCGGCGGCGCGACCGGTCCCGAAGCCGCCGCGCGGACGATTCCCTTCGGTAAAGCGGGAGCGCCAGCCGACATCGCCTCTGCCGCCGTGTTTCTTGCCTCTGATGACGCCGCGTACATCACCGGTCAACGCTTGGTGGTGGATGGCGGCATGGAAGCGCAGTTGAGGTCGCCCGCGGTGGACGCGCAAATTGATGTGTCGGGTATCACAAGCCGCTTAGCAACTGCTTCTTAACTCTTTCTTTGCCACACATCGTCCCGATGCCTTTCGGGAGAGCGCACAGAGAACTCTGAGAAAACCCCTTAAAAATCTCTGTGAACTCGGTGTTCTCTGTGGCTGAGGTTTTTTTCCACGCCTTTAAGAAACACTCTCTTTGGTTCACCCGAAACGAATTCTCGAAACTCATCCAAAAAACGCGCCTTGTTGAATCGCTCGGCGCGTTTTTTTATTTCCCGCGCGTCGAACGTTTGATTTATTTTTTCAAACCGATGGAATGTCTCGATCAAACTCGCTTCGGTCTGCTCCGCAAAAAACAAACCCGTGACTCCCTCCTCCACCGTTTCCAACGCGCCGCCCGCGCCATATGCAATGACGGGACATCCCGCCGCCTGCGCCTCCACGATGGCGATGCCGAAATCCTCCTCCGCCGCGCAGACGAAGGCGCGCGCGTTGCCCAGCAATTCGGCAACTTTTTCATCCGACTGAAATCCCAGCAATCGAATATTCGAATTTGCCATCGCTTTCAAACGCGGCTGTTCGGGTCCATCGCCGACGATGACGAGCGGAAGATTCAATTGATTGAACGCCCGCACAAGCAAGTCGACTCGCTTGTGCGGGACGAGGCGCGTGACGGTGATGAAATAATTTTCGCGTTTCAGGCTGGGACGAAACCGCGTCACCTCGACGGGCGGATGGATTACCTTCGCTTCGAGTTGATACGCCTCCCGAATCCGCTCGCGGACGGTGTGCGAATTCGTCGCCATCGCATGGACGCGCGACGCGGCTCGTCTATCCCACGCGCGGAAGGATCGCATGTATCGGTCGAGGAGGAAATTGCGGCGCGTGTGTTTTCCGTTGATGTTGATGTTCGTCCATGCGTAGCGCAAGGGCGTGTGCGTGTACGAAACGTGATGCGCTCCATGAGGAGTCCGCGCTCCGTTCGCCACCGCGTAGTGAAATGAAACAATGGTGTCATAGCCGCTCAAATTGATTTGCTCAATCGCGGAAGGCATGAGCGGAAGCAAGTAACGGTGATGCGTGTGTGCGAACGGAAGCGAATCGAGCCACGAAGTATTTACTTTGCGATTCGCAATCGGCGAATTGACAAACACTTTTCGGTTGTAGATCAGCGTGAAAATATCCGCGCGTGGATACGCCTCCAACGCGGCAAACAACACCTTCTCCCCGCCGCCGATGGAGGGGAGCGTATCAAGAACAAAGGCGATGCGCGGTGTAGAAAAAGTCGGGATCATGTCATTCTGAGGAGCCGCGAAGCGGCGGCGAAGAATCTTTGTCGCCACAAGCAAGTTTCCAGCAGAGGTTAGAGTTCATTCAAGGTTCTCCAGATCAAATCTGCTGTATTCTGCCATGAGAAATCTTTCGCTCGCGCCAATCCATTTTCAAAAAGCGACTTGCGTAGACTCTCGTCGCTCAAACATTTCTCCATTGTCTGTGCAAGGTTATCAGGCTCCTCTAAATGGAAAACGAGTCCCGCCTCGCCGACTGTTTCTGGCAATGCGCCGCCATCCGAAACAATGACCGGTGTCCCGCACGCCATCGCCTCGAGCGCGGGCAAGCCGAAACCTTCGTCAAAGGATGGGAGTACGAACAACTCCGCGTTGACGTATAAAGCGGACAATTCCTCCTCTGAAACATAATTCAAAAAGCGGATTCGCTCATCCGCAAAGAATTTTACCGAACGAAACACGTGTCCCGAATCCCCTGCAACGACCAGCCAGGTATCCGCAAACTTATCTTTGACTTGATGCCATGCCCTCATCAACCCTTCAAGATTCTTGCGCGGTTGAAGCGAACCGACGAACAAAACATACTTTTTTGGGAAATCAATTACACCATGTTTTGTTTCGGGTCGAAATACAGACGTATCTACTCCGTTCGGCGTGACGATCACATTCTCAACCCCGAACCGCCTTATTACCTTTTGCTTTACATACTCCGAAGGCGTGAAAATAACGCGGACTCGTTTGGCGAGCCTCGGCAAAAACAAACGATACCAAGCCGAATAACCTCTCGTAAACCATTCGGAATGTTCAAGCGGACTCAGGTCGTGGATCGTCAATGCTTGATTCTGAATCGCAAGCGGTCCCGAATTTGCGGGCGACCATAAAATCGAATCGCGCTTCAACTTTGTCGGCAGGATGAACTGTTCCCACGCATGACCCAAAATTCCTTGCGCGCGAGTCTGCTCAACTCGATGTTCATTCTTAAAGCGACGCAGGATCTCGCGCCCGTATCGTTCATTTCCCGTCACGCGCCGCGCGAGGAACCGTCCGTTGACCACGATGTCACGCGGCATGATAGTCCGTTTGTGTGAGGAAGATATATTCAGACATGGGCGTCTAATTCATCATTATAATAAGCCTTCCGAAAATGGTCCTCGCATCCCCATACCCCGCGTCACATTGGACAAAGAACCTTGCGCGAAGCGCGTTTTATGTAACGCTCATACTTGCCCCCGTTCGCTTGCGAATGATGTTGCAGTCGCGGCCGAGTCATGCGATCTACAGCGATTACACCGACTTCCTCCTCTTTCTGCCCGATATCGCGTTGCTTGTTATGTTGATCGCCTGGGGATTCGCAAAGCGATTCGATCCCAAGCCGTTGCGATTCGGGCCGCCGCTCGTGTGGATTCCGCTCGCAGGGCTGACCGCCTCTGCCCTGATTTCATCTGCCTCAAGCGTGGACGGCTCTCTCTCCCTTTATCACTCTGTCCGTTTGTGCCTGTTATTTCTCTTTTATCTTTTCATTGTCAACGAACAAATTTCGATTTTCAACGTCGCCTTCGCGGTGGGACTGCAAAGCATGTTGCAAACGGCGGTTGCGATTCCTCAATCTATTCTGCAACGTTCGGTCGGGTTACAAGTTCTCGGCGAATATCTGCTCGATCCAACCTGGTCCGGCGTGTCCATCATTTCGGATGGGGCGACCCGCATCCTCCGCGCCTACGGACTCTCCGATCATCCCAACATTTTGGGCGGGTGCCTCGCCTTCAGCCTCCTCGTCCTGTTGACCGTCTATCTTCGTGGCAACAGAAAAAATTCTCTACTTCTCGGCTCTGTTTTTGTTTTGATAAGCCTCGCGTTGTTGATGACTTTCTCCCGATCCGCGTGGCTGGCTTTCGCGGCGGGATCAATCTTCATCGTCTGGTTTGAAGCGAGGGCGCGCGGATGGGGATTCATCAAATCTCTTGCGTTGCTTTTCGTTTGCACGATAATTGTTTTACTTCCATTCATCGCGCGGAATTCCAGTTACTTCGGCGCGCGCTTCAATGCGGGGAGTTCGTTCGAGACGGTCCGCTCTGAGCGCGGCGCGGTGCAAGAGCGGATATTCCTCATCGCATCCGCCAATCATATTTTTTCCCAACACCCGTTGACCGGAGTCGGCGTGTCCGCTTCGCCGCTCGCGCTTCGAGAGGAAATTCCTCAACTCCCCGAAACCTTCAATTACCAGCCGCCTCATTTTGTCTTGCTGACCGTCGGCTTGGAGACCGGCATGTTCGGCGCGATCTTCTACTTCCTGTTGATGATTCTTCCCTGGGTCGCATTTTCACGGAACGTGGAGGCGCGCAAAAATCCGCACGTGATCGGCGCGATGGGAATACTCCTCGCCGTCACCATCGTCGGCTTCTTCGATTACTACACATGGTTTTCCACCCCCGGCCGAATCTGGCAATGGCTCGCCTGGGGATTGATTGCGGTATCCATAGAGTCCCCCTCTCCCTTAGGGAGAGGGGTTAGGGGTGAGGGTGAAATCAAATCATCATGACCTCCCTCGATACCCTCTTCATCCCCGTCACCGTGATTTACTTCCTCGTCGTCACCACCCTGTTCATCTACGGCTTGAACTTTTTATATCTTTCTTATCACGCGTGGAAGAAACGCGACGCGCTCGCCTCCAAACCTTTGCCGCTAAACACAGAGTCAGTGCCGTTCGTCACGATTCAATTGCCGATCTACAACGAGTTGTACGTCGCCGAGCGGTTGATCGAATCCGCCGCCGCGCTCGACTATCCGCGCAGCCGATTCGAAATCCAGGTGTTGGATGATTCCACAGACGAGACAGTTTCACTCGTCGCGCGAACCGTGGATCGAATCAAAGCGCAAGGGATAAACATCCACCATCTGCATCGAACAGAACGTGTCGGATTCAAAGCAGGCGCGTTGGCTGACGGGTTGCAAACCGCGCAGGGAGAATTCATCGCCATCTTCGACGCGGACTTTGTTCCCAAGCCTGATTTTCTCAAAAAGATTCTTCCATACTTCGATGAAGATAACATCGCGTTCGTGCAAGCGCGGTGGGGACATTTGAATGGCGGTTATTCTCTGTTGACTTTTTTGCAATCGCTTTCGCTTGACGCGCATTTTGCGGTGGAGCAACTTGCGCGTTCGCAACTCGGTTTGTGGTTTAACTTCAACGGCACGGCGGGCGTGTGGCGCAAAACGGCGATCATTGACTCGGGCGGATGGAAAGCCGAGACTCTCACCGAAGACCTCGATCTTTCGTATCGCGCGTACTTGCGCGGATGGCGCGCGCGCTATGCGGGCGAGGTCGAAGTGCCGTCTGAATTGCCCGTGAGTTTCACCGCGTTTCGCCGCCAGCAACATCGTTGGGCGCACGGCGGATTCGATTGCGCGATTCGTTATATCCCCGTCATTTGGAAATCGGATGCAACCCTCGCGCGAAAGATTCAAGCGAGCCTGCATCTCACGGGCTATTTGATTCATTTGTTGTTGTTCATGTGCGTGTTTTTATATCCGCTCGTCGTTGCGATTTCAGAAAGATATCCGGGCTTGATCAGTTTGTTCGGCATCGCCGTCGTTTTCAACTTCACCGCGCTCGCGCCGATCGCGTTGGTGGCGGTCGCGCAAAAGTCGCTTCACAAACGTTGGTTCGCAATTCTGCCTTACATCGTCACGCTTGCCGCGCTCGGCGCGGGGCTGATGCTCAACACATTGCGAGCCGCACTGCAAGTGTGGGCGGGTCGCCGCGGCGCGTTCGAGCGGACGCCGAAATACGGCATCACCGCGCGCGCGCAAAAATGGGAATCTCGTCGCTACTACGTCAACGTAGATCGGCTTGTCGTTTTTGAAATCCTCCTCGCCCTGTTTAATCTTGGCACGGTCTGGCTCGCGTGGCAAAATTCCAACTGGCTGATCGCGTTGTACGCGGCGATCTTCGCGGCTGGACTCTTCTTCAACTCCGGTCTGACGATCCTTCAAGCGATTCAAAGACGCTTCCCTCCGCGACTTCTAACTGATTCACCCTAGCGACATTTCTCATGCCCTCCGCTTCCCTCTCCCTCGCCATCCTCGAAGCGCTCACCTACTCGGACATCTTCGCCTATCCCTTACGCTTCGACGAGTTGCATCGCTATCTTCCCATTCGCGCAAACGCGGAGGAATTGTCTGTCGCTTTAGATTCAATGCGCGGACAAGTTGAACAACAAGACGGATTTCATTTTCTTGCAGGACGCGATGAAATTGTTGATACTCGCAAAGCACGCGAGACACGTTCACGAAAGTTGTTGCCGATTGCCCTGCGCTACGGACGCATCCTCGGCTCTCTGCCCTTCGTCCGCATGGTCGCGTTGACAGGCTCTCTCGCCGTCTTGAACATTTCTAAAAATGCGGACTTCGATTACATGCTCGTCACCGCCAAAGGTCGTGTGTGGACAGCGCGCGCCTTCGCTTTGTTGTTCAACCGACTCGTGCGTCCATTCGGTCACACCATTTGCCCGAACCTCATCGTCTCCGAATCCGCGCTCGAATGGCATCTGCATGATCTATATTCTGCCCGCGAGTTGGTTCAAATGATTCCCATTTCAGGGATGGATGTGTATCAGGAAGTCATGGACGTCAACTCTTGGGTTACGGAATTCGTACCGCAAAGTTCACTTTGCGGTAGTCGTGCCAAAACAGCGACTGACCCCAGAGGGGCGCTTCGCGGAGTCGCTACTACGATTAAGCGTTTTCTTCAATTTCCCCTGCGCGGCAAACTCGGAGACTACTTCGAATCATGGGAAATGACCCGCAAGATCGCGCGCTTCTCCCATCAACCCGGCTTCGGCGAAGAGACCATCTTCACCGCCGAGGTCTGTCAGGGAAATTTCCACCATCACAGAAAATGGACACACGAAATATTTTTGCAGAAACTCGGTAAATTGGGCGACAGTTCCCCTCTCCCTTTGGGAGAGGGGATAGGGGTGAGGGTGGTATGACCCAAATCCTCCTCGGTCAATCCTACTACCTGCGTTTCGACCCCAAACTATGGGAAGCCATGCAACCCTATCCGCCACTAGGGACGTTGTACGCCGCGAGTTGGCTCCGTCAGCACGGATACGATATCGCGTTGTTCGATGCCATGCTGGCAGACTCGGAAGAGGAGTGGGCAAAGTCACTGGATGAACATAAGCCGCGCTACGCCATCATCTACGAAGATAATTTCAACTATCTTTCCAAGATGTGTTTGCTCAGAATGCGCGAAGCCGCGTTCAACATGATCCACATGGCAAAATCGCGCGGATGCGTCGTCATCCTCTGCGGCGCCGACGCGACCGATCATTTCAAAGACTACCTCGAACACGGCGCAGACTACTGCATCCTCGGCGAAGGGGAGGAGACCCTGCTTGAGTTGCTGAATCAGCTTGAAGGCGCCGCCCTGAGCTTGTCGAAGGGGAAGAGAGATGCGGGGCTTGAATCCATTCTCGGTCTTGCGTACGAATCTCCAGTCTCCAATCTCCAGTCTCCATTTCCCCAATTCTCCAATTCTCCAATCCTCTCCAATCCCCGCCGTCCCGACATCACCAACCTCGACTCGTTACCCTTCCCCGCCTGGGATTTGGTGGACATCGAAAAATATCGAAGCCTCTGGTTGCAACATCACGGATATTTTTCAATGAACATGGTCACCACGCGCGGCTGTCCGTATCACTGTAACTGGTGCGCCAAACCGATCTGGGGACAGCGTTACAACTCGCGCTCGCCTGAAAATGTGGTTGCCGAGATGAAATGGATCAAGGAAACTTTCGCGCCCGATCACATCTGGTTCGCGGATGATATTTTGGGATTGAAGCCGAGGTGGATCGAAAAGTTTGCCGCGCTGTTGAACGAAGCCGACGCGGTGATTCCCTTCAAATGTTTGCAACGCGCAGACTTGATCAATGAAAAAACCGCGCCCGCGCTGGCGAAGGCGGGATGCAAAACCGCATGGCTCGGCGCGGAGTCGGGTTCGCAAAAAATTCTCGACGCGATGGACAAAGGCGACACCGTGGAAGATATTTACAACGCCGCGCGGTTGTTGAAAGCCAACGGCATCGAAGTGGGATTCTTCTTGCAGTTCGGCTACCCCGGCGAAACATGGGACGATGTGCGGAAAACATTGAAGATGGTGCGCGACTGCGTGCCCGATGACATCGGTATTTCGGTCTCATACCCGTTGCCCGGCACAAAATTTTTCGAGCGGGTGAAATTGGAATTGGGCGAAAAACAAAACTGGGTCGACTCGGAAGACTTGGAGATGCTCTATCGCGGTCCGTTCCCAACGGAGTTTTACCGCGTGTTGCATGGACGAGTCCATTATGAGTTCCGCGCGAGGAAAGCGTTCAGACAGAGATCGTTGAGAGGGCTGGCGAATGTGCCGAGAAATATTTTTGGATTAGTGCGAAGCGAATGGCAGTTGAGGAGATTTGTTTGATGTGTGCCCGGTGGTTGAGTAGCCCGAGGCGATAGCCGAGGGCTACTCAACCACCGCTTCAAGGAGCAAACCAATGAACAATGTCACTGATACATCCCTTGAAACCATCGCCGAAGCCTTCTCGCGCGCGGCTGGGTCTTGCCGATCGCTGTTCAACGCCTTACTGCGCCGTATTGCCGCCGTCTACCAACAATAAATGTCCTGTCATAAACGATGAATCATCCGAAGCCAGGAACAACACCGCCTTGGCGATCTCTTCGGGTTTGCCGAAGCGACCCATCGGCAAATAGGCGCTGGCTTTCTTGATCTCATTTTCCAAATAGGCGGCGTCTGAAGAATTAAATTGCTCCGTCTCGAGCCAGCGATCCACGAACGTGTCGCCGGGGCAGACTGCGTTCACGCGGATGTTATCGCGCGCGTAATCGAGCGCCATCGCTTTGGTCATCATCCCCACCGCGCCTTTGCTCGCGATATATGGAAACGCGTTTTTACCTCCCACTACTGACCAATCGGATCCGCAGTTGACGATCACGCCTCCGCCTTGCGCTTTCATCACGGGCAAGACCAATTTGCACATGCGCCACACCGCCGTCACGTTGATTGCCAGCGTCTCATTCCAAATGTCATCCGAGATCGATTCGGCTGTGCCATGTGTGACGATGCCCGCGTTGTTGAACAAGATGTCCATGCGACCGAACGAGGCGAGAGTCTGGCTGACGACGTGGGAGCAAGCCTCCCCGTCGGCATGATCGGCTTGGATGAATTCGCATCGGACCCCCTTACGGCTGATCTCCTCCCTGACGCGTTGTCCCAACTCCGCGCGGCGTCCCGTGATGACGACATCCGCGCCTTCGTCCGCAAACAATAACGCGGTGGCTTTGCCGATGCCCGATGTCGCGCCTGTGATCATTGCCACCTTGCCTGAAAGTTTACCCATGTTGTAGACTCCTTGCGAATGATTTTACTCTCATACCTTGAGGATGGAAGAAAGACGGGAGTTGTGAGAGAATTACCGAAAAATTTTCAGGAGAGTGAATGAAGGCTTTTGGACTTTCGCTGGATGGCGAAATCGAAAACACGCGCGAATCAAAGATGCGACACGCGCGGGTCGGCGCTCTGTTCGGATTGGTTGCCGGTCTCGCGTTTGCCGTTTCCGCTGCGGGTGTGGATTTGCTTACGCATCGAGACCTGCCGCTTGGTTTTGAGTTCGATTTTCTTCTATCCTATGGGTTGGCTGTCAGCGCGGTGTTGAGCATTGTCGGCTTTATGACGTGTTGGGCTGTTGAAACCTGGCGCGGATTGGCGTACGGCGCGCTTGCCACAAGCTCGATCGTTTTGGCTGGTTCGTTGTTGCAACCCAGCGAAGCGACCACGGGCATGAAGATCATTGCTCTGGCATTCACCCTTGTGCCGGTGGCGGCGCTTGCCCTGCCCATTTCGTGGACGCTCCGCTGGCTGACTGAAAGGTATGCGCGCGCGCGTTATGTAAGGTTTTCGGCGTTGAAGATTGCCCTGCTCGTGGCTGTGACTCTGACACTCGGCGCGGCGGGCGGATGGTTCATGCGAATGCCTCCGCGCGCAGTGGAAGCTGTCCATTTTATGAATGGGTTGATTCGGATCGCGCCGAATCACGAAGATAACGCGCTGCGGCGGGTGGCTGGTTTTGAGGATCATCTGAGCGCAGGGTATCACTTGTATGAAAAGCCGTCGACTGGCTCAACCGAAGGGTTTGTAGTCACTGCCGAGTATGAGGATGGGTATCAACTTTCTTGCACGGTAGTTGTCTTTCCCGGGAGCGACCCGTTTTTGTCATCGTGCAATGATGACAAAAATGAAAATCCTTGAGAATTGGGTTCGTTAGATCGCAAACAAATAAATTGCCGCAAACGCAAGCGCGATGCCAATCACTTGGTTGCGCGAAATATGTTCCTTGAGGATGAGCCACGCAAGGATGACCGTCGCGCCGGGATATAACGAACTGAGAATGGCGGAAATATCGAGCCTGCCCGCTTTGCTGGCAAGGATGAAAAAGAGATTGCCGCCGAGGTCGAGAGTGGCGTTGATGCCGACAACTCCCCATGCCTCGCGCGGAACGGGGAACGATTCTCGCCGCGCCAACACGATGAGGAAGACCAAAAGAGTCCCTGCGAGGCGCGAGAGGATCATGGGCCACAACAGCGCGTCGGGGTCGCTGACGGCGTTGTGAATGAAGATGAAGTAGCAACCAAACCCCACGCCCGCGAGAATCGGAAATTTCAAGTCGGAGAGTTTGCCGATATGGAATCCGCCGTCGCCTTGCGAGATCAGCCACACGGCGGCGAGCGCGAGCGCGAATCCGACAAATTGAATCTTGCTGGGCAGTCCTTGCGTGAACGCGCCAAAGATGACAGGAAGCAACGCCGCGAACAATGCCGAGACCGGCGCGGCGATGCTCATCTGACCGATGCTCAGGCTGTAATACAAGATGAGCAAGCCGCACGAACCGAGCGCGCCGCCGATGAACGCGTTGAGCGCAACGTTTGCAGACGGAAACGATTCGCGATAAAAGATCAATGCGGCGATGACGATCAATAAGCCGAAGAAGTCCGCGTATAACACTGCGCGATACGCGCCGACCTTGCGGCTGGCGAGACCGCCCGCGAAATCTCCCGCGCCCCATGATAAAGATGATGCAATGCCGTAAATGATGGAAAGCAAATGAAACCTCCGGAATGCGGACTTCAGCCCGCTATTCATATGAAAAAAATGGCGGACTGAAGTCCGCGCTCCGTTAATAATTATCGTCGTCAAACAGAGTCAAAACAGGAAATTCTTGCGCGCATTCTTTCATCCACACTTCGCCGTTGTCGCTGATGTGTTGGCGATAACTGGAAAACAGCCAACCCTCGGGCTGTTGGACATAGCCATGTTTGACAGGATTGTAATGGATGTAGTTGAAACGTGTCCAAAAATCTCGCTCGCCCCGGATGCAAGTATCCCAATAGGTGTACCAAACGGTTCTGCCGCGTGTGTTATCCAGTCCGTTCAATTGGAAAGCCGTGCTCCCATTGAGCCGCTTCATGAATTTTCCAAGATCAAGCCCGTGTTGCGGAAGAAAGAGGAAGTGATAATGGTTTGCGAGAATGACCCATGCCATAAGTTTCGCGTTGAACTCGGCGATCAATGCGTTGAATGTTTTGATCCACAAATTGAAATGCGCGTCGGAAGATAAAATATGCGCCTTGCCAACCGTTGATGCGGTGACGAAATACCATGCGTCGTCCAAGTAGAGATGCGGCGGGCGGTGTGGGGAGGTTGACCATTTCATATACGTATGCGGAATGCGGACTTAAGTCCGCGCTCCTGTTCTCGTCGCCGCCTTTGCCCGCTCCAACACCTTCTGCGCGTTCTTCAGCAACGGCATATCAATCATCTTGCCGTCCAGCGCGTACGCGCCTTTGCCCTCTTTTTGACTCGACTCGAACGACTCGACGATCCGCTTTGCATACTCGATCGCTTCATTGGATGGAGTGAACGCCTCTTGCGCCGCCTCGACCTGATTCGGGTGTATGATCTGTTTCCCGCTGAAGCCGAACCGCGCTCCCTCTTCGGCTTCGAGGCGCAGACCATCGGGGTCTTTGAAGTCAATGAAGACGATGTCAATTGCCTGCAGATCGTTCGCCGCGCACGCCGTGACCACCGCCTGCCGCGCGTAGAGCAACTCGGTCGCGGCTTTCGTCCGCACCGCGCCAATGGATGCGGCGAAGTCCTCGCCGCCGAAGATGATGGCTTCGAGTCGTTTATCCGCTTCGGCAATCTCTTTCAGGTTCATGATTCCCTTCGCCGTTTCCACGCCCACCAGCAAGCGGACGCTCCCAATGTTCAACTTGCTCGAAAGTTCGTAGGTTTCGATATGCTCGCTAACCCATTTCACTTGTTCGGCAGTTTCGATCTTCGGCACAACGATCGTATCGGGATTTGTCGCCAACGCCGCGACGAGGTCGCGCTTCTCCAAGCCTGAACCAATTTGGTTGATGCGAATACACCGCTCGGACTTGCCGAAGTCCAGTTCCTTCATCGCCCCTGCAATGACCTCCCGCGCTTCGGTCTTTTTGTTCGCCGCCACGCCGTCTTCCATGTCCATGCAAATGGAGTCGACTCCCAGCGTGGTCGCTTTTTGGATCTTGCGGCGGTCGTCGCCTGGCATGTAGAGTATCGCGCGTCGTGAGTGCATGGAATCTCCTGGGTGGTACACAGGTAAACACAGAAACACGTAAACAGGTGGTAACTCGTAACTCGTAACGCGTCTACCTGTGTACCTGTCTACTTGTCTACTTGTTTACTTGTGTACCTGTTTACTTCTTCAAAAACATCGCCGTCCGTTCGAACTCGACCACAATTGTACCGTCTGGTTTCCTGCCCCAGCATTTGATTCGCACGATGCCAACTTCGGGTCTCGATTTCGACTCGCGCTTCTCGATGATCTCGCTTTCGGCGTAGACTGTGTCGCCGTGAAAGACGGGATTGGGATGCGCGACCTTGTCGTATCCCAAATTTGCCACGATGGTTCCATCGGTGAGATCGGCGACGGTCAAGCCAACAACGAGACCGAAGGTGAACACTCCATTCACCAATCGCTGACCGAACTCGGTCTTCGAGGCGAAATCCTCGTTGAGGTGCAGAGGCTGTGTGTTCATCGTCAACGCGGTGAAGAGCACGTTGTCCATTTCGGTGACGGTGCGCCCGCCGTGTTTGAATTTCATCCCAACTTCGAGTTCGTCGAAAAATTTTCCAGCCATAAGACTCCTTTGTCGAAGGTTGAAGGTCACAAGTCAAAGGTCAGACCTTCGACGTTTGACTTTCGACATTGATCAGTTCTTGCTCACGCTCCACCGTTTGACCAACCTTCACCGCCAGCGATTTCACCACGCCATCCATCGGCGCTTGGATTCTAATCTCCATTTTCATCGCTTCCAACACCATCAGCGTTTGACCTTTCGTCACCGACTCGTCCACGACGACGTTCACGCTTCGCACCACGCCTGGCATTGGCGCGGCTAATCCTGACGCATGATCGCCGCCCGCGCTTCTTCGCTTTGCGCCAGACGATTTGGTCAGCACGAATGTTTGCCTGCCCACCGTCACCCAGCGTTTGGCGTTGTCCGATGAAACATACGCGGTGACGCGCTTGCCGTCAATGAGTAAATCCAACTTTCCGTTTTCGGCGCGGATGATTTCAACGTCAACAGTTTTATCGTCCAAAGTGGCGCGATAGGATTTGCCTGTTGGGATCAGATCAACAGATGTGGATGTAGAATTAAAGTCAAAAGATAGTTTCATATAAACTTATGGCTGTAATGTGATTTCTGTATAAGCTGCGACTTCTTTTATGCCATTATTGGTTTTCATATTGCCAATTACATAGATGCGAATATAATATTTCCTGAAGGGGTTTTGTAGATCAGGAAAAAACACAACCACTTGGACCGCTGGCATTTCTATTGGTGGAGAAAGTACGATATCGCTTAGGGGAAATCGATAAGTTGGTTTCTCTTTTAATTCAACCCACATTTCATCTGATCTTTCAAATATCTTCAAGTTGTAGTCATACGGAAAAATAATTTCCTGGTCGGAATTGTATTTGAGTTCCAGATTTATAGGGTCTCTGGTTTTATAGGTATTTGAATAACTCGAAACTCTTAGCAAAACCTGCTGGTTTAAATAAGCGTCTTCGAAAGATAACGGTGGAGGGTTGCTGGCGTTTGTGCATGATGACAGCAGAGTTTGAATTGCGACTAAGAAAAGTATTAAGCAGGTTGAGTGTTTCATTGGTCTAATTCCTAAAGCCGCTCGATTTCTTCTGTGGATTGTAACGATCAACTTCGCCGGAACGCGAAACCTGAGATTTGCCCGAAGGGACGATGTCAATGCTATACGACTTGGAATTATGCTCGAAGTTTGTTTTCATCCGTATCCTAGAATCCGAATCACCGCCACCAGCCACATGCCGATCACGGCGAGCACAAGTTCGAGGTTGCGTTGCATCAAGCCTGCCAACACGCTGACCCACGAATGATACGCGAGATACGGCGAGAGGAACGGCGACGCCGCCATCGCCTGATCTTTGCGTCGGTTGCGGACTGCGAGAACGGTCAACGCGAAACCGATGGGGAATGCCCAGGGCCACAGGCTGGCGTTCCATGTGGATTGCAGAAGATCGTTCGACCTGCCGATGGAGGCGGTGCCAAAAATCAGGAGAGAAAGAATCGTCGCAACGGTAGCAGGCAGAAAGGCGAGAAGAAGCGATTTCCATCCGCCAGCGCGCCATGTCTCGAACATCCAAAATGGGATCATCGCGATGCCCATCTGCGGTTTGATGAGGATGAAAAATAATCCGATCTGCGGCGGGAGGATGAAGCCGACGAGCGCGAGCGCGTCCACGTTCAACATGCGCATCCCGTAGACAACGGGCGAAGATAAAAGGAACGCGATCAACGCGACGCGGCTGGCTTTCAATCGGACGGCGACCCACGTATACAACGCGAGCGTGAGGATGAAATACAAATCACCGCTGACGCGTTCGGAAAATATCGCCAACGGCAGCATGGGGATCAACGTCCACGGCAGGTTGCGAAACGTGGGCGCGGCAAGATATGGATTATTTCCTTCCAGCACGGCGCGCGCGGCGGGGTAATACGTCTCGCGCCAATCAATGCCCACTGCGGTTCCCAAACTATCCGCGCCGAAGTAGAGGAGGATGAGGAGCGCCGCGCTTGCAACGATGAGTCGAAGGTCAATTTTTTTCTTTTCCATAAATTTAATTTCTGAATCCATTTGGATTTTTCCACGGGCTGTAAGGATCGTGCTCATTTACGATTTGCGATTGACGATTTTCGATTGATGTATCAGCAAGCGCGGCGGAGACAAGCGCTTCAAACGACGGGGCGGGCTGACTCCACGTAGGTTGATCTTCCACCCAGCGTGTGTAGACTCGTCCAGCGGCAAAATCGGGATGAGCTAAAACATCTTGCATGAAATCCACGTTGCTCGTCACGCCATGCACGACGAAGTCGCGCAACGCGGCTTGCATTTTTTGAATGGCGATTTCTCTCGATTCGCCAAACACAATTAACTTCGCCAACAGCGGATCGTAAAAATGTGTCACCTCATCGCCTGCGCGGAAGCCTGAGTCGACGCGGATGCCAGGTCCGCGCGGCTCGATGTATTGCAAAAGTTTTCCTGTGCTGGGTAAAAATCCGTTGGCGGGGTCTTCGGCGTAGACGCGGCATTCGATGGCGTGTCCGCGTTGAGTCAGTTGTTCCTGCGAATATGGAAACCGCTCGCCTGCCGCAACGCGGATCTGCCATTGGACGAGGTCGAGTCCGGTGGTGAGTTCGGTGATGGGGTGTTCCACTTGGAGACGAGTGTTCATTTCGAGAAAGTAAAAAGGTTGAAGGTCGAAGGTCGAAGGTCTGGGGTCGAAGATAAATTCAATTGTCCCTGCATTGAAATAATTTACAGCCTTCGCCGCGGCAACTGCGGCATCTCCCATTTGTTTCCGCAGTTCTGGCGTGAGCAATGGCGATGGAGTCTCTTCGATAATTTTTTGATAACGCCTCTGCGTCGAACATTCGCGCTCGAATAAATGCACGAGATGTCCGTGCTGGTCGCCGAAGACTTGAAACTCGATGTGATGCGCGTTCGGGATATATTTTTCGACGAGCAGACGTTCATCGCCGAACGCGTTCAGCGCTTCGCCGCGCGCGGACTCGATCGCTTCTTTCAACTCTTCGGGCTGATTCACCACCCTCATGCCTTTGCCTCCGCCTCCCGCCGCGGCTTTAACGAGAACGGGATAGCCGATCTCCTGCGCGGCTTTCTTGAAATCGGATTCGGATTCGAGTCCCTCGAAGCCTGGGACTGTCGGCACGCCTGCCTGCTTCATGCGAATCTTCGACTCGGCTTTGTCGCCCATGGCGCGGATCGAGTCCGCTGAGGGACCGATAAAGGTCAAATGGGCTGAGGCAACCCTCCCTGCGAATGAGGCGTTTTCCGAGAGGAAGCCATAGCCCGGGTGGATGGCATCCGCTTGGGAGGCGAGGGCGGCTTGAATTAAGACATCCGCATTTAAATACGATTCTTTCGGCGAAGAGGCGCCGATGTGAATCGCTTCGTCGGCGAGTTGCGCGTGTTGTGAATTTTTGTCCGCGTCGGAATAGACGGCGACCGTTTTGACGCCGAGTTCTTTGCAGGCGCGCAGGATGCGAATGGCGATCTCGCCGCGGTTGGCAATGAGAATTTTTTTGAACATTATTTGATGCGCGTCATCGTCGCTTCGGTGGCTTTGGCTTCGCCGTATTCGGGGTGGATGTTGTATGCGGTGATGACCAAATGATTGGCGTCAATCATTTCGACTTGCGTGCGCCAGCCCCAGTCGGGTCCGCCAGAGGGATCGGGATAACTGCCGAGGACGGAGAATCCGTTTTCGGTGGCGTTCCCCGTGCAGAACATGATGGCGGTGTTGTTGTGGAAGGAGTCGACCCATGAGGCTTCGTAACGATTGAGTTGGGTGTTGTAACCAAACGTGAACATTCCGTGTTGCGGCTCGCCTTCGATGGATGATTGATAGAGGAAGAGAGCAAAGCGTCCATCGAGGAGGAGTTGGATATTACCAACGAGAGGCGATTCACCAGCAAGTTTATCTGGCTCAAGCCAGAGTTTGGAAATACCTGACCAACCTCCTGCTAATTGAGATAGAAAATGATGTGGGCTACCTGAAGATTTTTCGAATGTCATGTTTGTCTCCGTAATTGGTAATTATGTCACCCTGAGCGAGAGTAAAGGGTCTCTGCTTGCGGGAGTAAGAGACTCTTCGGTCGCGGCAAACGCTCCCTCAGAGTGACATTTCTTGTCAGGCTAAAATTTAGAAGCAGTATATGCACCAAGCCAAGCTCCCAATAATAAGCCTGTAGCTATAGCTAATGGACTGTCCTTGAGTTCTATCTCACCAAGAATTATTCCCGCACCAGCTAATGCCAACCCACCTAGAAAAATTGCTCCAATCACAGCTCCAATTTTTACCTTTTTCGGGCTTTCGTAAGTTTGGTATCCTATCAGTGTACCCATGAATACAAAAATCAAAGGCATTGTAATTAAGTCCTGTTTTTGTCTGCCAATGACTGCTGATAACAATCCCAAGCAGGCGCCGAAAATTACCCACAAAAAGATTTGGTACTTTTTGTCCGCATACCCAAGCGCAAATCCAATGCCACTCAGTAATCCCCACACGATCCATAAATAAAAACCCCAGCCTTCTGTTTTTACATTTATGGAAACTACATATCCCGCAAGTCCAAAAACTGCAATTATCAGTATTTGGATAAATCGGTTGATTTGTGAAGTTACTTTACTCATTTTGATTGAATCCTTGAGATTGCTTGTATCACATCCTAAACACGCCAAAATTATTTTCTTCCACAGGTGAATTCAAAACAACAGATAATGCTAGACCAAGCACTTGACGCGTATCCACAGGATCAATCACGCCATCATCCCACAATCTTGCGGTGGAATGATAGGGATTGCCTTCATCTTCGTATTTTTCTAGAATAGGGCGTTTGAACTCGTCGGCTTCTTGTTTCGTCATGGCAGGTTTGCCTTCACGGGCGAGTTGGTCTTGTTTGATGGTGAGCAGGACGTTCGCGGCTTGTTCCCCGCCCATGACGGAGATTCTTGCGTTGGGCCACATCCATAAGAATCGTGAGCCGTAGGCGCGACCTGACATGGCATAGTTGCCCGCGCCGAACGAGCCGCCGATGACGACGGTTAACTTCGGCACGCGAGTCGTCGCCACCGCATGGACCATCTTCGCGCCGTCTTTGGCGATGCCGCCGACTTCGGCTTCACGTCCCACCATGAAGCCAGTGATGTTTTGCAGGAACACGAGCGGGATGCCGCGTTGGTCACAGAGTTCGATGAAGTGAGTCGCTTTGAGCGCGGACTCGCTGAACAAGACTCCGTTGTTGGCGATGATGCCGACGGGGTATCCATGAATCCGCGCGAACCCGCAGACGAGAGTCGTGCCGTAGCGCGCTTTGAACTCGCGGAATTTGCTTCCATCCACGAGGCGGGCGATGATCTCATGAACATCGTAGGTCTCGCGGAACGTCGCGGGCAGGATGCCGTAGATTTCTTCGGCGGGATAAAGAGGTTCCTCGGGTTTAGAAAGTGGAAAGTAGAAAGATGACTTTCCACTTTCTACTTTCGACGGAAGTGTCTCAACAATATTCCTCAGAATCTCAATCGCATGATCGTCATCCTCCGCAAAATGATCCGCAACCCCGCTTCGCCGCGTGTGGACGTCTGCTCCGCCCAAATCTTCCGCGCTCACATCCTCGCCTGTTGCCGCCTTCACGAGCGGAGGTCCGCCGAGGAAGATCGTGCCTGTGCCTTTGACGATGATGGCTTCGTCGCTCATCGCAGGGACGTACGCGCCGCCCGCCGTGCACGAGCCCATCACCGCCGCGATCTGCGGAATCTTTTTCGCGGACATTCTTGCCTGATTGTAAAAGATGCGACCGAAATGATTCACATCGGGGAAGACTTCGTCTTGCAATGGCAAAAACGCTCCCCCCGAATCGACGAGATACAGGCAGGGCAGATGATTCTCTTCGGCGATCTGTTGCGCGCGCAGATGTTTCTTGACCGTCATCGGGAGATACGATCCGCCTTTGACGGTCGCGTCGTTGGCGACGATGAGGACTTCGCGGTTGGACACGCGCCCGATGCCCGTGACGATACCCGCGCCTGGACCTTCGTTATCGTAAAGATCGGTCGCGGCAAGCGCGGAGAATTCGAGAAATGGAGAATTGGGGTCGAGCAGGCGTTCGATCCGCTCGCGGACGAAGAGTTTGCCCTGCGACTCGTGTCGCTTGCGATATTTTTCCCCGCCACCCTCGCGAACTTTAGCGAGGCGTCCCTTGAGTTCGTTCGCTAATGAACGATGGTGTTCGGAGTTTTGTTTGAATTCAGTCGAGGAGGTGTTGATGGAGGAGGAGATGGTTTCCATGATGTAATTGGTAATTGGATGGGTTTGTAGTTATCGAGAGTCTAGCACATTCCCCAGGAAAACATAACATTGAAATGAATTAAGGGAGGCAAAGACCGTCCACTTGAACCTGAAACTTGGAACCTGAAACTTGACACCGATTGTACCCCACCACTTTCCACGCAAATCACTTCAACGACTGCGCCAGCATCCACGTATAAAGTTCTTGATCCTGATAGACCCTGCCGCTGATATCGTGGTCGCCGTCAGGATACACCGTGAACTGGATGTTGCCATCGCACGCCTTCAACGCATCCACGAGGGATTGTTCCGCCTCGAGCGGCACGATCGTATCGACTGCGCCATGAAACGCCCAAATGGGTTTGTTTTTCAAATCGCAAATATTTGCAGGGACATGGAAGCCGGTTGTGTCGCCGACAAACCCCATCACTGGCGCGAGCGCGGCGAACGTGTCTGGGTGACGCAGTCCATACTCCCACACCCCGTTTCCGCCGATGCTCACACCCGTCAGGTAGACGCGCGTCGTGTCCACGGCGTATGATGCGGTCACTTCATCGAGCAGGGAAAAAACAGACGCCTCCACCTTATCTTGAAACCAATACTCATCGCCCGGTTTGCCGGTCAATTGCGGCGAGAGCACAATAAACGGAAAGTCCGGCGTGAACCCCAAAATTTGAGGCAGGGCTTCGTAGAGAAGCATGTCGGTGTTCGAACTGCTCGTCCCTGAGCCGTGTAGAAAAAGGATCAGGGGAAATTTCTGCGCGGGGTCTTTTCCGTAATTTGAGGGCAGGAAGAGCAGATAGTTCCGACCTCCCGATTGGGATGTGAATGGATGTTGACCCGTGAGAATGTTCGACGGGAGCGCGGGCGCGTCGGTGACCGGAAGTGTGGCTGTCGTTTCCGTAGTCGGCGTGACCGGCTGGGTGGCAGGGGGAGCCGAAGTATCGGTGGGGAGTGACGACGGTTGGGTAGGAGGCGCGGCCATATCGGTTGGGCTGGGCGCGGGTGATCCACATCCAGCCGCCAGGGTGGCGATCAATGGCAGAAGGATGAGGCGTGTTACGGTGTCTGAAATTTGGCTCGTGATGAGGCGATTGTTTTTCATGCGACAAGTCTAGCATAAAAATTTACAGCGCCGCAAAGTAAACTTTGCGGTGACGGATTGTGACAAGACAGAAAAATTATCCCCAACTTCAGTATTTCATATTTTACGAAAGTTTATGCGACAGTTCGATTTGCCAAGCAAATCGTGTCGTATTCCTTGACGCAGTGCAACGTCGTCAAGGGCGTGTTTTCGTGTCTGCTGATTATCCGCGGGGTAACTCGATGATGAACGTTGTGCCTGTTCCCAGTTCGCTTTGCGCTTCGATCGTGCCGCCATGCGCGTGGATGAGTTGTTTCGTGATGGCGAGTCCGAGTCCGCTGTGGGCGCGTTCACTGCGCGATCTGTCGCCGCGCCAGAAGCGGTCGAAGATGAAGGGGAGATCGGCGGGGGGGATGCCAGAGCCAGTGTCTTGTATCGTAATGCGTACTGCGTATTGCGTATCGCGCGCGGATTCGGTTTCGATGGAAATTCTCCCGCCATGAGGAGTGTGGCGCAGGGCGTTCGAGATGAGATTCGATAGGACTTGATTCAAGCGGTCATAATCGGCGGTGACTTGTTGATGTTCATCGGCGAGGCGCGTTTGCAGGTCGATGCCGAGGGACGCGGCTTGGGAGGAAAAACTCGAAGTGAGATCATGCAGAAGGTCGGCGAGCAGAAATAAGGTGGGATGAAGCGGGAGTTGTCCCGTTTCGGCGAGGGAGAGAGTCTGCAAGTCGTTCACGAGGTGGGTGAGGAGGCGAGTCTCATCCAATGTGTTGTTGATGTGTTCGGGCGTGGGCTGATAGACGCCATCCACGATGCCTTCGAGGTTGCCTTGAATGATGTGGAGCGGCGTGCGGAGTTCGTGCGCGATGTCGGCGGTGAGGTTGCGGCGTTGTTGCGCGGCGCGTTCGAGTTCGCCGACCATCTTGTTGAAGCGTTTGATGAGATCGCTGAACATATCGGATTTATTCTCAGGCACGCGCGCCGAGAGATTACCCTCTTCGACGGCATTGATCGTTTTGAAAAACTCTTCGAGAGGTTTGCCGTAGCGAAGATAGAGGTTGAAGGCGGTAATGAAAAGGATGACGACCAGAACGACGGGCGCGCCGCAGACGAGGATCCAAATGTTTCTGATGTTGGTGTATTGCGAAAAGAGCAGGTAAAGAAGAGCGGCGATGCCCCCGACAAAAAGGAAAACGGTGAGGATGAAGAAGATGACGAGGAGGACGAAGCGGTGTCGGCGTTTGGGAGGAGGGGAGGTGGACATGAGGAGAGTGGAAAGAGGAAAGTAGCGAGTGGAAAGTGGAAAGTCAGTGAGCAGTGACCAGTGCGATGAGGAAAGAGGTTATTCGATGAAGCGGTAACCGATTCCGTAGACCGTTTCGATCATGGATTTGCCTGAGGCGGCTTCGAGTTTTTTACGCAGGTTCTTGATGTGCGAATCGACACTGCGATCCATGCTGGAGGATGTGCCGTGCAGGTCTTCGAGTAATTGCTCGCGTGTGAGCGTTTGGCTGGGACGGCTGGCGAGCAGGACCAGCAATTTGAATTCGTTGGGAGTTAACTTGATCGGACTGTTGTTGAAAGACACTGCGTATTTTTCCGAATCAATTTCAAGCCCGCCCACGCGGATGAGGCTCGGCGCTTTGACATCGCCGCGCGTTCGGCGGAGCAACGCCCGCACACGCGCCACCAACGCGCGGACGGAGAACGGCTTGGTGATGTAATCGTCCGCGCCGATTTCGAGACCCGTCACTTGATCTATTTCTTCGGAGAGGGCGGTGAGCATGATGATGGGCACGTCGCTTTCGCGGCGCAGGATGCGGCAGACTTCGCGCCCGTCCATTTGTGGGAGCATCAGGTCGAGGATGAGGAGGTCGGGTTTTTCGCGGCGGGCAATCGTCAGCGCGGATTGACCGTCGGCGGCGGTGACGACGCGGAATCCGTTCTTCTCCAGATAATCTCGCGCGAGGCGCGCGATCTTGGGTTCGTCATCCACGACGAGGATGAGGGGTGGCATGGGGGGAGTATAAGGGAGGAAAGGGGAATGATGAAGGATGAATTATCAAGGATGAGTTATGAAAGTTTTTGGCACGCAAAGTAGAGAGAATGAGGTAGAAAGTAGAAAGGGGAGAGTGGAGGATGTTTTCTTTTAGTTGACCTTGTCCGGTTCGAGGATTGTGACGTTTTGCCCGGCGTATTTTTCGTACAGGTCACTGCGGCGCTTTCTCCAGCCGTCCAGCCCGCCGCGCAGGTTGGTGATTTTCTTGAAGCCTTTCGATTTCAGGTAATACGAGATCATCACCGAAAGCCCGCCGCCCGGGCAGTACACCAAAATATTTTTATCGCGCGGAAGTTGTTTCAAGTAGTTTTCGACTCGGAGCGGGTTGACCTGGTGAGAATTTGGCAGACCCTCGAATTTTTTACGGTCATCGCCTGGGCGCACATCGAGGATGAAAGTTTTCTCGTCGAAGAGAATGTTTTCATTCAATTGCGCGGGCGCGAGCATGTTGACGAAAGAGATTCGTCCTTCAATGTAATCTTGGATTACCTGTGTCGCGTATCGGATGTCGCGTGATGAAGTTTCATGCCCGAGACTGATTCGAATCGTCTCGCGGGCGGCTTGGTCGGATACGCCGATCGCTTTCAACACGTGGGAGGGCGTATCTTCGCCGGTACTGCACGCCGACCCGGCAGAGACGGCGATGCCGCGATAGTCCAACATTCCCATCAACCCGGCATTCTCCACGCCGGGGAAGGTAACGCTAAGCGTGTTCGGCAGGGATTCTGATTCTGGCGAGTTGATCACGCAATCTGGCTTGATCTCTTTGAGCCGTTGAGTCAATTGTCGCTTCAATGTTTGAGTTCGTTTGCTCTGCGCGAGGAGTTTATCCACGTCCTGACAAGCCGCGCCAAAGCCGACGATGTTGTGAAGGCTTTCCGTCCCAGCTCGCAGTCCGCTTTCCTGATGACCGCCATGGAGCAACGGAGTAAATGGACTTCCCTGTTTGATGTACAACGCGCCGATGCCTTTCGGTCCATATAGTTTGTGCGCCGAGAAGGAAGCGTAGTCAACATCCCATGAGTGGAGGTCAATCGGAATTTTTCCCAACGCTTGCACGCAGTCTGTCAATACCAACGCGCCGTGTTGATGCGCGATCTTCGTCACCGCTTTGATGTCTTGAATGACGCCGGTTTCATTGTTTGCCAACATGCAACAGACAAGGAAGGTATCCTCATCGATCATCTTTTCCAATTCGACGAGTTGTACACGCCCTTTGTCGTCAACTGGACAATATTTGACGATCACTCCTTGGGTTTCGAGATAGTCCAGCGTTTTCAACACAGAAGGGTGTTCGATGGGCGTGGAAACAATCTTCTTCTTTTTCGGATAAAAATGCGCGGCAACCGATTTGAGCGCAGCGTTATTTGACTCGGTCGCGCAGGCAGTGAAATAAACATCCGACGGGTCGGCGTGAATCGCTTTTGCCACGTGTTGACGGGCTTCTTCGAGCAACTCTGCCGATTTTCTGCCAATACCATAGAACGATGATGGATTGCCGTATTGGTTTCTCAACACCTGTTCCATCTTTCTACGGACATGGTCGCTCACAGGCGTCGTCGCATTGTGATCGAGATAGACCTGCCGATTGAAGCGAATGAGGTGTTTCAAGAATTCAAAGTATCTAAGTTCCATTGGATTACCTCTCCGAGCGCCACATTTTGATTCTCATATACGTGATCGTACAAAGCGAGTTGATATTGCGGGGTTCGTTTATGTCATTGTGACAACGATCTTGCCTCGCGCATGACCGTTGCCAAGATGTGTCATGGCGTCAACGATGCGCGTCATTGGGTAAGCCTTCTCGACAAACGGTTTCACTTTTCCGCTTTCGACCAGTTCTTTCAAGGTTTGCATATCCGCGCGGTTGAATTGGGCGGTGAAAAACACGAATTTTTGACTCGCGCCCAGCATCGAAACTTTCATCTTGACCAAAAGACTGACTGGACCGATCAATTCCGTCTTGGGTCCTCCGATGAGCACAAAGGTTGCGTCTGGCTTGAGAACGCGTTTGTAATCAGACCACGAACGCCCGCCATTGACATTGAGCAGTAGATCATATTTTTTGCCGTTGCGCGTAAAGTCCTCTTTGGTGTAATCAATCACATGATCGGCGCCCAGCCTGCGAGCGTGTTCAACATTGTTCGTACTGCACACAGCCGTCACGTCCGCGCCGAGCGCTTTGGCGATCTGAATCGCAAACGATCCGACTCCGCCCGACGCGCCGTGGATCAGGACTTTCTGCCCGGGCTGGATTTTCCCGTGATCGCGCAGTCCCTGCAACGCGGTGATTCCCGCTGTGGGGACGGACGCCGCTTCTTCCATCGTGACGTTGGCTGGTTTCAACGCGATGGCATTTTTCACGCTGACGTATTCCGCATACGCTCCGCTTCTCCCGCCGAAGACTTCGTCGCCGCGCTTGAAATCGGTGACGTTTTTGCCGACCGCTTCGACCACGCCCGCAAAATCCGCGCCGAGACGCGTGTCTTTCGGCTTGACGAGTCCGCCGCCCAGAATGCGGGCGATGGGCAAGCCTGTCATACCGTACCATTCCGCAACATTGATCGAGGAGGCGCGCACGCGAACTAGCACGGCATCATCTGAAACTTCTGGCTTTGCGATCTCTTTGATCTTCAATACATCTGGCTGACCATACGACTCAAACATAACTGCTTTCATGGTTGATTCTCCTTTTATGTCACTCTGAGCGGAGCGAAGAGTCTCGTTTGTTGCGGTAGAGATTCTTCGTCGTGGAGTTTACCCTGAGTAAGTCGAAGGGCGGCTCAGAATGACATGCCTATATTTGCTGTAAGGTTATCAACTCATTGTGGAGGAAATATGGACGAGCCTGTCAGGGATTGTGGAGGTTGTTCCCCCCCCGTGTTATGTTTACAAACGGATTTCAAGCCGTATCTTCACATTATCCCCCTCGCCGATCTCTTCCGCTTTTTGGACCACCATCTTGATCGGCACAAGATAGAGACCGTCTTTCGGGAACAGGGAGGTCTTAAACTCGGTCTTGCCGATCCGCGCGTGGACGGGAATCACTCCCCAGCCATACGTGACCTCTCTTGAGATGGCTTGGATATCGCGGCTTTGCTTTTCTGGCACAGCGACGAAAAGATACGGAGCAGGTCCGCGCCAATGGAAGATCGCGCCGCTGAACTCGAAGGTCATGGTCAGGCTCTACCGCGCGGCTTGACGAGAATATTTCGCGCAAGCGTCTTGAACCGCTCGCCATTCTTTTGCACAATGGTGATAGTGACATGACCCGTCTTGCTCATCTTGCTGTCTCTGACGGTTCCAGATTTACCCGCGTGTGTTCCGCGAATCACTTCGCAAAAGTCGCCGTCTTTTGGTTGTCTACTGTTCATGTGTATTGCTCCTGTTCGTTTCAATGGACCGCGCCGCATTCCATTCATTGCTCCATGGATTGCAGCCATAGTTTCGCATCGTCCGCTTTCACGGCGCGCTCCGCTTCGTGAAGCAGTGCATTCAAACTTCTTCTGCGTCCGATTTGCTTAGCAAATCGCGGCGCATTCGGCGGCAAGTAGGAAGTCGGCAGAGGCGTCGGCTGACTATTCAGTGAAACGTTGAAACACGGCGACCAGCGCTCGATCAACAGCCGCTCCGAAGCGGATAAATCATTCCCAACGACATCGAATTGCTCCGACTGTGAACTCAACAATTCAATCGTGAAACTCATAGACTTGGGCCAGTTGACCCACACGAATCGACCCACAATCGAGTGTCCCTTGAATCCGCCGAGGAGATGTTCCCACACGCGAGCAAAGGCGAGTTGTGATTGCCCGACGTAAAACGCTGTGTCGTTATCTCGGAATAGGTAGAGATCGAAGTCCTTCCACTCGGGAGGACATTCTCCGATGAGCAGGAAGCGCTTTAGTGGAACTACGATGGTGTCTTGCTCATGCGGAGGTCTGTCAGCGTGGTTTTGCATCGAAACGCGCCTTAAGTCTTTTATGTCTGTGTCTAAAAACTGTTTGATAGATCAGAGCCGCCAACCCGCCGATGATCCTAATCCTTGGCGTAAACTCCACCACATCATGGATCTTGCAAGATGCGCCGTCGGGTGCGACTGTCCGTTTGTGCGCCCATAACGAATTCATCCATGAGGAGGAGCGCTCCTCGAACCCATGCGCCGACACCCTCTCCATGTAAAACGAATGGACGTCAATTGGGAATACCCAAAGCGCGAAAATCACACTGCGGAACAGCGGCGTACCCGTCTGCCATTCGGTTAATGGTCTCTGCTCCCATTGTTTTGGGCACGTCATTTTGAGAAAAGGTCCTAACTCATAATTTACGCCGCCCATCGTTAAATGTTTTTCAATGAATTCGGTTGCCGAGAGGTTGATATGACTACTTTCTTCAAATTTCAGGGGCATGGAAATTCTCGTCTAGGCAGGGACAGCGCGCGCCTTGTTGGGTAGCGGCGGTTGGCTTGAACTCAGCCACCGTGAACCTGTCGCGAATCGTCAGGCGCATCCATGCGGTCGTTTAATCCATAGTCTCGGATGACTTGCGCCACGCGCAGGCGATACTCTGCAAAAACGTACTGTCTACCCGCAGATTGGGCGCGTCGGTGCGCGTCGAGGTTTCGCCACTGCTTCACAGCCTCTTCATCCCGCCAGAAGGACAAAGACAAAATTTTACCCGGCTCAGTCAGGCTTTCGAATCGTTCAATTGATATGAAGCCGTCAATATGCTCCAAGTGGGATCTCAAATCGGCGGCGAAGTCTAGGTAAACTTGCTTTTGATCTGGATGCGGCAACACTTCAAAAATCACGGCGATCAAGAGGAACCTCCCATCAGGCTTGCAGGAATACCAAACGTGCCATCAACGACTTCCACGAAAGTCCGTTCTTCGTGAAGGATAAACCGCTTCGCCTGCGCCATTTCAAAGTTTTTACGACCTTCCTGGTCTGACTTGAGGCGCGCGCGATAGGCTTCATACGATGCCAGACTATCAAAGGCGATCAATCCCCATGCGATGTTATTTGTTCCCTCGTGAGGTAGGAAGTAGCCAACAAGATGTCCTCCACAGCGGGGAATGATGCGTCCCCAATTCTCCGCGTATTCCTTGAAAGCATCCCGCTGAAAAGGATCGATCTCGTAGCGGATGAAACAAGTGATCGTCATTGCAAAACTCCTATGTAGTGATGGTCAGTACTTCACGAAAGTTCAGGCGACAGTTCGATTGACCAAACAAATCGTGCCGACTGCCTTGACGCGGTGTAACCGCATCAAGATCCTATTTTCGTGATCTACTCATAGCAGAAACTATGGCGGTTGGGCGCCCAACGGATTGCGCCATTACGCTGGGGTGGAGACGGCAAACCGTCCAAGCAGAATCAGCCTCAAGCGGGGGATGACCGCAGAATCTTCTCCATCGCCTTCCCTTTGGCGAGTTCATCCACCAGTTTATCCAAATAACGGATTTTTTGCATCAGCGGGTCTTCGATCTCTTCGATGCGCACGCCGCACACGACGCCCGTGATGAGCGACCGATTTGGGTTCATGGCTGGCGCTTCAGCGAAGAATGTTTTTAGGTCATTTCCCTTTTTGATCTGCTGTTGCAGACCCGCCTGAGTGTAGCCAGTCAACCAACAGATGACCTGGTCAACTTCTTTCTTCGTGCGATTCTTTCGCTCCGCTTTTTGAATGTATAGCGGATATACATTCGCAAATATATATCGAAAAACCCGATCGTTAGATTTATTGTTCATGGCTTGGTTCCTCGTTAGGCGCGGACTTTACAGAAACACTATTTTTTCGCGGTTTGCCATAGGATTTGGTTGATATGCCCGTCCTGCGACTTTATATTCTTATATGACTTTTGCGCGATCTGTTCAAGGGTCGGCAATTTTACAGCACACAATCAAATTAATTGCCGCGTTGACTCGTTGGGCGCAGATGAGTTTTTCTTTGCAGGTTAACGGTTGGCGTTTAGCGAACAGATTATGGTTGAAGTGTAAATTTTTGTGAAGTATCGTCCCAAACATATATCTCATACTGTTTTTCAAGAGAGAAACATTCAAATGTTGTGACGCAATCTTCTTTATGATATGGTAATCCAATAGTTAACAAAATGTGTTTATCTTTTAACTGCACTTGTACGCCTGCCGTATCTTCGTCATGAACTATACCACTTGCTTTATATATTAATTCTGCGCCTTTTTCAACATCAAAAATCCATGCTGTTTGATGTAGAAAACCAGATCTTATAACCAATTCGGGAAATGAAGTTTGGGTGATATTTACCCATTGGAAAGAAAGGAAATTAGAGTCGCAGCCTTCAACTTTTTGCTTTGTAATAAACCTCATCTGCTCTAAAGAAGAAATGTTCCCGTCGTTGGAATTCCATGTCCAAATAACCATATCGCACTTTTCATTAACTGCAACATAATAGGATTTATCGTTTAAGTGGTAGTCGGTCATGAGTATATTTTTTGGAACCCAAATTGGGTTTTGGTCTCCTTTCAACTCAAAACAAGGGAGCGTAAGGGGTGACTCGGTAGTATCATCCTTGATGCCGAAAAAATCATTATAAGTTTCCATTTGATGTTGGGGGGATGCGTTTTCTCCTGCAAAAGAATTAATCATGAAAACCGCGCGCCCATCGCCATAACTATCTGAGGATATATTCACATTGAATCCAGGTATTTCTTTGGAATTTATCTCAGTAAATTTATCATTTTCCCAGATGTATTTTTTCGTGATATGAGGGTTGACAGTGTGTGTGGGTTGAAACACGCTGTTGTACCACAGATTTCCAGACGGGTCACAAACTTCATTTGTTGTGTAGTTGCTGCTTTGTTTATATCCCACAACATTGATTTCAATATGACTATCTATAATAGATGACGTTCCTTTTGAATATCCCCAAGATGATTGGCGTCCATCTCCTGAGCGTCCTTCATAGTAACGGGTAAATGAAATTGAGTCGCATTTTTCTTCTTTACACCTGACGATATTTCGGTCAATAGCAACAGAGAAAACACCTGTCCCGCCCCAACTTCCTAAGAAATCTACAAATATGTAGGGATGTGAAAATTTTTGCTGAACTAATGAGTCGTACCATCCACGTGATTCTAAAAAATAAATCTCTCCCCATTGGTCAGATGTATCCAATTGATAGATTGAAAAAAAAGACCATTTGGGGAGTGAAATCGAGCCTGAGATAAGTATCTCTTTTTTTCCATCTTCATTTACATCTATATCTTCTCGTTGGTAAATAACATCTCCCGCAAACTGTTCAAATGTTGGTTTGTCCCCATTGCCTACGGCGGAGATGTTGTGATTTTCATAGAAAATACGCAAAATATCATTATCTGGTACGGAACTTTCTTTGCCCTGCCTGATACATGAATTTATAAAAATAGTTACTAATATTAAAACAATGCTTGCCGTTTTGTTTTTCATGCTTTCTCAGATTCCCAATTAGCCAGCCAACTACGTCTTAATCCTACTTTTTGCCGTATAAGACGCCGTAAGGGTGGTTGTCCGTCAAAATCGTTGTATAATTACCCATGCGCGACATTATACGTCACATTTCTAAAAGGCAGTCATCTTATAACTCATGCCTCAATCCGATCAAGGACTCAACAACGCCCGCTACACCCTCATCCCGCGCACGGCGATATTGTTGCGGCGCGGAGACTCATACCTGCTCCTCAAAGGCGCGCCGACGAAACGTCTGTGGGCGAATAAGTACAACGGACTCGGCGGTCACGTGGAGAGAGGGGAGGATGTTCTCGCGTCTGCGAAGCGTGAGTTGCTTGAAGAGACCGGTCTTACGGCGGATCTATGGCTGTGCGGAACGGTCATCGTTGACGCGGGCGAAACAGGGATATGTTTATTTATGTTCACGGGGAATGTAACGGGCGGCGAATTAATCGCCTCGGAAGAAGGTTTGGCGGAGTGGGTTGAATACAAGAAGATTGGAGAATTGGACGTTGTCGAGGATTTGCCGATTCTGCTGGGGAGAATTCATGGCATGAAGCGCGGCGATCCGCCGTTCAGCGCGCGGTCGTTTTACGATGAGGCGGGGAAATTGGTTGTGAGGTTTGAGGAGTAAATCCCCTCTCCCTTTGGGAGAGGGTTAGGGTGAGGGTTTTAACTTCCCTTTTTCAGTATGATCGTAAATGTGCTGCCCCTGCCCGGCGTGCTGGTCACGGTCAACTTTCCCTGATGTTGTTCGATGACCTGTTTCGTGATGGCGAGTCCCAGCCCGATGCCGCCGAAGAGATCGTTCTCGTGTCGTTCGAGATGATAGAAGCGGTCGAAGACATTCGTCAACTTTTCTTTTTCGATCCCAATGCCGTGATCCTCCACCGAAAGCAAAATATCATCGGCGCGCGCGCTGAGGCGCACATCCACGTCTCCGCCTTTGGGGCTGAACTTGATGGCGTTGTCCACCAGAGCCGAGAGAGCGCGCTCGAGGGATTTCGAGTCGCCGAACGCGCGAGGCAGGCTGACGTTGGGAGCGAAGCGCAGGTTTACATTCCGCTCGACGGCTTTAGGCGCATATTTATCCGTCACGTTTTTTGCGACCGAGTTCAAATCCACCGCTTGAAATTCGGGGAGGACGAGGTCCATCTCTTGCAAGAACAGGATGTCGTTGACGAGGCTGACGATCTGCTGGACGTTGCGACTCACCGTTTCTATCCCAGTGGAGATCTGGTCGCCGCTCATCGCGCCTTTTTGCAACATCTGGAGATACCCGCTCGCCGCCATCAGCGGAGTCCGCAACTCGTGCGCGATGTTGGAGAGAAACTCGCGGCGGGCGAGGTCTTGCTCGGCAAGTTTTTGATACGCCTCGGCGAGTTCGCTCGCGCGCAAGCGGAGGTCGTCCACCGCCATTTGATCGTTCGAGCGTAAGCGGTTGCTGATCTCGCTGACCATCGCCATGGCGATACTGCTGGAGGAATGAAGCACGCGGTCGAAACCGGGCTTGTCGAGTTCGAGCGCGGTGAGCGCGGTCTTTGCGGTGACGGTCGCGGCGCGCGGCGCGTTGTGGATGAGCGCCATCTCGCCGAAGAAATCGCCGGGTCCTAGAGTTTTGAGCAGGCGCGTTTCGGAGTTGTTGATGACCTTGGTCACTTCGGCGTCGCCTTCGAGGATCATGTAGAAGCGGGCTTCCACCGCGTTCTCGCGGCACAACACCGCGCCGGGCGCGTACGCGTGTACCTGGCTGTTCTTGATCAATTCCTCGATCTCGTCCGGTTTGATGCCGGGGAAGGCTCGCGGGATGATCTTCGACGGGGCGCGGAGGTTCGTCATGGTGCGATTATTTTAGCATGGCGGGAGATTCGAATCGAAGCCCCATTTGAACTAAAAGGAAATTGCAAGGATGAATCTCGTAGCGCGAAATGCCATTTCGCCTTTGATACCTTATACAACCCCTTTGGACGCAGACCCTTGCACCGCCCGCAAGGGCAGGTGAAAACGCTGACCCCGCTGATTCAAAGACAAGACTTACGCAGTTGGCGGACAGTTGCACTGCCGCCGCCGCAGTGCAACTACGGCACAACAGGTTCAACTGCGTAAGTCCTAAAAGAAAGAAAATCTGCGTATTCAGCGTGAATCAGCGTCCCGATTTTTCGGGAACCATGGAAAGAACGCGCTGGTCTTTCGCATGTACTCCTCGTAACCGGGCTTGCTTTGCATCGTCCGTTCGAGCATTGCCACGCCGGAGACGCGGAGCAAAAGCCACGTCATCAAGATGGGGGAGAGGATCGTCCACCACGCGCCAACCGCGAGGGCGATGATGAAGATTCCCCACCATACGATTGTTTCACCAAAATAGTTCGGGTGACGTGAGAACTTCCACAAACCCGACGTAAGCAATTTCCCCTTGTTTTTTGGATTACGCTTGAACAAAGTCAACTGCAAGTCCGCGATGGATTCAAAGAGCAAACCGAATCCCCAGATCAACGCGCCGAGCAAATCCATTGGCGTGAGGATGACAGGGTATCCAAACGATTGCGCGGCAAGGATAGGCGCGCTGATGAGCCACATCAAGAATCCCTGTAGGAGAAATACTTTGAAGAATGAAATCCACCACCAGCGCGGACCGTTCTCTTCGCGCCATTTGGCATAGCGGAAATCTTCGGGCTTGTTCCAATTGCGGAGTCCGATGTGAAGCGCGAGGCGCAGTCCCCAGAGCGTGACCATTACGCACATCCATTGTTTGCGCGGGATGTAGCCGTATCCGTATGAAAATCCCAGCCACGCAACGACGATAAAGCCAATGCCCCAGAAAATATCCACGATGCTGGAGTTCTTCAGCGCGAGACTCAATAGCCAGAGCAGGGTCATCAGGCAGAGAATGACGAGCCCACTGTTGAGGAAAAGTATCGTGAATGGCATAGTAATTTTGAAATTAATTTCGGGGGCTGGACAGATTACTTTTCCAAATTAATCCAACAACAAAACCTTCCTCGCTGAGCGGAGCGTCCTTCGACTGCGTTCGTCGCAACGAACGCTCCTCACTCCGCTCAGGACGAAACATGATTTGGGATGAGCGTAGACGAAGCGCAGGCTGGAAGACGCGATGGGATTGCTAGATTTAATTGTAAAAATGCAAAATCTCGCGTTACGAATGTCGTTGATAAAACACCAGCAATGTCGTTCCGTATTTCCGCTCATCGAACTTTTCAAGATTCTTCAACTCGACCGTGTTGAACTTGAATTCGCGCGGCGCGATCTGCACAATGACCCAGCCGTCATCCGTGAGCCATTCGAGATTATCGTCCACGAGTTCCAGCGCTTTCACCCACATATCCTTGTACTGCGGGGGAGCGATGTAGATGTATTCAAACTTTTTATCGGCTGGCGATGCGAGATACGCGAACGCATCTGCCCGGCGGATTTCTGACTGCGCCGTGAATCCGCAATGCTCCACGTTGGATTTGATCGTCTCGACGGGTTCGCGATTCGAATCCGTAAAGCGGACGGATGCCGCGCCTCGGCTCAACGCTTCGATGCCGACTGCCCCGGTGCCTGCGAACAGGTCCCACCAGTTGGAGTCGATCACGTCGCTGGCGATGATGTTGAACAACGCCTCCTTGACACGGTCGGTGATGGGGCGCGTCGTATCGCCCGTCACCGATTTCAATTTACGACCTCTTGCTTTGCCAGAAATGACTCGTAGACTCATGGAATTTGTTTGACCTCGCAGAATATCGCATCTCCCCGGCGGATTTGGATCACCGGCGGCGCGTCTCTGAAAATGGAGCGGTCATTATTTGTGCGTGTGTTGACCAGAACATAGTCGCCTGATTTCACTTCGCTCATTTCGTTCCGTAGATCGCGGACGATGGTGTTGCTCCCGGAATAATAGTCGGCAATGTATGCTTCACGCAGGACAAAGACATTCGCTGGTTGACTCAAACTCGCGTCCAATTTTTGCATCGCTTCTTTATAACAAGTAAGCCAGTATTCCGTTTCGTATTTGCGAAAGACTCCGCTCGTGCCGCCGACAAACGAATTGTAATACGCGTATTCGTAGGGATGGAGCTGGACGATCCCGTTGATGCCCGGCAAAAGGATCAGTAAAACAAGTCCAGCGCGTAGCCAAACTGGTTGAGTTGCTCGAATTGAGATTTGCTCAAATACAATTGTGATTTGCTCAAATACAAATTCAAATACGAAACCAGCAAAGATAAACACCGGCGGCAGGATAAAAAGGAAATGACGCAAGCCATCGTACACGGCTGGTCGAAGGATGAGGACGTAAGCGACGAGAAGGATGAACCAAGCGAGGGTCAAAGCCAGAGATGCAAATTCTTTTGAATTCGTTTTGAATTTCCAAAAACCGATCAGAACTCCAACCGCGAATAAAATCCATGTCGGTTCGGTGAGCGTTGACCACAGCATGAAGGGGAGGTAGCGGCGCGGCATGTCGTTGGCGCGGAATATCTCGCCGTTGAATAACACAGCCAATTGCGTCGGGTTATCGGACATGAACTTGAGCGTTCCGAAGAGTCCTGCAATTGGATTTTCCCAAAGATAGGGCCAGGTGAGGAGCATCACCGCGATGGCAACTACAACATAAATCATAAATGGTCGAAAATATTTTTTCGGTGAAGCCGAGTCCGCTTGAGCGGACTTGGTAGGAATAGTCGCGGATTTCAATCCGCGGCGGGCAAAGATGATGAAGATGGCATAACCAAGCACAATCATTCCAGCCAGAGGTCCCAGCACGCGGATGGATGTTGCGATGCCTAAACAAAACGATGCGGCGAGAACTTTCCACCAACTATTTTTTGCGCCTGTTGTAATTTCGTCCACCACCTCGAAGCCGAGACAGACTGACGCGAGAAAGAAAACTAAAAAGGGAGGGTCTTTCGGGTTGATGAAGGCATGTCCCCACAATAAAGGTTGATAGGAAAAAAACGCAGTCGTTGCGAGCGCGGCGGACGGTTTCATCCAGCGCGTGGACAGCCGATAGAGGAAATAAACTCCAAGTTGGAAAAAGACGAAATTGACGAGGTGCCAGGCTGAGGCGCGGTCAGAACCGAGGTCTTCCAATCCGTAGGCAAAATTGCGCGCAAGAAAAAGGTAGGCGGGTCCGCGCGTCTTGTGATCCTCCGCGCTGGGCCCGTATGAATTTTCGAGATCGAAATGTCCGCTGAACCATTCATGCGGCGAATAGGCATATCCGAGCGCGTCGGCATAATCGTAAAAGAGCGGCTCGTCCCATGAAAGCCCGTAGTCGCGGAAAACAAAAACGCCGACCAATAGATTGACGGCGAGCAAGATGTAAATCGGTTTTTGGATGATTCGCCCAAAAAGGGATTTCATAACAACGTGTTGCCGGCGGCGTCAAAAGCCTTGATCTCCGCTTTGACCGCTGGGCTGTTCGGGTACTCGCTTTCGAGCAGACCCCAGATCATCGAGTCGCTCCACTCATCGAGAAACGGCGTTTTTGCGCGGAGCGTGCCTTCGTGCGTGAAGCCGAGTTTGCGCGGCACAGCGGCAGAGGCTGTGTTGCGAGGGTCGCAATGAATTTCAATTCGGTGAATGTGGATAATTTCAAAAGCGACTTTGATTAACGCGGCGGTGGATTCGGTCACGAGTCCTTGTTTGACAAAATCTTTGTGAATCCAATACCCGATCTCAAGTTCTTTTTCGCCGAGCCGCGTGTGGAATCCTGTTCCGCCGAGCAACCGCGTTTCTTCGCGGTTGAAAATCCCATAAGTGAAATCTTGTCCCAGATCGAATTTGCCGCGAAATTCCAAAACACGCTTTGCCTTGTATTCAAACGGCTCAGGTTCATTGTGCGCCCACGGCATCCATGGCTTGAGATGCTCCACGCTTTCGCGCACCGAGTCCTCGAGCAACGTCGCGTCCGTCGGCTGATAGCATCGCACCACAAGCCGCGCGGTTTCGATTCGATACGCTGGGTTGGCAACTTTTGAATCGCTCATTTTCTTTTACCAGACTTTTTCTTCGTAGGTTTTTTGCCAAACCCGTTCAGCAACGCGTTCATCTCTTTTTCCTCGCCCGCCTGCCCTTTGAAATAATCGTTCATGAACACAGACCGCCGCAAACGCAACGCCATCGGCGCGACAATTTTCAGATCCTCATTCGTCACTTCATTGCGTCCATCCGCCGCCGCATACGCGCGCGCCGACTCAAACCACGTGATCTCAGCGCGCAGTGAATCGATTCCCATTTTTTGGACGAGCGCGATGGCGGGATTCGCAATCGAATCGGGGATGGTGACTCTCTTCATCTGCTCGCGCGCGCTGCGGATTTCTCCAGCCGCCGCTTCCATCTCCGGGGCAAACTGGTTCACCAAGTGACGCGGATTCGCCAGGTACGCATGGACTCGGCGGTACGCCTCCAGCCTCAGCGACGCATCGTCCAAGCCGCGGACGATAACCCGGAGTCCGAAGCGATCCAAAATTTGCGGGCGGAGTCTGCCCTCTTCGGGATTCATCGAGCCGATCAACACGAAGCGCGAGCGATACGTCGCCGCGACGGGTCCGCGCCGAACGGTGTACGATCCCTGCGCGGCGGCGTCGAGGATCGAATCAACGACATCGTCTGCGAGCAGGTTGATCTCGTCAATGTACAACAAGTTGCGATCTGCTTGTGCAAGTATTCCCCGACGAATTCGCATCCGTTCGTGGATGGCGGCTCGTTCGTCAATGCCGCCGACCACATCTTCAAGCCGCGCGTTCAACGGCAGTTCGATCAAGCGGACTTTGTCCGGCGCGGTGAGCGGTTTGCCCTCGGCGAATTTCTTCGCGCAGTCCGGGCAAACGGCATCCACTCCGCCCGCTTCAATGTCTTCAGGCAGACAACCGTACGGGCATGTGCTTCGCTCGACCATTGGGAGCAAATCCAAAAGACTTCGTACAGCCGTCGTCTTCGCCGTGCCGCGCGGACCGACCAGTAAAATCCCGCCCACATTCGGGTTGATCAACGCGAGCAACAGCGCGAGTTTCATTTCCTGTTGCCCGACGATGGCGAGGAACGGGAAGGGAAGCGCTTCGGTCACGCGCCCATCTTCCGAGGTGAGCGGCGGGAGATTTTTCCCGGAAACAAAATCCACCAGTTCGCGCAGACTTTTGAACGAGTGCGCGACCGGTTCTTTTTCTTCCGATTCGGGTTGGGTGAGTTCGGGTTCGGTCATTGCGATTCTCGCAGTTTCTTTTCAGTCAAACGTCGCGCCTGTCTTTCTTTTGCCTGCAACAGTTTTTGGGTTTCTTCCTCATTTTCAGCCGTCAATTGCGGAATTTCCAGCGGCTTGCCGCTATCGTCAAGCGCGACATAGACGAGGTAGGCAGTGTTGGTGTGCGAGCGTTCGCGGGTTAGCGGGTTTTCGGCAAGCACATCCACTTTCGCTTCCATGGACGTTCTGCCGGTGTATGTGACTTCCGCGTTCAGGGTAACGAGGTCGCCGATCTTGATCGGCTCGCGGAAGGTCATCGAATCGATGGCGACGGTCACGACTTTGCATTGGGCGTGGCGCATACAAGCGAGCGCGCCCGCCTCGTCCGCGAGTTTCATGATCCAGCCGCCGTGCACGTTGCCCAGCAGGTTGGCATGTTCGAGGTGCATGAGTTGAGACAGGGTGACGCGCGATGCGCTGATGGGTTTGGGCGTTTGGATGGTTGTCATAGTTGTAAGAAAGTTTACCATGCGACAGGACGAATGTGGGATGTGAACAAGGCTAGCGCGCGTAACCTTTCTGATGTTTCTCCGACATGGAGTAGATGCGGCTGCATTTTGTCCATCAACATTCTAGCGTCACAGTTAACCCTGCTAACAATATGCCAAACTCATTGTCTCTTGAAACTCACACACAGGAACTATTGGTCCATGAATTAATTGCCTATCAGGCGGAAAGATCGCCGCAAAAACCCGCTATCCAGTTTGGCGGCGAGTGTGTCACCTACGCGGAGTTGATCGGGCGCGCCAACCAATTGGCGCGGTATTTGCGCGGCGAGGGAGTTGTGGCTGGCGCGCGGATCGCCATCTCGCTGAATCGCTCCATCGAGATGGTAACAGGCATTTTAGGATGTCTCATCGCTGGAGCGGCGTATATCCCGATCGACCCGGCATATCCTCGGGAGCGTGTGGCGGAAATCCTTGCAAATTCCAATTCCCTATTTTGCATTACTCAAACCGGTCTGTTTCGATCTTCGCCGAAATCCGCTGTGAAAGTTATTTTGTTAGACGCCGTGTCAAAGAGCATCCAGCGCCTCCCTTCGGATGGTTTGGAAAATATGTCCGCCGAGAAAGACCTGGCTTATATTATTTATACTTCGGGCTCGACCGGGGCGCCGAAAGGCGTGATGGTATCTCATGACAGCCTTCGAAATTTTGTCAGGGTCTCTCAATCCGGGCTGGATGTCGCTTCGGATGATGTGTATCTTCAGAGCGCGTCCATTTCTTACGCGTTGGCTGTGCGTCAAATTATGGTGCCGTTATCGCGTGGCGCCACGCTGGTCGTCGCCTCCGACGAACAAATGCGCGACCCTCTGAGATTATTCGAGGAAATCAAGAGAACTCGCGTCACTTTGATGGATGTAGTGCCCTCATTTTGGCGGATGATCAATAAACGGTTGCAGGATTTGCCAGAGGCTTGCCGCAGCGATTTGTTGCAAAACCATCTGCGCAGGATCGTATGCGTGGGGGAGGCTTTGCGCATGGAAACTCCGCGAGATTGGAGGGCGCTAGCGGGCAACAAGGTAGAGCTTGTCAATATTTTTGGGCAAACGGAAACGACAGGCGTGGTTGCCACTTATCCAATCCCGGCCGCCGGTGATGATGGGCTTGCTTGCGCTGTGCCAATTGGACAGGCGATTGCTCAGACGCGCCTATACATCCTGAATGACCACATGGAGTCGGTCTTGCCGGGGCAAAGCGGAGAATTATTCATCAGCAACCCATGTCTGGCAGATGGTTATATACATTTGCCTGAACTCACGGCAAAGAAATTCATTAGCAACCCCTTTGACGATGGGATCAATTGCCGTCTCTACCGGACAGGGGACGTTGTGCGACAACGTGAAGATGGAAATATCGAGTTCGTGGGCCGCAGTGACTCCCAGATAAAGATCCGCGGTCAGCGACTCGAACTGGGCGAGGTGGAATCGGTTCTACGAAGTTGCCCCGAGGTGGAGGATTGCGCGATCCTTGTGTTAAAAGATCAAGCCGACGAGAATTATCTGGCGGCATATATTGTTCCCGCGCATGAAAATGTTGCCCTGGCAGAGATCCGCGCGTATTGTCGGCGAAAAATGCCCGACTTCATGATCCCCTCTCGATTTGTTACGCTACAAACGATGCCTCTCTCGACCAACGGGAAGCTGGATCGTCGGGCGCTTGCTCAGATTCGGGGCGCGAAATCCCTGGCGTCCACCATTGAGCCGCCGGGAAATAGTGTTGAGAGCCGGCTCATGGTCATCTGGCGCGAGTTGTTACAGCAGTCTGAATTTGGAATCCATGATGATTTCTTTGATCTTGGCGGACATTCTTTCATGGCAGTGAGGTTGATTTCCCGGATTGAGCGCGAATTTGGAATTCACCTTTCCGTAGGGGCTATTTTGAATGCTCCCACAATTTCCAGCCAGGCGGCGTTGCTGGAACATGCCAACACGGGTCTGTATCAAGAGCAGATTCTGGTTCCCATTAATCCCAGGGGGAACAAGCCCATCTTGTTCGGTGTCCATGGACATGAAGGAGGGGTGCTGTACTTCCGCTTCATCGCAAGACAGTTACCTGCCGATCAGCCCTTCTATGCTCTTCAAGCGCAAGGCGTGGACGGCGTAACTCCAGCCCTTCCGCGCATCGAGGATATGGCTCTGCTCTATCTTCAAGAAATTAAGAAACTTCAACCTCATGGACCGTATTATCTTTGTGGGTTTTCATTGGGAGGGGAGATCGCCTACGAGATGGCACAGCAACTCCTGAAGCAAGGCGAGCAGGTTAAGTTGTTATTGATGCTTGACACACGAAACCCGGAGCGGTTGGCGCGAACCCAGGTGTTTGCGGAGAATCAGCCTTTTCTCGATGGAACGGTTCGAACCATGCAGTGGCATCTCCGCCGCCTGTCACAGGCAGGTTTCAAGGGAAAAGTTGGGTATGTTGGGATGCTTATCCAGACAAAGATCTTGCGTATCGCGCTTTTCGGTCTGGTTGCCCTTGCATTTGCGATGAAGTGGCGTCTTTCAGATCGTCTGTTGCTTGCCTACTTGCGCACAACGCATAGTAAAGCATTGCATGAATATTTCCCCCAGCCCTACGCGGGCAAAGTGACATTGTTCCGATCGAGCCAGACCGAAGAGCAAAGTTGCGATCAAGTTCCCTGGAGTTGGGAGGCTCTTGCCCTGGGCGGTTTTGAGAAACATCGCTTTATTGCATCGCATAACATAATCGCCGAAGAGTATGCTCCTGAGGTGGCGCGGAAAATCAAGGAATGCCTTGAGCGCGCCAGCGAGGATTGAACATTAGACTTTTCTCTACCGCACATTTCTGCCACTAAGTTCTTAACTTGGCGCTCTTCGCGGTAAAAAGGGAGGTGTACGGTGGAGAGAATTATTTTGGAGAGAGGGCAACGTATCGTCAACCTTCAATCCATATCCTGTCGCAGGTCGCCGCTATCCAGAGTGTGGAGTAGTTCGGGGCTCTCGGCGAGAACATCGATGATGCCGTAGGATAGTTCCTGCATCATCGGCGCGAGAGGCACCTGCGCGGGCGGGGAAATGCGTTTTGGGGTTGGAGGACAAGCCATATGCGGCTTGTCTGAGTCTTCAGCCCGCTTGCGAATGATGCGCGGGTCGTTGGTCAAAGAACCGACGTAGTACCCCATCACAGAATACACTTCGCGCTGGGGGGTGACCCATCCGATATATTCGCCGGAACGGTTGAAAATATAAGGGTATACGAGGAAAGCGTCCGCTTCGCCTTGCGAGTTATAGATGGGGATAATACGGGTATGGGCTTGGGTTGCCATGCTTATTCCACATCATTATACGTCCAGTAGCGGTTCACGAAATAATTCCAAAGCATTACAATTCCGATAGCGATGGCGAGGGTGGCGTTTTTTGCCAGCGTTTCCGGCGTGAACGCGGAGAGTATGCTGAGGGAGGCGAAAAGCCCTTCCATGGGCGGCTCAACATAATGGAGGATGGGAACGCGAATGGCGATCCCCGCCGCGTTGACCACGAAGAACATCCCTAGTTGTTGCAGGATGTGGCGCGAGCGCGATTCTGGGTACGTCCAGTAGCGGTTGCCGGTAAAGTTGTTGGCAACCGCGCAAACGAACGAAATTGTCCCCGCGTAGACGAGCCGCATGGCGAATAGGCGGGTGAGCAGGTTCATCACGCCAAAATCGACCAGCGAGCCAATGGCGCCTACAGTGGCAAATTTCAGGAAGCGGATGCGTTCGATCTTGTTGGTTTGGGCGGTCATAGCCCCAGTTTGGATTTGAAATAGGGAATGGTTTTGGCGATCCCTTCCTCGAGGGAGACTTTCGGCTCCCACTGGAGGATGGCGCGGGCGCGGGTGATATCGGGGCGGCGCTGTTGCGGGTCTCGCACACTGCGCGCGTCTTTGACGTAGGTGATGCCCGCCTGGTTACCGGTGATCTTGTTGATGGCTTCGGCGAATTCGAGCAGGCTGATCTCGCGCTGGTTGCCGATGTTGACCGGCAAATGTTCGTCGGAATAAAGCAACCGCACGATACCGTCCACCAGGTCGTCCACGTAGCAGAACGAGCGGGTTTGTTTTCCCTCGCCGTACACGGTGAGCGGTTGCTCGAGCAATGCCTGTTTCAGCAGGTTCGGCAAGGCGCGCCCGTCCTCAAGGTCCATGCGCGGACCGTAGGTGTTGAAGATGCGCACGATGCGCGTGTCTACGCCGTGATAGCGGTGATATGCCATGGTGATCGATTCGGCGAACCGTTTCGCCTCATCGTACACGGCGCGCGGACCGGCGGGATCGACGTTGCCGGTGTAATCCTCCGTTTGCGGGTGAACCAGCGGATCGCCGTAAATCTCACTTGTGGATGCCAGCAGGAATCTCGCTTTGTTGGCTTTTGCCACGCCCAGGCAGTTGTGTGTGCCGAGCGCGCCGGCTTTCATGGTCTGGATCGGGAGGTTGAAGTAGCCCGATGGCGATTGAGGGTTGGGGCTGGCTGGCGAAGCGAAGTGCATCACCGCGTCCACTTTGCCGGGGATGAAGATGTAATTCGATACATCGTGTTTGTAGAACGAAAATTTTTCATTCCCCATCAAGTGGGCGAGGTTGCCCGGGTTGCCGGTGATGAAGTTGTCCAGCCCGACGATCTCGTGACCGTCGGCGAGCAACCGGTCGCTTAAGTGTGAGCCGAGGAATCCCGCGGCTCCGGTGATCAAAATGCGCATGTGTTATCTCCAATCGATTTTTGTGACCAGCCCATCGCCCGTCACTTGAAATGCCTGACCGTTGCCGGTATCCACCAGCCAAAGATTCCCCTGGTAAACGACCGCCAGGAAGTAGCCAGATTGCCCGTCGATTTGACGCGGCGCCCAGGCGGGGATTTGCGGCTCGAGACCCGGCGCGTCATTCGCAGGGAAAACTGTTCGCCGGTTGGAGCCATCGCGGTCCATGACGACGACCCGGTAGCGGCTGGTTTCGCTCTGTTCGTGAAAGATGGCTTGCAGGTACGCCACTTGATACTGTCGTTCGCGCGAACTGGCTTGGGTCGGCGACGCGTTTGGGTAGGCGAACATGCCGGTCTGCGAGGCGATGTCGACAGTGGCGTCGTTTTCAAATGAGGTGGCGCGGATGTCAAAGAACGGCGAATCTTCAGCGTTCACTAGACTGGGCGGGGGCGCATGAGTTACATAATAGAGGGTATTTCCGTCGGCGCCCCACGAGATGGACGGAAGCCACGCCCAGTCGCTGTGAGTGTTGAGGGGGACGATGTCGATGAGTGGTTTGATGTATTTGCCGTCCAAATCGACCGTGCCGATGCCGTCCGGGCGGGCGTATGCCAGTTTCCCGTTTGAGGAGAAGGCGAACGTCATGCCCCACCAGCCGTAGACGCCGCCGGCGTTCGCGTCCAGTATTTTTTTCTTTTCGCCGGTCGAGATGCTGTATCGCCAGAGGTCGTTGTTTGCCTGCCAGCCGGGCGCGGTGGCGCGCGGTTCCACTGTGGTGTAGGCGACGGAGCTTGTGCCGGGAATCCAATCGGCGAAGTGGACTACATTCGATACGCTGGTGGGGAAGGGTTTACTGCCAGGGTTGGTGCGAACCGCCCACAAGACGTTGATCTCTTTGCCGGCGGGCTTGGTAGATTTGCGGGTGTAGATGAGGTAATCGCCGCGCGGCGAGATGCGGAAGATGCGCCCGTCGAGGTCGCCGGTGGTGACGAGTGGAAAACGATTTGCGGTGGAGGTGTCGATGACCCATGCGTTGCCGCCCGCGATGTAGGCAAGTTTGCCGGGGATGGGCAGGGGCGCGAAGGACGTCTGCGCGCCGATCATCACGATCTCCGGTATCGCCTCCACGAGAATTACGGATTTGACGATGGATTTGCTGATTTCCACGCCGTCTTCCAGCACGCGGCGGTAGGTTACTTCTTGCGAGCCGTTTGCGCCGGCTTGCACGAGGCGCGTTTCGCCTTCGGGCAATGATTCGTTTCGCACAATTTGTTTGTCAAAGGGGATGACTTGTTCTTCGGTTTCGAAGATTTCGCGCACGCGAATGATGACGACCGAATCTCCATCGTTGAGCACCGTGTAGACCGGCGGATCGGCGCGATCCAAATTTCCGAATGCGATACCGGCGATTTGCAATGCCTGTTGCACGGTGCTCCCGGCGGGAATGGTGGAGGTTTGCGTCGCGCCATCGACAGTGACGGAGATGGTCGCCTCTGGGCTGGCGAACTGCGGGGAGCGGCATCCGTTTAGGAGGAGGCTAAGGTTGAGGAGCAGGAGCAGGCTTCCCCTGAGTCGACGCGCTGGTTTCGTCGAAGCGTTTCGCGTGAAAAAGATTCGGCGCATTTTATCCGGTGTATAATCCGTGCGCTATCGGATTCGACCGACGATGGTCATGAGTCCGTCGGCAATGGCGATGGTTTCGATGCGAAGCCCGGTGGCAACGGGACCCGAACGAGCCGGTGTACGCCTCTTCGATGATGGCGGTGATGGTTTCGTTGATGCCCTCCGGCGCGGGGAACGGACCGAAGTCGGCTGAGGCGATCTCGATGGTTGGTTTACCTTCCGCGTCGACGCCGACATTGACGATGATGCCGATGTTGGCGGCGAACACGCCTTGCTGGGTCTTGCCGTAAATTTTCATTTGCCCGTCGCGCAAATACACTTGCGGGTCGGTGATGAGCGGCGTGGAATTCTCTTGTTGCAGGCTCGGGTCGTTTTGCAGGCGCAAGGCAAGATAGGATGTGATCTGCGGCTCGGTGATGGTGATGGTTACCACGCCGCTGACTAAACCATCTTCGATGGATTTTTGGATGCCGTCTTGCAGGCTTTGCGCGGCTTCGGTCGACACTGGGATGGGCGCGAGGTCTGAGTAGTCGGGTCCGCCGGCGTACAGCGTGCAGGCGAGCGATGCGAGGATGAGCGCGATGAAAAAGATGCTGGGTTTGGTTCGTTTCATTCCTGGGTGTTCCGTACGGTGTAGTTCGTATTTCGTAAGTGGTCGGCGTGGTCTCGATGCGCCCTCAATAAACATTTGGGCGACTCGACCATCGTAAATCGTACATCGAAGGGTATTATAGCATGAGCGATTCTGAGGCTTCTACGGCGCAAAATTCCGAAACTGAATTGTCACTTTCAGCAAAACTGGAAGCAATGTTGTTTGTATCAGGCGAGCCTGTGGCGACCGCGCAGTTAGCGGCCGCGCTGGACGTTGCCCCTTCGGTCATCGAACGCGGGCTGAATGAGTTGGATGCGGCGCTCGCTAGTCGCGGTTTGCGCCTTCAGCGGAACGCCGGGCGAGCGCAGTTAACGACCGCGCCGCAACTCGCCGAACTTGTGGAGCATTTCCTTGGGCTTGAAGCCACGTCTCATCTTAGCCGCGCCGCGCTGGAAACGTTGGCGATCATCGCCTATCAGCAACCGGTCACGCGCCCGCAAATTGATTCGATTCGCGGCGTGAATAGCGACAGTATGATGAAGAGTCTCCTGCACAAGAATTTGATCCTCGAATCGGGTCGCGCCGATGGACCGGGTCGCCCGATCTTGTATTCCACCACGCCTGAATTTTTGCAACACTTTGGGTTGAACTCGATCCTCGAAATGCCATCGCTGGCAAAGCCTGAGGATGAGGAGTCGAAACAGGATGAGTTGTTGAAAGGGTAGGCGCATTTGAGCGCGGATACCTGCCCTTGCTTGCGCCATTGAAAACGCTGATTACGCGGAGTGTACAATCTACGTAATCAGCGTTCTGTTTTATTTCCGATCGATGCCGGCGGGTTACCTCAAATAACTTCCCGCGCTGACGAAAATATCTTTCAAGAATTTCACTTCCTCAATATCGTCCACGTACACGCCGTTGCGCGAGCGCGAGGAGTGGATCATCTTCCAGCCGCCGAGACTCATGCCGACGTGGGTGATACGTTTGTCGTCGTCTTCGCTGAAGAAGATCAGGTCGCCGATCTCGAACGGAGGCTCAACGGGTTTCGCGGCGTCGCATTGCATGTCGGCGTCGCGCGGAATTTCGATTCCCACCCAGCGGTGAAGCAGTTGCGCGAAGCCCGAACAGTCAATGCCGTTGCCACTGCTTCCGCCCCAGAGATACGGCACGCCGATCATCCGTTGTGAATCGGATTCAAGCATCGTGCGTTTTTCTTCAACATCTTGCGGGATGTCGGTGAGCGCGCGCAGATGACGCGACTCGACCCAGCCGACTCGGTTCGCGCGGACTTTTGACCACCCATCCTGCGTCTCTTCGACGGGGAGGCTGGTTCCGCTTACGAGACGAGTTATCACCACGCTGACGGGATTCGGCTCGGCGCGGAGTTCGATCACTGGCGCAATCACGAGGTGCGTGGATGTGGGGGCGAGTCCTTCACTGAGATAGGGACGATATGCCCAGCCCAAATATCCATCCGTTTGGCGGACGAAGACCCACTTGCCTTGTTCTTCCAATACTTCGAGTTCTGTGCCGAAGGTCAACTCGCTGAGGAGTGGAACGCGAAACGTGGGCTTTTCATGCAAGCCTGTGAGATTCGTGGCGACATGGACGCGCTCGTTCGCGTCGGTGTGGAGAGCGTTGACGGAAGCCGTATCAAGTTTCAATTGAGGAAAGAGGCGGGGCAGTTCATCCAATTGAGATTTATGGAGGACGCGTCCGCTGAGGGTGAGAGAGTCGCTTGTCTGCGAAGCGATCTTCACATCGAAGACGGTGGTGCGTTTGTCGAGCGTTTTGGCGAAGTCATCGAGGATGGTTTGCATGGAACGATTCTCTTTTGAATGATATAGTTTGCGCGATCTGGCGTTAGAGAACGCCAAGTACACAACGATGGAACGATTCTACCATCTGTGTTAATATGCGCCCCTATTTGGGAGATTGAGCAATGAAACTTTCTTGGGAACCGATCACACTGAATCTGCGGACGACTTTCCGCGTGGCGCATGGGGCGAGCGACCAGCGTCATAATGTGTTGGTGTTTCTCGATGACGGGGTGGGCGAAGCGGCGGCGGTGCCGTATTATGGCGAGACGCAAGAGGGGATCATCGAGTATTTGAAATCTGTGCCAGACTTGGGCGACGATCTTTTTGACATGGACAATGTTTTGGCGCGGCGACCTGCTGGCTCGCGCGCGGCGCGGTCTGCGATTGACGAGGCGTTGCACGATCTGTGGGGAAAAAAGTTGGGACAGCCGTTGTATAAATTGTTCGGGTTGAACCCGAAGAAGATTCCTTTGACTTCGTTCACGATTGGAATGGATGAGCCGCATGTGATGGCGGAACAGGCGAAAGCATCGGGTCATCCGATCCTGAAGATCAAGTTGGGAGGGGAGGAGGATGAGGCGCGAGTCAAAGCCATTCGCGGCGCGACCAACTCCAAATTGCGAGTCGACGCGAACGCGGGGTGGAGTCGTGAACAGGCGCTGAGACTCATCCCGCGTTTGGCGGAATACGATCTGGAGTTCATCGAACAGCCGCTGGCTGTGGATGATGTGGATGGATATTTTTGGTTGAAGGATGAGTTACGCGCTCAGCGAATTGACATTCCCATCTTTGCGGATGAGACGGCGAAGAATTCGCGCGATGTCGCCAAGTTGGCGGGCGCGATTGACGGCGTGGTGGTGAAGACAATGAAGAGCGAGGGAATCCGCGAGGCGTTGCGGATGATCCACGCGGCGCGGGCGCACGATATGCGGATCATGTTGAGTTGCATGGTCGAGTCGTCGGTGGGAGTCACTGCCGCGGCGCATCTCGCTCCGCTGTGCGATTATGCCGACCTGGATGGTCCGCTGTTGATCAAGAACGATCCCTATCGCGGGGTGACGTATGATGGGGCGAAGATGTTTTTGCCCGATGGCGCGGGGATCGGGGTGGAGAGAATTTAATTTATTGCTTCATTTTGCGCAAGACAAAGACCCCGAAGGGGTCATATGATTATAGAATCGATTTATCACGAGGGGGACAACCCCGAAGGGGTGTCAGAGATGGTAAAGATATGTCATCCCTTCGGGATTTGAAATCGATCATCACAATTTTCTATAACCCTACCATCCCTTCGGGATTGACAGGAGTGTAGGTTTAGTTGTTCAAACCGCTCTTTTTTCGACCACAACAGTCGCTTCACCCAATAGCGCGGCAATTGCGCCGATGGCGGCGAGTTGCGGCGCTATCAACGCGCCGACGACGCCAAACGTGAGGGGAATCTCAAAGATAACTTTACCTTCCTTGTCCTTGATGATCACGCGGCGGATGTTGCCCTCGTTGATGAGGTTCTTGATCTTGCGAAGCAGTTCTTCGCCGTCCACGCGGAATTCTTCGGTGCGAAATTTTTCTTCGGACATGTTGACTCCTCTACTTGTTGCGTCAGCAGTTGCACTGCTGACGCTTTATCCGTCACCAAAGTTCATCCGCAGTTGTGCTGTGGATGAACCTTCGGCAGTACAACTGCCGAAAGAACGGGATGAAACTGACGCCTTACCCTGTCACCAAAATATCTATCGGGGGATATGTTTCCTCGCCAAGAATATACGCGCGAGCGCTGGAATAAAGCCATTGTTCTGGCGACTGAACTAAACCTGCTCGTACAGGGTTCATGTGGATGTAATCCATTTTCTGGCGGGCAAACTTTTCGGTGAAAATTGCTTCTGGGTGAGACCCCTCCTGCCAAACCTGATACTTCGACACATCTTGCGCGCGGTTTTTGATTCGAGCATTCTCAAAAACGTTCAAAAAATCTGTTGCACTTTGTCTTTCCGCTTCTTGTGATATTTTTCTGGATGTATGGCGTTTAAAGTCTCTCGTAACATCGGAAAGATTAATCCCGATTTTGGGCCATAGTATTGCGTGAAGGTGCGATGACATGATTACAAAAGCATTGAGTTGGGTTTTCTTTTCTGTCCGCAAATAATTCAGCGAATCTAAAATAATTTGGCGGTAGGATTCTTTGTCGAATAGATACAGCCAATCAACCAGCGTCCATGTGACGAAATAGGCATAATGGGTATCAGAGAATACGCGATACGCTCTCGACATGTTTACTCCTCCATGCGGCAGTGCAACTGCCGCATGATCTGTGCAACTACCACGCGATTTAATCAATTGATCATCCAGCAGTTGTACTGCTGGATGGAGTTGCATAGTAGCCCAATATTCGTACAAGCACAATCAATCGGCAGTGCAACTGCCGATTGATCTATTTATCTATTCAAACCATTTTTCATCGAGCGGCGTCCACTCATCGGATTGATCGGCGCGGTCTGCCCAGTTTTCTTTGCCGCTCCAACTTTTAATTGCAATGGCATAGATCGAAGTGGCGCGCAATTCTTTGTCGGTGATCTCGCGGTATTCTTTGCCAGCCGTCATGGCGGGGAAATATTTTCCGATGAGACCATACAACAACTCACGCGCTTCGGCGGGATCGTCCACCAGCCGCGCGTCGCCGTAGACGACCACACTGCGGAATTGAAGCGAGAACTCGAGCGCGACGTTCGATGGCAGGAACTTCCCCAACTCGCTCGCCTCCAAACTGACCTTCGGGTTGGCTTCCACATTCGAGCGGACTCGCCCCGCGACATTCGAGTGAAACGCGATCTGATGATTCGCTTCGTCGTACCAAAACATCGTCGGGTTGATGAACGGCTGTCCGTCAATGGACGTGGCGATGTGTCCTATTTTTGCTTCATTGAGAAACGAGCGAATCCAATCGTCGTCTTTGGTGAGATGCGGGCGGCGTTGGAACGCGGCGGGAGGTTGTGGGATGTAGTCGCGGGGCATATTAATTCAACGCTCGTTTGTAAATACCGATCTGTAAAAAGATGACCACGATTCCGCACGCGGCAGAGATCAGCCAGTTAACCCATGTATTCAAGCCCATTGCATATTGCGCGAAGTAGACCGACGCGGTGAACGTCACGCCGCTGAGGATAGCGGCTTCACGCGCTTGATAAAAAGAGATGCTCGTCCTTTTTGTGTAACGGGGGAAGGGTGTGCGATGTCCAGCGGAACGCCTTTGATATTTCTTTGTTCTGCGAGATCATGAATTCTTTGAGCTGATTCATCGCCAGCATAGACTCGTACCACGCTGCGCGAAGTTTTGCCAGTTGCACGATGGTGCTTGTGCCCATCAACGTAAGCAGAAGAAATATCCCGCTGAAGATGAATTTGACGCCTCGCGTGAAGAAATCCGCGTCGAAGAATTGCGTGCCGAAGATGGCGGCGATCAGCGAACCGACGGCAATAAGGTAAAAGGACGAAATCCGCGCGCGGTCTTCGTTCGCCTGCGCGGCGGTCTGCGCGATGTATTCGTATTCCTCGGTGAGGAATTCGTCTGTGTTGACGGGTTGGGATTTTTGTTTGGGCATCCTACACCTTCACCGTCCACTCGCCCTTCCGAAACACTGCCACGCGCGAACCATCCGCTTTGACTCCATCAATATCCAACTTGTCTGAGCCGATCATAAAATCTACGTGCGTGAGGCTTTTGTTGCCTCCTGCGGCGGCGAACTCTTCCTCGGTCATATCTTCGCCGCCGACGATGGTGTCTCGGTAGGAATTTCCAATCGCAACGTGGCACGAAGCGTTCTCGTCGAAGAGCGTGTTGTAAAACAGAATCTTGCGCTGGCTGATCGGCGAACTGTTCGGCACGAGCGCGCATTCGCCGAGCCGCGCCGCGTTCTCGTCGGTCTCGATCAATTTCTTCAACGTCTCTTCGCCCTTTTTCGCGGACACTTTCACCGCGCGTCCGTTCTCGAACGTCAGACTAAAATCTTCGATCAACACGCCGCTGTAATTCAACGGCATCGTGGACGCGACGGTTCCGTCCACTTGATCTTTGTGCGGCGTGGTGAACACTTCCTCGGTGGGGAGGTTGGGGATGCCCGTGATCCCGTTTTTGAATTCGGCTTGCGCTCCCTGCCAGAGATGTTGTTCGGGCAAGCCGATGGTCAAGTCCGTGCCGGGAGATTGATAATGCAGAGCCGTGAATTTTTGAGCGTTCAGATAATTACGATACTTTTTGAGTTTCTCGACGTGTTCCTGCCACGCGGCGACCGGGTCCGCTTCGTAGATTCGACAACTGGCGAAGATCTCCGCCCATAATTTTTCCACCGCTTCTTTCGCAGGGACGGCTGGGAACACCTTCCGCGCCCACGCCGGTGACGCGGTTGCCACCACGCACCAGTTGGTCGTGTTTTCATACTTGCGGAGCGGTTCGAACTTTTCCGCGGATGCTTTGCGATTCTTCGCGATCAACTCCGGGTCAATGCCTGCCAGCAATTCGGGATCGGAGGAATGGATGGCGAGTTCCGCGTCCATGCGTTCGTAATATTCCTCGTAGCGCGTCAGCATCCAATTAGGCACTTCGGTCAGCGACTCATGGTCGGCATGTTCAAAACGGATGCGGGCGATGCGCTCGTCCGTGTAGATCGGCTCGACGTAAACCGCGCCAGCCTTGTACGCGCTTTCGGCTACTTTGCGCATCAATGGCGCGTCTTCAAGGATTCCGCGCAGGAGCAGGCGTTGTCCCTTGCGGAGGTTGAGTCCGATGCGGACAACGACATCGGCGTATTTTGAGAGCAGTTGATCGAATTCTGATTCTGTCATGGAAATCCCTTTTGAACCGCGAAGAAAACCTTTTTGAACCGCTAAGCGCGCGAAGGTCGCTAAGAAAAATCTTTGCGTTCTTAGCGCTCTTCGCGGTTAATTTTTTATCCTTTTTGAACCGCGAAGAAAACCTTTTTGAACCGCTAAGCGCGCAAAGGTCGCTAAGAAAAATCTTTGCGTTCTTAGCGCCCTTCGCGGTTAATTGATTTTACGCCTCGAACGCCCACTCGCCCGATCGCATCACAGGTTCGCGCGCGCCGTCGTCTTTGATCCCGTCAATGTCCATGTGCGGCGAGCCGATCATGAAATCCACGTGGTTGAGGCTGACGTTGCCTCCAGCGGCGATAAATTCCTCGTCGGTCAACTCAGCCCCACCCGTGAGCGTGAAGCGGTAGGCGCGTCCGATGGCGATGTGACAGGAGGCGTTCTCGTCGAAGAGCGTGTTGTAAAAAAGATGACCGCGTTTGCCGATGGGCGAGGTCGCGTTGACCAGCGCCACCTCGCCGAGCCGCGTTGAGCCTTCGTCGGTGTCCACCAGTTTTTGCAGGAGGGCTTGATTCTTTTTCGCGTTCACTTTCACGATGCGCCCGTTCTCGAACGTGACGCTGAAATCTTCGATGAGGCTTCCGCCGTAACTGAGCGGGAAGGTCGCGGCGACGGTTCCCTCCGCGCGGTTGCGATCGGGCAGTGTGAAGATTTCTTCGGTGGGCATGTTGGCGGTGAAGATCACGCCGTTCTCCGCCATCGCCTGCGCGCCGCCCCAAATGTGACCGTAGGGCAAGCCGAGGGTGAAGTCGGTGCCGGGACCTTTGTAATGAAGCGCGGAATATTTTTTTGCTTGCATGTACTTGGCGCGGGCTTTCAAGTTTTTGATGTGCGCTTCCCACGCGGCGACCGGGTCAGGGAGGGTGGCGCGAGTCGTCTCGAAGATGGCTTGCCATAATTTTTCTTCCGCTTCCTCTGGCTTGAGGTCGGGGAAAACTTTCGCCGCCCACGCCGGGCTCCCCGAAGCGACCACGCACCAGTTGATCGCGTTGCGGCTGACTTGCGCTCCGATCGCATTGTAATGACTCAAATGAGTTTTTTGCATTGCCGCGATTCGTTCGGAATCCAGACCAGCAAGCGCGTCGGGATCGTTGGCATAAACCGAAAGCAACGCGTCGCCGTTCTTGATCATGTTCATCGTGGCGTCAACGATATGATTCGAATACTCGTCGAACGAATCGACGGGCGCGTGTTGCAAGCGGAGGCGGAGCATTTCCTCGTCGCCCCAAATGACCTCCACATATTTCGCGCCTGCGGCATACGCGGCTTTCGTCACCGCATAGACGAACTCTCGCCCCGCAGGCGGCACTCCGCGCGAGGTGGCATTGGTGATGATGAGCCGCTGTCCCTTGCGCAGGTTCAGCCCCACGCGCACCACCGCTTCGGCATATTTTTCAAGCAATTCCTGGTGTTGTTTTGATGGCATGGCATCTCCCTTTTATAACCATGTCATTCTGAATACTATGAAGCCGTCAAGGTTTTTTGAAAAACCAGGGGATTGACAGCAACATAGTTGGGAAGGTAGGGTTGTTGCGAGCGGACGACAGCACAAGCAATCTTGAGGATCTTGTTTTGGATGTTGTTGAGGACCAGTTTTTTGTGCTTGCCATCCGCGACTTTGCGGTAAAAGTATTGCTGAAACTGCTTTTGTGCGTACGCACGGAGCAGGCCGCCAGATAAAGGAGTTTGCGTAACTTTGGAGGTCCAAAGTGTCGTGAAGTTGGAGCCGAGTAGACGGAAGAGCCACTTTCATGCTTGATCGGGCAGATGCCGATGAAAGCCGCCAAACTTCTTGGATCGAGTGTTTCCTGCATGAGGATCAGTAAGTGAGCGGCGAGTTGCAGCCCGATGCCAGGCACCGTCATGAGCAAGAGCAGGGTCTGTTTGAAGGTTGGATCGCTTTCAATCAAACGACGGATTTCCTTATCGATCTCTTTGATGGACTTGGTAATCTGCTCGATCATGTTCTGGTGAGAGTGCTTGGCAAGTTCAGACGAGACCTTCTTGCGGTGGATCGCGTGCAAGGCGTTCTTATGTCCCGTCAACTGTACCGAAAAGTGCTGGCGCGTGGTCAACAGTAGCTTGACTTGCTCCAAAATCTCGGCTCTCGGTTTCCACAAGGAGAGTTTGTCCGCATAGCGGCAGGCATACTCGGCGATATACTGGCAGTCCAGTTCATCGGTTTTGGAAGCGTTCACAGGAAACTTGCGCTGGATGTTCAACGGCGGTTCGACCGCCACCGAATAACCACTGGCATATAGGAAGTATGCCAAGCCTTCACTATAGACGCCTGTCGCTTCCATACACACCACGGTGCTTTCGGTCTTCAGGTTGTGTTCCTGCAACCAGCCGAGAAAGGAGACGAAACCATTTTCGTCATTCTCGAATTTCGTTGGTTTGACCGTGACTTTCCAAGGCTGTGTTCCAACACTGGCCATGAAAGAAGCGGATGCAATATCGACACCTACAAAGGATACAAATGTTGTCATTCTGAACCTCTTTTGGACTTGGGTATTGGGTTTGCCAACTTGTGAACGTGCATTCTCCATTACTAGCCTTTCAGGCTTGAATACCGATCGCATAGTTCACAACAAGGGCTGGGTCTGCTTCAGAATTTGAGTTTGACTCGGCGTTTGCCTCGTGAGCGGCTCTAGACTTGTTCAGCCCTTGTTTGGCAACTCCAATACTACTTCAAGTCTAATGGAGCGGAGCGAAGAATCTCCTCATATCACAGGAGACCCTTCACTATGTTCAGGATGACATTTGATTTTTCGCAAGTATAGCACGAACGCTATGATGGATTTATACTTGGCGGCATGCTCACCATCGAACAAGTGGATACAAACAACAAACGGCAAGTAAAACGTTTCGTGGAGTTTTATTACGACCTCTACCGCGATTGCAAACAATGGGTGCCGCCTCTTTTTCTCGACGCCTACCTGCCTCTCAATCGCAAGAAACATCCCTTCTTCAGCCACTCCGAAGCGGATTTCTTCCTCGCCGTTCGCGACGGCGAAGTGGTGGGACGAATCTGCGCCGCGAATAACAAGCCCTTCAACGACTATCACAAGACGAAGAAAGCGCACTTCTACGCCTTCGATTCCATTGACGACCTTGAGGTTGCCCGCGCCCTCTTCGACTCGGTCCGCGCCTGGGCAAAAGAGCGCGGACTCGACACGCTGATCGGTCCAAAGGGACTCTCTCCGTTCGACGGCTATGGGATTCAGATCGAAGGCTTCGAGCATCGCCAGATGATGACGATGATGAATTACAACTACGATTACTATCCCAAACTGATGGAATCTCTCGGCTTCGAAAAAGAAGTGGATTTTGTTTCGTGCTACCTGCCCGCTCACCAGTTCAAAATTCCCGAACGAGTCGAAAGCATCGCCAAACGCGTGATCGAACGCGGCGCGTTGACAGTTAAAAAGTTCAAGAGCAAGCGCGAGTTGATCAAATGGGCGCCGCGCATCGGCGAAGCATATAACAAGGCGTTCATCCACAACTGGGAGTATTATCCGTTCTCGCCCGGCGACATCCAATACGCGGTGGATAACATTTTCCTCGTCGCTGATCCGCGCCTCATCAAAGTTATTTTGGATGGCGAAAAGATCGTCGGCTTCCTCTTCGCCTTCCCCGATGTCTCCGCCGCGTTTCAACGCGCGAAGGGAAAACTCTTCCCGTTCGGCATCTTCGACCTTCTGCTCGAAATGAAACGCACGAAAACGGTCTCAGGCAACGGCATGGGCATCCTGCCGGAATATCAGGGACGAGGCGGAAATGCTTTGCTGTATTACGAAATGGGGAAAACAGTCTTGGGCTTCAACCAGTTCGAAAACGTCGAAATGACTCAGGTGGCTGAAACCACCGAACAAATGCGCGCCGATTTGAAGAACTTGAATGGGGTGGAGTACAAAAATCACCGGGTCTATCGCAAGGCGATTTGAGTTACCCCAGTTGCAATTTCACTTCATTCCCCATCACAACTGTTTTTTCGCCGCTATCGAAAACGCCTAGAGGCAGGATCACGTGGAATTGACTGCCGGGGAAATTTTCCTCATCGTAGCCTTTGCTCTCCACCCAGATGCGCCCGCCATGCGCCTCGACAATGCCTTTGGATAATGCCAATCCCAGCCCGGCGCCGCTCCCTTTGAAGCGCGACTTGCTCGTGGAATGTTTGAGCAGTTCGCCGGGTTGATAAAACTTGCTGAAAATGATCTCGCGCGAATCGGGATCTACGCCCACGCCGGTGTCGCTGACCACGATCTCGAGTCCGCCGTTGGGCATGTCTGCCGTACTGGGGGAGATTTGCCGCGCCTCGATGTTGATCTTCCCTTGATCTGGCGTGAATTTGATGGCATTAGTCAGCAGGTGCTGAAAAAGCTTGAGCAGAAGGTTTGGGTCTGCCTTGACCATGGGCAGGTTGGGAATGTCCAGTGTCAGTGTTTGTTCGCGTTCCTTGAGCGATTTTTCGGAGCCGTTCACCACGTTGCGGATCAAATCGCCGGTATCCACCGAAGTGAGGTGGAGTTGCAGAGTGCGCGAGTCGATTTGCGCGATATCGAACATCGAGTCCATGATCTCGTGCAGGCGTTTCGTGCCTTTGGAAATATTTTTCAACATGGAATGGCTGGGCAAAGGCAGGGAGGTATCTTCGAGCAGCATTTCGGTGTAGCCGATGATCGTTGTCAGCGGGGTGCGGAGTTCGTGCGAGGCGATGCTGATGAAATCGGATTTGGTCTGGTCGAGGCGCTCGAGGTCGCGGTTGGCTTTATCGAGGTTGCGATATGCCTGCCGCAGTTCGGTGTTGACCACCACCAGGTTATCGACGAGACGGGCGTTTTCGAGCGCCACCGCCGTCTGGTTCGATAACGCCGAAAGGGTGACGAGGTCTTCTTCCGTATAGCGCGTGCCGCTGATCTTTGCGCCGAGGGCAAACAGCCCGATCCACTCGCGCTTGGAAAAGATCGGGAGATACACCTCCGCTTCGAGATGATTGAACCATTCCCGCTCGGGCTGAGAAACCGACCGAAAAGCCGGGAGCAGGTCCAAGTCGTATTGAAGAAGCGGGCGGCCCTCCACCACGAGGTATTTCGTCACCGGGTGTTCGCTTCCCAGTGTGGTGATCCGAATCTGCCGCTCGCCCTTGTTGCGGACGGCTCGCAGGCGGTAATTCTTCTCGCCGTTCGGCGTGATATCGGGATCTACAAGAAAGAGGAAGCCGCGCGAAATGTCCATCGCCTCGATGATGAGCCCCACGGCGACATTGGCGAGCCTCTGCATATCGAGGATGTTGCTGATCTGTTCGCTGTAGGCGTGGAGCGTGCGGCTGGCGTCGTATTCCTGCAAGTTGAACCAGTTGTTGACGAGCCGCCGCACGCTGGTCAGCAACGGGGTGAAGATCAACGCCAACACAAGCGCGATCCCCGCGCCGACGACGAGCGGGTTGTAATTCGGCAGAGCATTGAACACCGATTGCGAGGCAGTCGCGCCAGCGACATAAAAGATCAGGATCACCAACGTGGTGATAACGTACGTAAGCACCCGCCGCGCAACATTCCGCAAGTCTGGCGGATCGTGGGTAACAATGATGAGCGCGCCGAGCATAGCCGCGCACAAACGCGCCGGGTTGCCGGGTATGGGCATCCCGAAAAACAGCAAACCATCGTTGAGCGCAATCAGCAGAAACGCCGGCGTCCAGTAATTCAGGCGGTTGCGGAGCAGGGGCTGGCGCGAGCGGTCATGCGCAATACGCACAACCACAAAAGCCCCAGCAGTAAATACCAACCAGCCATACCCTGCCCAGATCGACGCGAGCCGGTCGAAGGTGACAACGAGCGCGCCGTTCGTCCAAACCACTTCGCCGAAACGGAACAGGTTGAAGAGGATGGCAAAAAAGCCAAGCAGCCAGACGCCTCCCACGATCAGCCAGTTGCGAGAATTCCGTCGCACAAAATACAGGATGGCGATCAGGGCAATGAAGGAAAGGATGAATGCGCCGAACGCCTGCAGGTCGATTGCGCTCCGTTCGCCGAGCGCCAATTGCCCCCCGCGTATCAGTCCCTCTACAACGGTCAGGAGCAGGTTGATGATAACGTATACCGAAAAGAATACGGCGGCGGTCTCTTGCCCGGCGCGCTTGCGTAACAACAACGAAAGCACAGGCAGGTGCAATGCCGCTGCGATCATCAATAAGACCATCTCGAAAATTTGGGGTGACATTGAGCAAAAGTATACTCGAAATCATTTTTCGAGGTTATCATTGCCCCATGCGCCTAACAAAACTGTCGCGTGATCATTATCATTTTTCATCGGATTTCTTCCGCGACGACGGCCGCGTCCACTTTGGGGATTTCTCCTCCGCGCGGAAGTTTGCGGCGCAGGCAACAGCGCTTCGTTCGGACCCTCTGCCTGCTTCAGACCTTTATGCTTTATCCCTCATTGACGAGGCTTTGCGCGCCCTCGTGAAGCGGTTCGCCCCTCCGCCGGTGATGAACACAGCGGTCAACTCTGCGAGCGAGCAAGTCGGTGAGGATTCAATTGACCGCACGCAAAAAAAATTCGTCGCAGAGTTTCCGCCTGAAAGCGTGTATCTCGGCGAGCAACAAGTTGATGACTATCTCGCCAAACTCACGAACGGACGAGTCAAGTCGGTCGAAGAGTTGATCTACGTCTTCACGCACAACGCCAACCCGGCAGTGAGTCCCATGCTCGAACTCGTGGACGATGCTCCGCTTGAACCGACCGCTTACAAGAATCTGATCGCCGCGCTCGATTCGTTCTTTGCCCAAATTGTAAAAGATAACGCGAATATTCCAGGCTCGACCGAATCGTTGTTTGAAATCCTGCGCGCGCCTGCCGAAGCCTTCCCTGATTCGCTTGAAGGGCAGTTGCAGTTCATCCTCGAAAAGTGGGGCGGACTACTCGGCGACGAGTTTGTCTCTCGTCTCTTGCGCGGCATGGACTTTTTACGCGAAGAGACTCTCCGTCATCACCTCGCTCACGGCGATTTCAAAGCGGATATCCCCGTCGCAACCTATTCGGGCGGCGACTATGCCGAATACGAAAGATACAGTCCCGACAAAGACTGGATGCCGCGATTAATCCTCATCGCGAAAAATTCCTATGTGTGGCTCGAACAACTCTCGCGCAAGTATGGTCGCTGGATAAAAACTCTCGACCAAATCCCCGATGAAGAACTCGACATTCTCCGTGATCGCGGCTTCACGGGTTTGTGGCTCATCGGTCTGTGGGCACGGAGCCGCGCCAGTCAACGAATCAAACAACGCATGGGCGATGCGGACGCAGTCGCTTCGGCGTATTCACTTTATTCGTATGATATTGCCGAAGACCTCGGAGGCTGGGGAGCATTGGAGAATTTGCGAACTCGCGCGTGGCAGAGAGGTATTCGCCTGTCCGCCGATATGGTCCCCAATCACATGGGCATCGACTCGAAGTGGGTGAGCGAGCATCCCGATTGGTTCCTGTCGCTTCCGTATTCGCCATATCCTTCGTATTCGTTCAAATCCGAAAATTTGTCCGACGATATTCGCGTGGGAATTTATCTCGAAGATCATTACTACAACAAGACCGATGCGGCGGTCGTCTTTCAACGCCGCGACCATTTTACGGGCGACGTGCGTTACATCTATCACGGCAACGACGGCACGTCCTTTCCGTGGAACGACACAGCGCAACTCGATTACACCAAAGCCGAAGTGCGCGAGGCGATCATCCAAACCATTTTGCATGTGGCGCGCAATTTTCCCGTCATCCGTTTCGACGCGGCGATGACGTTGGCGAAGAAACACATTCAACGATTATGGTTCCCCGAACCCGGCTCAGGCGGCGCGATCCCCTCACGGGCAGAGCGAGGCATGACGAGGTCCGAATTTGACGCGTTGATCCCGCAGGAGTTTTGGCGCGAGGTCGTGGACCGTGTCGCGGCGGAAGTCCCAGACACGCTACTCCTCGCCGAAGCGTTTTGGCTGCTCGAGGGATATTTCGTCCGCACGCTGGGGATGCACCGCGTGTACAACTCCGCGTTCATGCACATGCTGCGCGACGAAGACAACGCCAAATATCGCGCCGCGATCAAGAACACGCTGGAGTTCGACCCGCAAATTCTCAAGCGGTACGTCAACTTCATGAACAACCCCGATGAAAAAACCGCCATCGAACAATTCGGCGACGGCGATAAATATTTTGGGATCGCAACTGTGCTGTCCACGTTGCCTGGCTTGCCGATGTTCGGGCACGGACAGGTTGAAGGCTTCCGCGAAAAATATGGGATGGAGTTTCGCAAACCGAAATGGGATGAGACACCGAATGACGCGCTCATCGCTGGTCACGATTGGAAGATCTTCCCGCTTCTTCACCGCCGCTATCTGTTCGCCGACGTGGAAAATTTCTTCCTCTTCGACCTCTTCACCGCCAGCGGTCACGTGGACGAAAATGTTTTTGCCTACTCAAACATATTTCAAGATGAACGCGGACTCGTCCTCTATCACAACCGCTTCGCCGACACCAAAGGCTGGATCAAAACCTGCGCCGCCTATCTCGATAAGTCTACTGGCGACTTGCGCCAAAAATCTTTAGCCGAAGCGCTGGGACTTCCATTCGAAGGCTACGTTATTTTCAAAGATTACGTTACACACTTGGAATACATCCGCTCATGTGAAGAACTTTGGAGCAAGGGACTGTACGTTGAACTGCACGCGTACCAGCATCACGTGTTTATGGATTTTCAGTTCGTGGAAAGTGGCGAGTGGAAAGTGATTTGCGACGCGTTGAATGGCGCGGGCGTGGAGTCTATGTCCGCGAAGTGGGAGGAGATGTTTGGCGTGAAGGATGAAGGTGGAAGGATGAAGGATGAAGAAAGAGGAAAGAAGAAAGAATCCGCGAAGGTGAAGAAACCGAGGAAGAAAGTAGAGAATGGAAAGAAGGCGAAAGCTAGTAAGACTAAATCCGCCGCGAAAAAGTTAGTGAAGAAAAAGGCGGTTGTCAAGAAGAAGCTTGTGGCGAAGAAGGCTATGGCGAAGAAATCTTCTGCGAAGGCGAGTAAGTCAACGCCGAAATCAGTGAAACAGGTTCTGAAGAAAGCAGTGAAGAAAAAATCAAAGAGTAAATAACTCTGCGTGTTACAGCGGCAGAAATACAACTTGATTTTTCAAATCTTCCGTTTCCCCACTTTTGGCGATAATTTCAAGGTCATGGATACAAAGTCCTATCGTCACCCTCAATTGATGCCCATAAATCACGCCTGAAAATTCAATCCCCTCCCGTTGACATTTCGCCGCCTCTGTTAGCAAGTCGTCGTCTTGTGTGAATAAGACCCGCCCCAATTCGTTTACTCGTTTCAGTAATTCATCATCGTCGAGTTGGTCGGCGCCATCCTCATGCGCCGTAACCACATCTACGCCCCGCAAACGCAAACCAACCGTGATCGCTATTGGAACATGGTGATCCATGTATAGCGACACAGTCATTAGATCAGCCCTTTGTCCTTCAGTCGTTTAATTAATGGCGAGGCGGGAGTTGATTTCTGAACTTTGTCAACTTTTTCGATTCGCTTTTCAATGTCGCCATCCAATTCGTCGCGATGATCCCAATAATACGCGAGCGCGGAATAGATCTGCCCCAGCGTCAATTGCGGGAACTGGATGTGCAATTCCTCCGCGCTCCAGCCATATGCTGCCTGCGCAAGGACGAGTTCCACCACCTTCATTGTTGTCCCTGAAATGAGAGGCACACGTGAGTCGCTCAAAACTACATGCTCGTAACGGGTTTCTGCTAACATGGCTAACTCCTGCCCCAATCATACACGATTTTTAGTGAACAGCTCTCTTCCTTTGATCCGTACGCATGCGGTCAATTGCGCCAGACCGGGGTCGGTGTATTCCGTGTTGCCGATGATGAGTGCGAATTTTCCGCTCAATTTATCCTTTTGATGCTACACGGATCATTTCAGGTTTCTAAAAGTAATTTCCTTGTAATTATCAAGGGTGATGATACCTTGATTTGCCTGCACATAAAAAATCCAGTCCGACTCAATCCATGTCGAGTCTTTTTCCTCTCGAAGAAATAGAATATCCGATGGGTTAGCTGGATCCCAAACAGCCACAACAAACTGCGCATCTGTTATAATTGCCATTAATAGCGAATACCCCGTATCTGCATTGAGCGAAATATTCCCTGACAGAGGGGTACTTTGAATGAGTTGATCCCCATCATACTCGTTTGTCAGAATAGAGTTGTCGCCGATGAAAATGCCAAACCGTCTGTACGATTCGTTGCCAAAATCGCCCTGCTCGAAAAACGCTTCAAAAAGCGCATCGTTTGTATATTTGAAATCAACGATAATTCCCTCGCCGTCCTTAAAGTTCTTTTTCCGAGAAACCCCGTCCCAGTTTTCAGTGCCGATGATTTCCAATACACCGTTGTTAATTGCTCCACCGGAAAAAGTTGAACCCGTTACAAGAGGATTATCAAAACCATCAAAATATGAAACTTCTGAATTAATCAAGGATTCCAAGAGGTGGGGGTATGCTGGAAAATTTTGGATGATAGGACTTACGACCGCGGTAGGTGTTTGAAAATTTCCTTCGCTAGGAATGGGTGTGACGGAAACCGAGTCTGTGCTCGTTTGGGGTGGGGATGCAAATAATGAGAATATTCTATTACTGACCCAAAGCGCGCTGATTGCGAAACCGCAAAGTATTAGGAAAATTCCTGTTGGTATTACCCATGACTTGCTTGATGTTGATTTTTTGGATGATAAGCGGAGAGATTCAGATTCGCTAATTCTTGATTCAAGTTCCTCTTTCTCCTGTAACAATTTTTCCTGCCTGCTCTGTATCATTTTCAATCGTTCATGATGCAGGACTCGAAGTTCTTCGGTCCGTGTCTTTTTGTCGCCAACGGGAACATATTGCCGAAGAATGATTTCACCTTGTTCCTTGTATGACCATTTTCCCGGTGTCTGTTTTGTGGTTATGTTGAGAACTTGCTCATAAGCAAAATCGTACAATTCGTCAACAGTGATGTTCCCGTCGCGGTTTCTGTCGGCTTCGCCTTCAAGCCCCCGGATAAGAAAATGGGTGAACAGCGAATTTTCCGTTTCGCCGATGGCCTTGTCTCCTTCCCATGCGAACTGGGTGGAGTCGCTAGCTGTCAAAACTACACGACCATACCCATTCCCTTCAAAAGCGGATGATGTCCCAATACTTGCGCCGGTAGCTGCTTTTGTCCCTTGTTGGAACGCGCCGCTATTGCAGCAGTCAAGGATGAGTACTTGCCGTTTGGAACGACTTTGGTCCATGGACTCTCGTACATAGTCTGATTTAATCGCCGTAGATCTCAAACGAGAACGATTTGTATTTTTTACCGCAAGATACAACGAACCATACTCGTCTCGTACGCCATGACCTGAAAAATATAGCACAAGCAAATCATCTGGTCTTTTAAGATAATAGAGACTGTCAATCGCTTCACGGATTGCAGACTCTGTTTGATTGAATAAAACATTGACTTCATCGAATTTACAAAGACTTTTGTCCTTCAACACGCGCGCAAAATCCTCCGTGTCCTTGCCCGGCGCGGTCAGTTGCGCCAGACCGGGGTCGGTATATTCCGTGTTGCCGATGATGAGGGCGAATTTTCCGCTCATGGGTTCCTCAGGGCAAATATTTCATTACTTGATTACTTTTAGCCAATACAAAATTCTAGAAAGTAAAGCGCCTGCTGGAAGGCCGTACACACCTCCAAATGCAAGCAAGTCATATGGCAAAGATCCTTCTTGACTCTTGGCAATACCTACAACAATGAAACCGCCGATCATCAATGGGATAGTCCATCTGTGTGGAAACGCTATTAATCCAGCCAGACCGCAAGCGACTAACAAGATAATGTGTGGAACATCTAAATAAAAGGTGGAATATGCGTAGGCAAAGTTGTAGGTGGTTTCATTGACTATCCCGTATATTATTCCGAACAATATTCCAAGGATTAATCCAACCAGTACGCCTAGTAGGCTTCGTCCCTTCCATGAAAGAAGAAATACCTTGTGTTTCTCTATGAATTCAGCGATGGTCCATTTGCCTGCGAACTCTTCTTGTGCTGTTTCTTTAGGTGCTTTTAGAAGTTGCCGACCCAAAACGTAACCGCCGATTGCGCCCGAAATTGCCCAGGCGAGTCCCCATCCAGCCGCTTTGCCGATGTAATAATTGAACAAAAACCCATCAGCATAATAAATCCACTTACCGATTGTCCAGCCGACCGCGCTTGAAATTGCCCAGAACAATATCAACCACAGCATGTCTTTCCAACGCGAGCGTAATTTTTCAATACCAAGCGTGCCCGCCAACGCGATCAGAATCCCGATCGTATCTCCAACTACCGCAATGGGCGCCGCCGTGATCATGCTCGTATCTGCCCAACCGATTATCCCGCCGATGACCCAGATAAAAGTTACCAGATAAATATTTTTCTCGCTGGGAAGGATATCTCGGGCTCGCAGGATAATTGTAGTTACGTAGCCACCGATCCCCCAACTGACGATACCGACCAATGGCGTGCTGAATTCGTCCACTGCCCAGAAAACTGTCCTACTAATCGCCCCGGCAACGACCCAGCCCAAAGTGATCCATAAGATCGCTTGCTGATTCGAAATGGATGAGTTTATTATCTCAGGCTCAGGCTTCGAAAGTTCTTTCTTGGCATCAAGGATTCGTGCCACTGATGGTTTGACTTTTTCCTTCTCCAGACGTTCCGCTTCCATGACGCGTTTGTGGATGACGTTCTGCGCCTCTTCCGTTATTCTGTCTGATTCTTCATCTTTGGCTTTTTTCTCGCCCTCGCGCACGGACTCCAACGCCCCCGCCGCCGCACGCTGGACTTGACGGCTGTCATCCTCTTCGGCGATTCTTTCCAACGCCTCTCGCGCGGATCGTGCCAGCCCAAGATTTTTTCCGTTCAATAATTTCGTCAGTTGTTGCACCGCGCCGAGACGAATATCTGAAAATGGATTCTCAATCGAGTCCAACAGGGGAGTGGGCAACGGCACCGACTTGATCTCTTCGACGGATATATTTTGGCGAAGAATGATCTCGCCCTGTTGCTTGCTCGAAAACTTCGACGGGGTTTGTTTCGGTGTCGCATGTTTTACTTTTTCATACGCGTAATCGTACAACTCATCAACAGTGATTCTTCCATCGCCGTCTATATCTGCTTCGCCTTCGAGTCCCTCGACGAGGAAGTGAGTGAAAAGCGAGTTGTCCGTCTCACCAATGACTCTATCGCCTTCCCATGCGAATTGAGTCGAGTCGCTGGCGGTGAGAATGATGCGACCATATCCGCCCTCGAACGCGGTTGCCGTGCCAACGCTCACGCCCGTCGCGGCTTTTGTCCCTTGCTGGAACGCGCCGCTGTTGCAACAATCCAAAACGAGGACTTGCCGCCTCGACCGCGATTGATCCATCACCTCGCGGATGTAGTCAGACTTGATCGCCGTTGATCTCAATCGTGAACGGATCGTATTTTTGACCGCCAGATACAACGAACCAAGTTCATCTCGCACACCGTGACCCGAAAAATACAAAACGAGTAAATCATCGGGTTTCTTTTGGTCGAAGAATTCGTCAATCGCTTCGATAATGGAAGAGGAAACCTGATTCAGCAAAACTTTTACATCGTCAAACTCGCAGAGACCTTTGTCCTTCAACACGCGCGCAAAATCTTCCGCGTCCTTGCCGGGCGCGGTGAGTTGAGCCAACCCCGGGTCGGCGTAGTCCGTGTTGCCGATGACCAAGGCGTATTTGGCGCTCATTTTTTCTTGCTTTTCTTTTGGAACGTGGAGAGAAACTTATCGAATTCTTCGGGCGAGCCTTCGAACTCAAACCCCTTGCCCTTGAACTTCACCGTGCGACCCTGTCCGCGCATGACCCAGGCTTGCACCATCGCGATCAGACTCGGCGCGGCGGCGGGCAACACTTCCAGCGCCAACATGCCGACGGTCACCAAATCGCCTTTGGTTCCCTTCGGGGCGGCTCCCGAGGAGACTAAATCTGCCGACAGTGCGTCACTTCCCCTCAATTCGTTCAGCAAATTTCGGGTGATTTCGTCGAGGTCTTCTTCGCTTATATTCTTCGCGCCGACTTCGATCTCAAATTTGATTGGCTGGTCAGTCGTCATATGGGCTCCACCTGTAAGCTTGAATTCCGACACCGATGCTCCAATTATAGGCTAAAATCCATTAATTGAAACACTCAAATTTTGGTAAGGTTGTTCAGAGGAGCAGGCAAGCAAAGAGAATATTCGATGTACAAGCAACTTCCTAAATTCAAGAACGAGGAAGAAGAGCGCCGATTTTGGGCTAAAAATGATTCCAGCGATCTGATCGATTGGAAGAAGGCTCAACGCGCCGTTTTCCCCAATCTGAAGCCCACCTTGAAATCTATTTCTTTGCGCCTGCCCGAATCGATGATCGCTGAACTGCGCCAACTGGCGAATGAACGCGACGTGCCATATCAATCATTGATCAAGCATTTTCTTCGGGAAAGCATCAATAACGAATATTCGGTGAAGAGACCGAAAGCATAACTCCCCCAGAGTGTAAACTTACCCTACTTCGGGGCGAGGCGGATAGTTCGGCGATTCGCGGCGGAACTCGTAATTTTCCATCACGGCTTCGATGATGCGTTTCTGTTCGTCGGTCACAAGCTCGAACTCAAACCCGATGTTGAAGAATTCAGGGCTGAGGTCTTGTTGGCACCACGCAACGCGGACCGGCAAAGCCATGCGCGTGGCAGAGACATTCGGCAATTCGGGTAGTTGGATCGAGGCGGTCAATTTTGTGTCCAGCGGCATTGGCTCGTCGCCGATCACCATTGCCCCCAGCAGGTTCAGGTCGCCGAGGTAGCCGATGAGCCTGCCTTCGTATAGATCGAAGACCTGCGAATACGACATCAAATTCTTGCGCGGTTGTTTGCGTCTCTCTTGCATGGGGGTAGTGTACTTGAACTAACTTCAACAGACATTGCACTCGCATCTTAAATTTATCGGGCAGGCCGTCCCCCAGGTTTCACCGCGCGCGACAACACCTCCCTAAAAACCTGCGGGACTGTTAAAATTGAATTATGCGATGGATATACCTTTCCCCTCACCTTGACGACGCCGTCTTTTCCGCGGGCGGTTTGATCTACGAACAAACTCAAGCAGGCGTCCCAGTTGAAATCTGGACGATCATGTGCGGCGACCCGCGCCTCACCGAGTATTCTCAATTCGCGCAAAGGCTTCACCAAATTTGGGGATTCTCCTCCGCGGAAGAAACTGTCCGCAAGCGGCGGATGGAAGATACGCTCGCCGCCTCCATCGTCGGCGCGAAGGCGATCCACTTCGATTTTCTCGATTGCATCTACCGCCGCGACAAAAATGGGGATTGGCTTTACCCCTCTGAAATCTTCGGCGCGATTCACCCAGCGGATGCGGATTACCCCGCGCAGATCGCCTCTGCCATTTCCGCCCGCCTCAACCCCGACGATGTGCTGGTCTGCCAACTTGGGCTTGGCTCGCACGTCGACCACGTGCTCGTGCGGCAAGCCGCGGAACTTTTGGGCAAACCCCTCCGTTATGACATTGACGTTCCATACTGGTGCTACAAACCACACGAACTGGAGGCAAAAGCGGCTGGGATGGTCGAGGAAACTGTCAGGATAACTGAACCCAGCCTCACCCGTTGGATCGAAGCGTCGCTCGCTTATACATCCCAATTTCCCGCGCTCGGAGACCAGTTCGATACCCCCGAAAACGTGACCAAATCCATCCGAAATTACTGGGCTGAGCGGCAGGGAATCCGTTTATTGCAATATGATTAGACCGTTGCGACGTACTTGTATTGCCTAAAAAACCATGATATAGTATGCCCGCTTTTTGGGAAACACCAACTGAATCGGCTCTCCCTTGCTTTGTCCCGCGATGCGGGACAAAATTCATAATAGCAGGAATTAAAGATGCCTAACAACAATTTCTTAACTAAAGAAGGTTACCAGAAGCTTCAAGACGAATTGGATTATTTGCGAACCGCCAAACGGCAGGAAGTCGCCAATCGTCTGCACGAAGCCATGGAAGGTGGGGAACTCATTGAAAATGCCGAATACGAAGCCGCCAAGAACGAGCAGGCTTTCGTGGAAGGGCGCATTCAGGAACTCGATTTGTTGCTCGCCACCGCCAAGATCATCGAGGATAACGGCAAGAAAAAAGGCGACGTGGTGCACCTCGGTTCGAAGGTGACGATCAAAGAGGGCAACTTCGAGGCGGAGACGTTTGCCATCGTCGGCGCGGCGGAAGCCAACCCGCGCGAGGGGAAGATCTCGAACGAGTCGCCCATCGGGAAAGCCATCTTGAATCGCAAGGTGGGCGATATTGTCAAAGTCGAAACGCCCGGCGGCACATATAATGTTAAAATCCTGAAAGTCGGATAGACTCAGGAGCGACAGAAACACAATGCCCCGCGTCTTTCGCGGGGTTTTTTTTATTTATTGACCGCGAAAACCTTAGCCACGGATTTCACGAATTTACGCGGATTTTATTAATAAATCAGTGATAATCCGCGAAATCCGTGGCAGAGAATTTGATCGACTCGCGCGTGGTGTAAAATCAGGAATCATTATGACCGAATATACCCAACTCGAAAAAGTCCGTTTGCAGAAACTTGAGGAGCTACGCGCTGAGGGCTTGGAGCCGTTCCCCACGCGCGCCAAGCGGACGCACCTCAGCGCGGAAGCGATTGCCGAATTTGAATCTGCTGAAAAAGATGGCAAGGAAGTCCGAGCCGTGCTCGCGGGTCGCATCCGCGCGATGCGGACGATGGGCAAAATTTCGTTCGCGCACATCGAGGACGGCGCGGGCAAAGTGCAGTTATTCCTCCGCGCAAACGAAGTGGGCAAAGAGCGACTCGACCTTTTCAACAAGATGTTCGACCTCGGCGACTTCGTTCAAGCGGAGGGGGTGATGTTCCGCACAAAAAGCGGAGAGGTCACGCTTCACGTCCACGATTTTCATTTGCTCGCCAAAGCGGTGAGTCCGTTACCCGCCGCAAAGGACGAGACTCTCGAAGATGGGACCGTTGTCCGTCATGCCGCGTTGGAGCATCCCGAATTGCGCGCGCGACAACGTTACGCAGACCTGGCGGTGAATCCCGATGTCCGCGAGACGTTCCGCAAACGCGCGGCGATCATTAAGTCGTTGCGCGAATTTTTGGATGGCAAAGGTTTTCTCGAAGTCGAGACTCCAATCCTCCAACCGTTGTACGGCGGAGCGGCGGCGCGTCCGTTCGTGACACATCACAACGAACTCGAACAAGATATGTATCTACGCATCTCGTTCGAGTTATATTTGAAACGACTGCTCGTCGGCAACTTGGAAAAAGTCTACGAGATCGGGCGCGACTTCCGCAACGAAGGAGTCTCGTTCAAGCACAACCCCGAATTTACGCAACTCGAATTCTATTGGGCATACGCGGACTATCTGCAAGTGATGGAACTGACCGAGCAAATGGTTTCGTTCACGGCTCAGCAAGTCCTTGGCACGATGAAGATCAAGTACAAAGAAAATGAAATTGATTTAACCCCGCCATGGAAACGACTCGAAATGCGCGAGGGCATTAAACAAACCAGCGGCATAGACATTGCCGAGCATAAATCCGCTGAGGAGTTGTTCAAGGCGATCAAAGCGAAGCACCCGAACAAGACTCCCGATCCGAAAGCGACGCGCGGCAAGTTGATCGACTTCCTGCTCAGCGATTTCCTCGAACCCACGTTAATCCAGCCGACGTTCTTGTACAACTATCCGCGCGATATTTCCCCGCTGGCGAAGTCCATCCCTGGCGATGCGCTGACTGTCGAGCGGTTCGAGGGATACGTCGCGGGTTTCGAGTTGTGCAACGCCTTCACCGAGTTGAACGATCCGCTCGATCAGGAACAACGCTTCGTCGAAATGGGACGCGATTACGCGGAGGGCGACGACGAGAAACATCCGCTCGATGAGGATTACCTCCGCGCCATGCGCTACGGTATGCCTCCCAACGGCGGATTTGGCATGGGCGTGGATCGTCTCGCCATGTTGCTGCTCGACAAACATTCCATCCGCGAGGTGCTGTTGTTCCCCGCGTTGAGGAAGGAAGAATAGCAAAGAGCTTAAACACGAAGGACACAAAGTACACAAAGTGGAAAAGTGTGAATTTCACAAAGATTTCCTTCGTGATCTTGGTGTCCTTTGTGTTGAAAAAGGTTTTTCGTTAAAAATAGGAGAGCATGTTTATAGCTTACCTTACGCAGAACGTCCCGTAGGATTGGTTGAATCAATGGAGTTCTGCGAGAAAACCTGCGGGACGGTGCGTAACATCAGTTTATAAAAGGAGTTCACCATGCCAAACCTACAACCTCACCAAGCGCAAAAGATCCACGAACTGATCGACGCCAGCCAGATTCTCATGGCGATCCAAGTCTACCGCGAAGCGACGGGCGTCAGCCTTGCGGAGGCAAAACAAGCGGTGGAACAAATGGCACGGATGGAAGCGGCAAGACCTCCCTCCGATTCGCGCAACTTCGACAATCCCGTGCTTGAAAGTAAGATTCGGTCATTGCTCGGCAAAGGGAAGAAGATCGAAGCGGTAAAGATCTACCGCGAAGAATATGGTGTCGGATTAAAAGAAGCAAAAGACGCGGTGGATCGCATCGAAGCCACCATGCCACGCGATTCGGGAAGCAACATGCCTTATGAATCCGCGATTGGGAATGATCCGTTCGCTAGAGACGATGGAAGCGGCAAGAATGTTGTCTTGCTCTTTGCGGCGATTTTGGGAGTGATTGCCTGTGGAATAGCGGTTGTTGTATTTTTACTCGGAGGAAGTTAATGTCAAAAAAGATGTTGTTCATTAGCGACGCTGTCGCCATTGCGCTGGTCACGTTTGCGGGATTTGCCTTTCACGGCGAGACAGACGCATCCATCCTGCCGCGTTTTCTGTTGAGTTATGTTCCGCTCACCGTTGCGTGGTTCATCATCGCCCCGCTGCTTGGACTATACCAACCAGAGATCACATCCAACCCCAAACAACTGTGGCGACCCGCGCTGGCGATGATCTTCGCCGCGCCGCTCGCGGCTCTCTCGCGCGCCAACATCCTCGGCTCGATGGTGATTCCCGTTTTTGCAAACGTCCTCGCCGCCACATCCGCGTTGGGGATGGTAGTGTGGCGGGGGATTTATCTTTTTATGAAAACAAAAAGGGCGGACACGTAGGTCTACCCCTACTTTCCACTTTCCTCTTTCTTCTTTCCCGTCCCGAAATGATAAAATAATCTCGACGCTAATCGTAAATCGTCAATCTGAAATCGTAAATCGTATGAACGAACAAGCCCTCATCACCGACGCGCAAGGCGGAAACCTCGACGCCTTCAACACGCTCATCTTGCATTATCAAGACAGCGTGTTCAACACCGCCCTCCGCATCCTCGGCGACGAAGACCAAGCCGCCGACGCCTCGCAAGAGGCGTTCATCTCCGCGTTCAAAAGCATCGCATCGTTTCGCGGCGGATCGTTCAAAGCGTGGCTCATGCGCACCGTCACCAACGCGTGCTACGACGAACTGCGCCGACAAAAACGCCGACCCACAACTCCGCTCGAACCCGACACCAACGACGGCGACGAAATGGATTCCCCGCGCTGGCTCGCCGACCCGAACATGACTCCCGCACAGCAAGCCGAAGCCGACGAAGTCGAACACGCGATCCAGCACTGCCTCGATAACCTCCCGCTCGAATTCAAAACTGTCGTCGTAATGGCAGACATTCAAGGCATGGACTACACCGAAGTCGCCGCCACCGTTCGCGTGCCGCTCGGCACCATCAAGAGTCGCCTCGCCCGCGCACGCTTAAGATTACGTGAGTGCCTGCAAGGCTTCGCGGAACTTTTGCCCGCATCGTATCGTCTTGAAAGCGGTGTTGCACAATGAATGACCGCGATCTCGAACTCCTCTCTTCTTATTTAGATGGACAACTGACTCCATCCGATTCAGCGCGACTGGAATCACGCCTCAAATCCGACGGGGGACTTGCCTCAACCCTCGACGATTTACGCGCCGCCCGAACCCTTCTCCGCCAACTCCCCAAGCGACGCGCTCCTCGCAACTTCACGCTCACGCGCAAAATGGTGGGATTGAATCCGCCGCTTCCGCGTTCGTATCCCGCGTTTCGATTCGCGACAGTCGTTGCCACATTATTGTTCTTCTTCACATTTGGAATCAACACATTCGCTCCACAACTCGCGCAGATTTCCCCATTTGGAACGGGAGGCGGCGCGCCAGAAATTTTTTCCGCCGCACCCGCCGCCGCGACAGAAGCGCCCGTGTTTGCTGAAGCCGCCGCGACCGAAGCGCCAGCGACCGAAGCCCCAGCCGCGACGGAAGCTCCTCTTCAATCTTCATCCGATCTTGCGCCTCTGCCAACCATGATGCCTTCATTGGAAGATTCTGCGCGCGTGGCGGAAACCCCGATGACAAAGATCGGAGAGGCAGAGAATGCTGGGGATGTGGATCAGCCTCAAGTCGCGAATGAACCGACGCGTCCCGCGCCGATCATTCCATCCATGTGGCAATCCGCGTTTGCAGTGATCGCAATCCTGAGCGCATCCTTGATGGCGTTATTACGTCGAAGCGCGTCCAATCGTTGGAAGTAAATATGGAGTTGGACAGCTTGCTGTCCGATTTTTTATGTCAACCTCCGAATTCAATTTCTGCCCGCGTTGTGGCGCGTCGGTGATGCCCGTCGAAAAGTTTGGACGTGTGCGCCCCGTTTGCCCGCAATGCGGGTGGATTCATTATGTAGACCCGAAGGTCGCCGCGGCGGCGTTGATCGTGGATGATGGGCGCGTGCTGTTGGTGCGGCGCGTCAACGAACCGCATCGCGGACTGTGGACTCTGCCCGCAGGGTTTGTGGACGGCGGCGAAGACCCAGCCGAAGCGGCGGCGCGTGAATGTTTGGAAGAGACAGGCTTGCGCGTGCGCGTGACGCGCGTGTTCGACATCGTGTCGGGGCGCGAGCATCCGCGCGGCGCGGACTTTGTCATCGTGTATGTTGCCGAAGTTCTCGGCGGCGACATGAAACCCGACGACGACGCGGATGCGGTTGAGTGGTTCGATAAAACTAATTTGCCGCCGCTCGCTTTTCGCGCGACTCAAAAAGTGCTACAATCTTTTTATGCTTGATGTTCGCCCGTCTCCGATCGCTGGGACTTGGTATGAGGGGAATGCAAAGAATTTGGCTCGTGTCGTTGATGAATATTTGAATAACGCGCAATTGCCTGAGTTGAATGGGGAGGTGGTGGCAGTCATCGCGCCGCACGCGGGGCATCGCTATTCGGGCGCGGTGGCTGGGTTTGGATTCGCAACAGTTCGAAATTTGCAATTCGATTTAGTTGTGGTCATTTCTCCATTCCATAACTTATCAAATTATCCATTGCTCACAACCACCCACGACGCGTATGGTACTCCGCTTGGAAATATTGAAGTGGATAAATCCGCGCTGGCGGAGTTATCTTCGCATCTCGATATTCCCATCACTCCAATTCGCGCCGATAAAGAACATTCGCTTGAAATTGAACTTCCATTTTTACAACGTGCATTGACAGGTGAATTCAAACTCTTGCCCATCATGATCCGCGCGCAAGAAGTAGATGTGGCAAAGAAACTCGGTCTTGCGCTTGCACAAGTTTTGAGAAACAAAAACGCTCTGCTCGTCGCCTCCACCGACCTCTCCCACTTTTACGACCAAACCACCGCGAACATGCTCGACGCCGAAATGCTCAAGCGGTTCGAGTCGTTCGACCCCGAATCCATTTTTGAAGCGGAACACACAGGCAAAGCCTTCGCCTGCGGACATGCCGCCGTCGCCGCCGCGTTGTGGGCATCGCGCGAGTTGGGCGCGAACAAAGTGCAAATTTTACGTCACGCCACCTCAGGCGATGTGACGGGAGATTTCACGTCCGTTGTGGGGTATGGGGCGGGGGTGGTTTTGAAGGGATAACTCTCTGTGCTATACTTGCAAACGAAGAAAGACGAGTCGAAATGGCAACCGCAACATTTACTGGAACCATCCCATTGAAAGTTGATAAAGACGGCGTGATCCGCGTCAGCAAAACGCGCGTGACACTGGATACAATCGTTGCCGCGTTTCTCGAAGGCTTGACCGCCGAAGAGATCGCGGTTCAGTATCCCGTTGTCCCCTTGGCAGATGTGTACTCTGTGATCGGTTATTACCTGCATCAGAAAAGCAAAGTTCAGGAGTATCTCAAACGCCGCGAAAAATTTGCCCTAGAAGTGCGGAAACAAAATGAAGAACGCTTCAATCAATCAGGGATTCGAGAGCGGTTGTTAGCGAGACGACAAACAATTTGATGGATTATCATTCGTAATCTGAATTTTCATCAAATAAGTTGTATTGTTCTTGCTCTTCTTTTATAAATTGTCCCCCAAAATTTTTTGATAATCCTATAAACTGTTCCAGTGGAACTTTTCGAATTGCTTTGCGCAGATGTTTCTCCACTTCATTGTCGTTCATACGAAGTAGATCGTGTCTGAATCCAATAGTTTTGTTTAATACTTGGGCAACTTGCTTGGGCCAATAGCCCGCACTCATCTGAATGATTGTCCCTTGCACCTCTTCAGCCATGCGTTCTATTCTGCTGTTTGCTCCGATGCGGTCAACAAGAATGATAGTTGCCATAAAAAATTTTGAGCGACCCAATGAAATTTCTCTTTCAAAGCGTGTTACCTTGTCTAAAGAGATTTCAGGATTTCCTCTCCCAATGAAGCCAATGTCAAATCGTACGCCTTTACCTAATTCGTAGAGCAACGTTGCGTCACTTTCTCGTTTTTCATTTCTTGAAGAAAGCCAAAATACTTTTTCGTACTCTTGTGGGGGAGGCGTAGTGTGTTTGAAGCCTAAAATATGAAGAAGAGAGCCAAGTACCAATTTCTCAAATAGTTTGCCATAAGCAGATTTTTCTGACCCGCGAATTGCAAGTGTTTGCGCTCCGATGGTATTCAGAAGGTAGGTCATCCAAAGCCAATTGATTTGAGCTTTTTGATTTCCATTGATTGTAATTTCGCCACGCAGTGATCCCTTCTCTGTTTTTCTTGTGCCGATAACTTCGTCGCAAATCTGAATATATCTATCCCTGTATTCTGCAATTGCCTCGGGATCATCCCTCAAAACATTTTGAAATGCTTTATCCGTCAACCCAAGAATCCATTGAGCCAGCCATCTTTCGGCTTTGGATAAATTCCCTTTAGAAAGAATGTCAGTAGCGATTTTCGGAAGCTGATTGATAAAGTCTTTGGAGTTTGCCGAACCTCTAATAAATAATTCCATTGTTGCTAAATTCAATGTGGCGATTCTGCGCCGCGTCAACGCTTCGGTTGAATCTCGCAAGTTCTTACCTGTGAGAATATCTAGCACAACACCGCGAACAACGTCCAAGCCTATTTGCTCAACAAGTTGACTTCCGCTTGCTGATAGTAAGTCTAAATCAGCAGGCGAGATTAAGTCAGTTAGGGCATTTAGCGGTTTTTTGTTTTTAGGCATGTAAACCCTCAAAATAACATATTGCCAGAGTCAATTGGTGCGCAGTTGATCGTATGAATTTGCTTTGCTTCTTTACCAAGCCAAGATTTTGCTTCTTCTTGAATAATTGAAATATATTTTGGATTTTGTTCAAGTAATACAAATCGTCGGTGAAGTTTGACGGCGGCTTTTCCGACTGTGCCAATTCCAGCAAACGGGTCAAGTACGACGTCGCCTTTGAATGAATAATATTTGATTACCCTTTCTGCCAATTCGACGGGAAAAATGGCAGGGTGTCTGTGATCATGAGCGGGAGTGATCTTCCAAATATTAGTGCGATCATAACCATCGCCAACTTTTGACGCTTTCACAGTTTCTTTGTCTGGATGAGCGCGGATATTCCAATCAATTAGTTTTTCGGTATGCTTTCGGTATACCAAAATGTATTCTGTGACGGGAACAGGTTTGTATTGCAATGGATTTCTATCCGCTGCAAATCTCCTGCCGCGACCTGTTGCCCAGCCCGCGCCTTCTGGTTTTTCCCAAACGATATCGTCAATAAAGTCATAGCCTTCGTCGATGAATAATCTGTGCATATCAAAAGGCACCGCAATTCTGCGCGAGGCTTCATTGCGGCTTGCTCGACGTACAAGCACGGGGGAAATGTTCATTACAAAGAAACATCCTTCTGCCAAAACCCGATGCGCGTTTTGAATGACCTTTCGGATTTTTAGAAGATATTCTTCGTAAGTAACATAGTCGGTGTATTCTGGACGGGCATTGTAATAAGGCGGCGAAGTGAAAATTAAGTTAACGCTGCCTGCTGGAAGTTCTTGCAATAACTCTTCGCTGTCGCCCTGTGCGATTGTATTTCTCAGAGATGACAAAACGTAGCTACCATTTTGTTTCTTTGATTTAGTTTTTTTATGACCGTTTCGTCCGAGTAGACGTGATTCAAGAACTTCTGTGTTTGTGGATTTGTCTTCAACGATTAAAGAAGTATAGGCGTCAATTACCACTTCGCCAATTCGGTCATTTGATGTTTTCCCCACAAGCGGTACGCGCCAAATGTGATAACGATCGTCAACCTCTGGTAAACCAAAATCAATTGCTTTTTCTAATTTTGCTCGTTCAAGCCAAAAAGTAGCAACCTTCTTGGCAGATTTTACGTCCAAAACATTGTATTTTCTTTTTGTGGCAACCGTAGATTTCGTAAGCATGAATTTATTTTACCATTGGAGAACTTGCAGGAATGTGTTGATAAAGCAATTCATCCATTTCCGCAAACTTGTCAGCGTGTTCGATGGTAATGCTGACAATAAACCCTTGATCGTCAAGATCAATGTAGAGATTTTCGTTTAATTCCCAAGTCTCAACAGATGGATTTTTGGACAATTCCACTATTGCTGTGTCTGTTGCTTCAAAGTGCTTGATACGCATAGTCTTTGCCTAGTACTGAGCATACAGCCAAACCCTTCTTCCCGCAAGACTCCTGAAATTTCAAGATAAAATCATGTCAATGACCTCCTTCGTTCAAATCGTCATCAACGTGCCAGCCATTGCGGGAGTGTTCGATTATGTCGTACCCCAATCCCTCGTGGGGATGGTGGGAGTTGGGCATTTGGTCATCGTCCCATTTGGCAAACAGACCGTGCAGGGAGTTGTCTTCCGCTTCATTGACCAGCCGTCTGTGCGCGATGTGAAAGAGGTCATCGAACTCGTTGACCCTGAGCCAGTTTTGACTCAAGCGCAGATCGCGTTGGCGGAGGCGATGGCAGAGTCCACACTCGCGCCGTTGGCGGCGGTGGTGGGATTGTTTTTGCCAGTGGGGTTAAGTCAACAAGTGGATACGCTTTACGATTTACGATTGTCGATTAACGATTTACGATTACCCGAGGGGAGTGGGATTAGCCCGAAGACTCAACGATTGACAATTGAAGATCGGTTGTTGAATCTGTTGCGAGTTAGAGGCTCATTGCGCGGACGTCAAATTGACACTCACTTCTCCAAAGTGGACTGGCGCAAGACGGCGGGATTTCTCGTGAGAAAAGGCGTGTTGTCGGCGCGGTCTGTGTTGCCGCCGCCGAGGGTGAGATCAAAGTTCATTCGCGTTGCCCAGCTTGCAGTCACACCAGAAGAAGCGGAAGTTGAGATGCCGACTCTGGGGATGAAGCAGACGCTCGCGCGTAGGCAGTCCGCGTTGCGATTCTTGATCCAGCAACCCGACGCGATCAACGTCTCGTGGGTGTACGCCGAAAGCGGATGCAATCTCGCCGACTTGCAAGAACTCGAAGAGCGCGGCTTGATTCGATTGTTCGAGAGCGAAGTGTTTCGTGATCCGTTGGAGAAAACAGGTAAACAGGTAAACAAGGAAACAAGTACACAAGTAATTGAACTTACACCTGAGCAGAGCTCTTCACTCAACGAAATCACAAAAGCAATACGCAGTACGCAATACGAAGTATTTCTTTTACATGGCGTCACAGGTTCAGGTAAAACAGAAATTTATTTACGCGCCGCTGAAGACGTGGTGAAGCGCGGAGGACAAGTGATCGTGCTTGTGCCTGAGATCGCGCTCACACCGCAGACCGTGCGACGATTCTTGAATCGATTCCCTGGGCAAGTGGGGCTTGTCCATTCGAAACTTTCGGAGGGCGAGCGATATGACACGTGGCGTCGCGCGCGCGCGGGCAAGCTCAAGGTCATCATCGGCGCGAGAAGCGCGCTCTTCGCGCCTCTGCCGAACATCGGTCTCATCGTTGCGGATGAATGTCACGACTCGTCGTTCCATCAAGCCGAGCCGCCGTTCTATCACGCGGTGGACGTGGCGCAGACGTACGCGCGTCTCTGCGGCGCGGTGTGTGTGCTAGGCTCTGCCACGCCGACAATTGAACAGCGATTCAAATCCGAAACGAATCAACTTCATAAATTGGATTTACCCAAACGCATCGTCGAATCAGGATTGCCTCCCGTCCACATCGTGGACATGCGCGACGAATTGAAAGCGGGTCAACGCGGGATCTTCAGTCGGCTTCTGCTTCGTGAACTTGAGTCCACGCTTCAGCGCGGCGAACAGGCGATCCTCTTCCTCAACCGACGCGGGACTTCAACGTACGTATTCTGCCGCGATTGCGGACATGTGTTGAAGTGTCCCAACTGCGACACGCCGCTGACATTTCACACGGAAGATAAAGAACGATTGCTCTGTCACCACTGCGGATACGAACGCGGCAAGCCGAAGACTTGTCCGCAGTGTGGAGGGAAACAGATCCGCGAGTTTGGGCTCGGCAGTGAAAAGGTTGAAGCGGAAGTCAACGCGTTGTTCCCCAAAGCACGGACTCTGCGCTGGGACTGGGACACGACACGCCAAAAAGACGCGCACGAAATGATCCTCACACACTTTGCGAATCACAAAGCGGATGTGTTGGTCGGCACGCAAATGCTCGCCAAAGGATTGGACTTGCCGATGGTCACTCTTGTCGGCATCGTGCTTGCGGATGTGGGTCTGCATCTGCCTGATCCGTTCGCGGCGGAACGAGTCTTTCAAGTGTTGACTCAAGTGGCAGGGCGCGCGGGTCGCGGTGAACGCGGCGGGAAAGTTGTCTTGCAAACGTTTGACCCTGCGAATCAAGTCATCCAGTCTGCGGCGGGGCATGACGTGGACGGCTTTTATCAGCACGAGTTGGAGAATCGCAAGCGGCTAGGCTATCCTCCGTTCGCGCGTCTGGTGCGACTCGAATTCAGGAGCGACGACCAAGCGTCGGCTGAGAAAGAAGCGAAACGTGTTGCGGAGAAGTTGTCCATCGTCCATCGTCCATCGTCTAACGTCATTGGACCCGTCCCGTGTTTCTTTTCCAAAGTGGCGGGGTTGTATAGGTGGCAGATCATCCTGCGCGGATCGAATCCAAAAGAATTGTTGCGCGACGTAAAACTCGACGGTTGGCGCATAGAAGTTGATCCGATTAGTTTGCTATAATCAATTTAAATTCGGTGGTCGAGTAGCCCTGAGCGAAGCGTAGCGAAGCGTAGCGAAGACGAAGGGCGTATCGAGACCACCATGCTAGCAAGAATAATTTTGTGACTTGTTGGTCTCGGTACGCCGCGAAGAACAAAAGCGCGGCTACTCGACCAACGAGGTTTAGAGGAGACATAATGCAAGCATTTTCACGTGGTTGGTCGTTTCTCAAACAAGCCTGGGCGATGGCGTTCAAAGATAAAGATTTATTGAAGCCGTCAATTTACGCGTTGATCGTTGGGATGATCGTTTCGGTCATCGGTATCATCCCCATCATCGGCGTGGCGTTCCTGCTCGGCGATTCGCAATTCGGGCAGATTATCATAGGCATTCTCGGCTTGTTGATGATCTTTGTACAATACGTCATCACATATATTTTCTCGGCGATGACCGTGTACTTGATCTACGGCTATCTCGCCGAAGGCGACGGTCGCATGGATCATGCGTGGGCAATTGTGCGCCGCGACTTCTTCGACATTCTCTCGCTCGCGCTGGTGTCCACACTCGTGACGTGGTTCCGCAACGCCACGCGCAACAACCGAGGGCGCAATAATTTATTTGCCAGCCTCGCCACTGGACTCTTGCGTTCGCTCGGCGGCGTGTTGGAAGCGTTGTGGCTCGAAACGTCGTATCTCGTTTTGCCCGCGATGGTCATTGACGATCTGAACTTGAAGAACGGTTTACAACGCATCTGGAACATCACCAAACAAAACTTATTGTTGATCGGCATCGGCTTCGTCGGCATCCGCTGGGTGACGGGACTGATCGGCTTCCTCCTCGGCTTCGGCGGATTCATCATCGCGCTCGCCATCGGCGGCGGAGCAGTGTACGCGACTGGCGGTTTCGGCGTTGTTTCAATTGTGGCAATCGCTGTCGGCGTGTTCATCTTCTTTGCGCTCGTGATGATCGCAAGCGTCATCACTTCATATACAAACGCCGCGTATCACACCTGCCTCTATCTCTGGGCGCGCGAAGCCGAGAAAGCGCAAGTTGCTGGGCAGGATATTCATGTCGCCGCGCCCGCGCCTCTTGCGGCTGTTTTGGGCTAGTTTCCGCGCTGAGCGGAGTGAGACCATGTTTTTTGGTCGAACGCAGTCGAAGCGCATACATCAACAATTGAAAGTTGGAATCACACGTGCCCTTCGACTTCGTTCCTCGTGGCGCTTTGCGCCACTCGTCACTCTGCTCAGGGCGAAAATAAAAATATGCAACCCGAACCTCGACGCGAATTAATTTCATGGGATGAAGTGGATCGTCTCATTGACCATCTCATCCCGCAATTCAAACGCGAATTCACCGCGATGGTCATCATCACGCGCGGCGGCATCGTCCCTGCGGGCATGCTTGCCGAAGCGATGGACATCACGCACGTCCTCACCGCGGCGGTAGACTTCCCCGCGCAACTCGCCAAAGAAAAATCCATCATGGCGTGGCCCGAGTTCATCCAATTCCCCGCCGACGAAAAAATGCGCGGTCGCCCAACTCTCATCGTGGACGACATCTGGGGATCGGGTCGCACCATCACCGCGGTCAAGAATCGCGTCTCTGCCGCGGGCGGCTTCCCCGAAACGTGCGTCCTGCATTTCAACCCGTATCGAAACCTGTTCGGCAACAATCGCCCCGATTACTACGCCGCCGTCACCGACGCCTACATCGTCTACCCGTGGGAAGTGGATCGGGGAACGGATCAAGTTTTGCTCGGAGAAATATAACCATGATCGTTCAGCAGTTGAACTGCTGAACGATCGAAATGGGATAACAAAAAATCCCCGAAAATTCATCGGGGATTTTTTGTCGCTTCCTTCTCGACGGGACGGCTGATTCAGTTTCCTGATTCCTTTTCGCCGCCCCATCCGATCTGTGTAGCCAGCGTCCTCTAACGCTGGCGATTGTTTATCCAACCGTTACGGCAACGCCTCGAAACCTGAGATGCTGTAATACATTTCCTCATCAGCGATTTGCTGACTGATATCAATAGCCACCTCCGCAGGGAAGCCGTACGTCGCATCATACGTCACGTTGACCGAGTCCGCGCCTTCTTTGATTGCCGCGTCGATCTCTGCAAAGAGCAGGTCTATCGTCGCGTGAGGCGCGAAGAACGCATAATTCGGATCGGTGTCAAGCACGAGAGTTCCGTCCGCGGTCGCCATGTGAACGATCTGACCGTCTTTCACTTCAACAGTCAACGGCATCTGGTCGCGGAACGCGCAGAAACAGCTGATGTTCAACTCGAAACGATAATGCGTGATGTTGGCATCCTCCCATTTTTGCTGGTTGCGCGAGAGTTCGCTCCCGCCAGCCGAGCAAGCCACTAGAATAAAAGCGAGTACGATAAGAATTAACTTTTTCATTTTGTCTCCTTGTCCAGAAGGACGACGGTGTATGAAAAAATGTTCCTCGAAATGACGTGAGTTCAATCCCGAAGGGATGGCAGGATTGTTGAACATGACCCGAGTCGCCATCAAATCCCGAAGGGATGACATACCTTCACGAAAAACCCATGACACCCCTTCGGGGTTAGACCGCCTATTTTGTGCTCTACCATCATTTCACTCCTTCGGAGTTTCAACCATCATGCCCGCCATGCTCATCTGCCCCTTCTTGCACGGGGACGTGTAGAACAATATCCTCGCTGTTCTTGAAGTGCAAAACGACCTCCACCATATCTCCTACTTTCGCCTCTTCCTTGAGACCCACCAACATCACATGCAAGCCGCCCGACGCAAACTCCACATCCTCGCCCGAAACCAGCGGCACCGACTCGACCATCCGCATCTGCATCACATCGCCCGCCATGCTCGTCTCGTGGATCTCCACCGCCGCCGCGATCTCCGTCGAAACGCCGACCAGTTCATCGTCCGCCGAATAATTGTGGATCACAAAATACAACGCGCTGTTTCCGCCCTGTGGGGCGGACCTTATCCACGCGTCGCGAATCTCAATCCCCTCCTTAGGCGCGCAGGCGGCAACCAACAGAAAAATACTGAACAGCACGATCGACTTTTTTTTCATTTTAGATTCCTTTTCGTTGAATTATTTGAGTTGGGCATAATGCCTTCCGCGCCAACTGACGCCTTTGCCCGAAAGCGTCAGCCATGCGGATGCGATCATCATCGCGGCGAAGATGCCCGCGCCAAGAGGTGTGGAGAGCGAATAGAGCGGAGAAATTCCCATTTGACTCGCCGCCCATCCGCGCGCGATCAGAATCGCACCCCAAAGGGTCAGCGCTTCGGTGAGAACGATCAGCGCGATCAATCCGCCGCCGTTAATCATCCATAGCAACCCCAATCCCAGCCAGATCGGTAGGAGTAACGCCGCCATCAACGCCAGCGACGCTCCAATGACTCCGAGCCACATCAAGACAGGTTGACCGCGAAGCCCGAGGTACATATTCTTTGTCCAGCCTTCCCACATGGAACTTAACGATGTGTACATTCGTGTGCTAATGAGCGCAGTCCCGTCGGCAAGCGCGAGACGATCCCCGCTCCACTTGACGCGCTCCGCCAGAGCTTGATCTTCGACGATCTGGTCGCGCACGCTGGCATGCCCGCCGATTTTCTCGTAGACCTCGCGGCGGATGAGGATGAATTGTCCGCTGGCGATGGCGTCTTTGTAAGTCGGGTCGTTTACTTTGCGCGGATTAAAACCGACCGACAGCGCGGTGACCACAATGGGCATAACGGCTTTCTCCCAAAACGATCCCATGATCTGACGGTGAAGCGTGGTAAACAAATCCGCTTGAACCTCCATCGCTTTGACGTAGCAGGAGGAGAGCGCTTGCGGCGAAAGAAAAGTGTCCGCGTCTACGAAGCATAGCCACTCGCCTCGCGCCGACGTGGAGGCTTGGTGCAAGGCGTGAGGTTTGCCGACCCAGCCCGAAGGGAGGTCCGACCCGCTGATGGGGTGGAGGCGTGAATCGAGGGTGGCGAGTTCCGCCAAAATGCGAGGAGTCGCGTCGGTAGAGCGATCATCCAGAACGATAATCTCGAAGTTTGGATAATTCTGCATGAGCGCCGATTCGACGCACACCCGGATATTCTGCTCCTCGTTCCGCGCGGGAATGCAGATCGAAATGAGCGGCGCGTTTTGCGGAGGCGACGCGGGTTTGACGATGATGTCAATGCGGGAATGGCTGTGCAGCCAATAGACTACGACAATTCCCCCGATGCAAAAAACTGATGAAAGGACAAGATAGATCATAGCGGGCGGTTAAATAATTTGTAACGTCGAACCTCGTTCGGTCTTCTCGACCTCGATTCTCGTCGGAAACGCGTCCTTCAATTCTTCGAGATGTGTGATGACGAGAATCTTGGCAAAATCATTCTTCACCAGATTGATCGCCTCGACCAACCGCTGACGTCCCAGCGTGTCTTGCGAGCCGAAGCCCTCGTCAATGACCAGCGTTTGCAAGCGCGCGCCCTTCCGCTGGGCAAGGATTTCCGACAGCGCGAGCCGAATCGCAAAGTTGACGCGGAACGCCTCGCCGCCCGAGTACATCTCATAACTGCGGATGCCCGCCGCATCGCTGATCTGAATATCGAGCGTTTCCCTCAAATCCTCGCGCTTCTTATCTTTGTATTCCGACTGCGTCACAAACCGAATGGACATGTTCCCATCGGATAGACGATCTAGCAACTCGTTTGCCTTCTCTTCGATCTGCGGCAATGCCTGCTCGATCAACAAGGCGGGGACTCCGTTCTTGCCGAAGGCTTGTTCGAGCGTCCGATGCCGCGCGATCTGCTTTTGGAATTCTTCGCGCTCTTTTTCATAGTTCGCTTTGCGCGCGCGTTGACTCTTCAACACATCCACGCGTTGTTGCGCCCCGCCGAGTTCGCCCCGCGCGCGGTTTTCCTCTTCACGTAATCGGAACAACTCGCGCTCCGCTTCATCGAGATTCGGCGCGCCCGCTTCCGCCTCTTTCAAAGCCAACGATGCAGCATCGTATTGCTTTTGCCCCTCCTCAACTTCATCTCTCCACTTTCTACTTTCCTCATTCAGATTCGCAATCTCACCCTCGATCTGCCTGTTCACTTCCTTCGCCGAGCCGAGTTCGCGATATTCATTCTCCACTTCTCTTAATTCTCGTTCTTTTCCTCGCGCTTCATCGTGCGCCGACGCGTCGTAGCCAAGTTTGGCTAATTCCTTATCCAGTTTGGCGAGTTGCTTTTGTTCATCCACCGCGAACTTGCCGCCATCCAATGCTTTCTCCACATCCTTCAACCGCTTCCTGCCAGTGGATTCCCAATCTTTTGCCAACGATTGCAACCGTTCCAATCGCTCAGTGAGTTGCGAGATTTCGCTTGCATATTTCACGCGCTCGTTTTCGGCGGAGCCAAGGGAAGTAATTTGTAATTCGTAATTGGTAATTTGTTCGGCAAGGTCAGCCGCTTCTTTTTGATTCGCGCGATACGCGTCACCTTTTTGTTTGCCGTCTTCTTCCAACTGCTTAAGCGTGGACTTGCGATGTTCCTTGCTCAACTCCTGCCCGCATAAAGGGCAAGTCGCGCCGTCTGCCGATTTGAGCGTTTCGATTCGATCTTTCAACGTATTCATGTCCGCTTTGAGCGAATCGTTTTCCACTTTCAACGCGGCTTGCCTCTCGCGTCCCGCGTTGCGTTCGCTTTCAATCTTGGCGCGTTCATTGACCTTTGCCTCCGATTCGCCCAACAGTTTTTGAGTTTTCTCGATCCCGCTTTTCAACTCACTGTTCACTGATAACTGATTACCGATCTCCTCTTCCTCCACCGCCAACGACCGTCGCTCCTCCTCCAACTTCGCCTTTTCGACCGAAATTCTTTCCTGCAACGGCGCGCGCTCTTTTTGATGATCGTGAAACTCTGCCGCAGTCTTCTCCCAATTCTCTAATTCTTTCCGCGCTTTTTGCCACGCCTTATATTCCGCTTCGATTTCCTTTGCGCGATTCACAAGGTCGGCATACGAGGCGCGATCCGATTCTTTCTCAGCGAGTCGACTCTCCAACGATGCGAGAGCCGCGCGTGAGCGTTCGAGTCCCGCCGCGAGCGTGGAGGTCATCTTGCGTTGCTCCTCCACCAGCGCCGCGTTCCGTTTTAGATTTTGCATCACGGATTCTTGCGCCTCCCTCGCCGCCGACAATTGTTTCAGCGACGATTGAAGTTCCCCCAGCCGAATCTTTCGCGCCTCCTCTTCGGCGAGTTCCGCGTCGATCTCCGCCACACGTCCGTCAATGATTTCGACCTCCGATTCAATTGCCTTGCGTTTCTCGGCGGCGCGATTTTTATATTCATCCCAAATTTCAAGCCCAAGGATGTTGCTCAGCACTTCCTTGCGTTTGCTCGCGTTCTGTTGCGTGAACTGATCCGCCTTCCCCTGCAAAAAAAATGACGCGTTGACGAACGTCTCGTAATCCAACCGCAGCGTCTGTTCGATCCGCGCCTGCGTGTCGCGCGTTGTCTTTTCGGTGAGAGGTTTCCATGTCCCGTTGACCATGGACGATTGACCTTTGACATTTGACTTCCCTTCTTGGTCTATCGTCCATCGTCCATCGTCCAGTATCTGAAACTCCAATACCGTACTCTTTCCTCTCGGCAACGACCGTTGCACGCGATAGGTGTTGTCTTCATGCTTGAACGTGAGGATCACCTCGGCGGCTTTCACATCCGCGTGCAGGTTGATCACGTCACTGCTTTTGCCGCGCGCCTCGCCGAACAGACTCCACGTGATTGCATCCAACAGCGACGACTTCCCCGCGCCGTTGTGCCCGGAGATGCACGCAAGATCGAACGAGTTGAAATCCAATTCAACGGGATCGCGATAAGAAAGAAAACCTGAGATGCGGAGATGGAGGGGGATCATTGTTGACGAAGTTTCTTTGTCGCAGAGAACACAGAGACCATTGAGTTATTAAAATTTTTTCTCAAAGAACTCTGCGATCTCTGTGGCTAAAGTGAGTAATTTGCCTTATGATGATAGATTATAATCGAACCACCATGTTCGAAGCCTCCGACAAGATCGCCCAGCGCCGTTTGACTCTGATCATCATCACGCTTGCCACGCTTCCATGTTATTGCGTAGGGTGGATTGCCATGCTGGCGGCGCCCAATTCGAGCATCACGCTGACGCCGACCATCAGTTCTACAGCCGCTAATAACCTAACCGCAACGGGCACGCTTCAAATTACGCCTGCCACTACCACAGCGCCAAATATAATTTCACCGACAGTCACAGACACCCCAACACCGACAGGCACGCCAACCTCCACAGTCACCCCTACATTGTCATTCACACCGTTCCAGCCCGCTAGCCTCACGCCATCGTTCACGCTTACTTCATCCCGCACGCCGTCGCCTACCCCAAGCGTCACATTCACGTTTACTTCCACATTCATTGCTACAAGCACAGACACGTTCACATTTACTCCATCACCGACACAGTCCACGCCAACGAACACATCCACGCCTTCATTGACTCCCTTCCCAACGCCATGACCGATATTCTTCCATTCCTAAAAACATTAATCTCCTCTTCGGGAATCTCAGGCAATGAGACTCCTGTTGCGAAACTCATCGAAGAAAAGTGGCGCCCGCTCGTGGACGAAACGCGCCTCAGCCGCGTCGGCTCACTGCATGGACTCAAACGCGGTTCAGGCAAGAAACATCCCTCGATCATGATCGCCACACACATGGACGCGATCGGCATGAGGGTGAGTCACATCGTGGATGGATTCCTCCGCATCACCAACGTGGGCGGGATCGATGTGCATGTGTTACCGGGCGCGGAAGTAACGATTCACGCCTCGAGTGGGGCTGACTTGCCTGCGGTCATCGCGATGCCCCCTTCGAGATTGCTCCCCGAATCCGCTGGCGACGGCGCGCTCGAGATCGGCTACCTGCTCGTGGACACGGGTTTGACTCCGCGCGAGGTGGAGAGAAAAGTCAAAGTGGGCGACCTGGTCTCCTTCGCGAATGAACCGATGGAACTCGCTGGCGACATCCTCTCAGGGCACACAGTTGACAATCGCGCCTCCGTCGCCGCGTTGACAGTCTGCCTGGAGGAGTTGCAATCGAAGCCGCACGTGTGGGATGTGTGGGCAGTGGCAACCGTGCAGGAAGAGACGAGTTATCTCGGCGCGTACACGTCTGCGTTTGAGATTCGACCGCAAATTGCGATTGCTGTGGACGGCACATTCGCCAAAGGACCCGGAGCGAACGGTTGGCAGACTCACACGATGGGCAAAGGTGTGGGCTTGTGTCTCGGACCGAACATACACCCGTTCTTGCACAAGAAACTCAAAGAACTCGCCGAGCGACTCGAGATCCCATGGTTTTTCGATGTTACCGCCGGTCACTCAGGCACTGATGCCTACCCGATGCAAGTCACCGCCGAAGGGATTCCCACCGCGCTGGTCGAGTTCCCCATCCGTTACATGCACACGCCTGTGGAGTCTGTCGCCGTCAAAGACATCCAACGCGCGGGGCGCTTGCTCGCCGAATTTATTTCTTCGCTTGAAGAAAATTTTGTAGAAACAATAACTTGGGACGATTAAATATGAGGCGGGAGCAGTTCAACTGCTCCCGCAACTAATAATCATTTCTCTAATCATCTAATCATCTAATTCTCCACTCCTCTAATCCTCTGAATCCCAATGCCAACCTCCCCAACCCCTCCCTTCAAACTGCTCGAAAAACTTTGCAACGTCATCGCGGTCTCTGGCGATGAAAGCGAAGTGCGCAAGATCGTCCTCGATGAGATAAAAGACTACGCGGACGATGTTCGAGTGGACGCGCTAGGCAGCGTCCTTGCGACCAGGTTGGGGCGGGGAGCGAAGCGTGTGAAAGTCATGCTCGACGCGCACATGGACGAGGTCGGCTTGATGATCGTCGCTGAGGATGGCGAAGGCATCTATCGTTTTGAAGAGATTGGCGGCATCGATCCGCGGCATCTTGTGGGCAAGCAGGTGTATGTCGGCAAAGAGCGCGCGCCCGGCGTGATCGGCGGCAAGCCCATCCATTTGATGGAGTCGGGTGAGCGCACGCGCAAAGTTCCCATCGACGCGCTGCGCATTGATCTCGGACTCGCGGGCAAAGCGAAGGTTGGCGATCGCGCGGGCTTTGCGACGAAGTTTCGCCGCGTGGGTCCTTCGATCATGGCGAAGGCGCTTGATAACCGCATCGGCGTTGCCACATTGATCGAGTTGTTCAAACACGCGCCGTCGAACATTGATCTGTGCGCGGCATTCACGGTGCAAGAGGAGATCGGTCTGCGCGGCGCGAAAGTCACGGCGCAATATTTCAATCCCGATCTTGCGATTGCAATTGACTCGACGCCTGCGAACGATCTGCCCAATTTTGACGGGAACGAAAACACGACCTACAACACCAAACTCGGACTCGGTCCCGCGATTTATGTTGCGGACGGTTCGACTCTTCACGACCCTCGGCTGGTTCGCTTTCTTCAAACGGTCGCGGCGTCTGCAAAGATTCCATATCAACTCCGCCAGCCCGGAGGAGGCGGCACAGACTCCGCCGCGATCCAGCGCGCGCTCGCGGGAATCCCGACAGTTTCCGTTTCTGTGCCGCATCGCTACACTCATTCGCCCGTCAGCCTCTCGCGCGTGGACGATTGGAAGAACACTCTGGCGTTGTTGCACACGGCATTGAAGAAGATTACGGTGGATCTGATTGGGAAAAGGTGAACGCAAAATGTATACAGGTACACACGTAAACAGGTACACAAGGCAAAAGATGTGTTGCGTTTTGCAACGCCGTGTTTACGTGTTTCCTTGTTTACGTGTTTACTTGTCTCCGTGTCTACCACCCAAAGAGCGCCCATGAACGGACTCATCGCCCTCGTCGGCGCTGGTGAATATCTGCCTGTGATGGAAGAGGTGGATCGCTATCTGCTGTCTAGCGTCAACTCGAAAACACCGCGCGTCGTTTGTCTTCCCACCGCGGCAGGGCAGGAAGGCGACGAGAGCGTCAACCGCTGGTCGCGCATGGGAATGGAACACTTCCAAAAACTCGGCGCGGATGCGCAGGCTCTCCGCATCATTGACAAAGAGTCCGCGAACGATCCGCAATTTGACTCGGCATTGGAAAACGCGGATTTCATTTATTTCTCTGGCGGCAATCCGCTTTACTTGTTTCAAACCATGCAAGGCTCGCGCGCATGGGCGTCCATGAAAAAAGCGTGGAGCAAGGGAGCGGTCTACGCGGGCTGTTCGGCGGGAGCGATGATCCTCTCGAAGCGCGTGCCGAGTTTTCGATTAGCTCAAAACGTGGATGGGTTTGGCGTCATCCCCGCGCAGTTCATTCTTCCGCATTTCGATGAGATGCCGCTCGTGTTCAAGCCAATGATCTTTGCCTTGCGAAAGGGACTCAAGAAAGGCGAGCGCATGCTCGGCGTGGATGAAAACACCGCCCTCGTCGGCGCCCTTCGACTGCGGTCTTCGACCTCCGCTCAGGGCGGCGAATGGAAAGTGATGGGTCGCGGCACAGTCCACCTCATCACCCGCGACAAAGACAAAGTTTTCAAAGTCGGCGAAACCGTGCCGCTCAACTAATTCTCTAATTCTCGAATCCTTCAACTTCGCTCAGGACAAGTCTCCAGTCTCCAATCTCTAATTACCAATTACCAATAACTCAATTCCCTCCCCAAGGAACTCTCCATGAAACCTCTCCTCAAACAACTCACCGAAATCTTCGGACCATCGGGTTACGAAGAGAATATCCGCAAGTTGGTGCGCGCGGAAGTGAAGCCGCTCGCCGACGAGATCAAGGTGGACGCGCTTGGCAACCTCATCGCGCGGAAACGCCCGTCGAAATACACCAAAGACACAAAGAAAATCATGATCGCCGCGCACATGGACGAGATCGGGCTGATGGTGAGTCACATTGATGAGAACGGCTTCGCGCGCTTTTCGAACATCGGCGGGGTGTTTGGGCGGTATGTGCTGGGAGGGCGAGTCCGCTTTTTGAATGGCACGGCAGGCGTCATCGGGTTCGATCGTTTTGACAAAATGAACGAAGTCCCCCCGCTGGATAAAATCTATATTGACGTGGGCGCGACAAGCAAAAAAGATTGTCCCGTGAAAGTCGGCGATGTCGCCGCGTTTGACCGTTCGTTTGTCGAGATGGGAGATCGTCTCGTTGCTAAATCCATGGATGATCGCGTGGGCGTGTTGGTTGCGATTGAGACGCTGCGAGCGTTAAAGTCCACGCCGCATGATGTGTATTTCGTGTTCACCACGCAAGAGGAAGTTGGCACGCGCGGGGCGGGGACATCCGCATTCGGCATTGACCCCGACCTCGGCATCGCGGTGGATGTCACTGCCGCGGCGGACACGCCCAACGCGCTCAAAATGGAAATGAAGTTGGGCAAGGGTCCATGCGTCAAATTTCAAGACGGGGGCATGATCGCTGATCCGCGCGTGGTGAAGTGGATGATCCGCACGGCGGAGAAAAGCAAGATCCCATATCAGCGCGAAGTCCTATTATTCGGTTCGACCGACGCGCGCGCCATGCAACTCACGCGCGCGGGCGTGCCTGCGGGTTGTCTCTCCATCCCTGTGCGTTATGTTCATTCGCCATCCGAAATGGTGGACTATAACGATGTGCAGAATTCCGTCAAGTTGTTGACGGCTCTTCTGCGCGCGAAAGTTGAGTTGAGTGGATAAGATGTCTGATTGGAAACGAACAACAAAAGAGTTGGGATTCGAAAACCTGCGCCCCGAGTTATTGCAGGCAATTAACGGACACATCGAGAAATACAACCTCGGCGAAATTTTATCCGATGCGTTGATGTGCGTTCAAACGGATTCAGAAAAGATCAAAAAGGGATTGTTCGGCGGGGCGGAGGTGGTCTACGCGGGCGCGGTCGTCACTCCGCGCTGGCTGGTGTGGGCGACAAGCGGGACCAAGACCCAAACTTCCGCCTCGTCTGCCCAGTTGAACGATGTGACGATCCAGGATTATGCCGAATCGTCGTTTGCAAACATGATTCCCGATTCGGGACTCAACGTCAGCGGCAGGTTTACCGACGCGTCTGACGACGGGTTAATCTTCATCGGCTTGGACGACAACGCGGCAGGGGCGAAGTTCAAAGAGATCGCGCTTCAAACCGCGCAGGAAGCAAAGCGATAATCAGTGGACTATGAAAATAGTTCTCGACGCGGTTGCGCTGCGTCGAGGCAGGCGGCGCGATGCGCCAAGCCAATCGAGCTGTCGCCTGAACTTTCGTGAAGCGCTGATCATGAATATGGCAGAACTTACGCAGTTGGCGGGCAGTTGTACTGCCGCCGCCGCAGTGCAACTACGGCGCAGCAGGTTCAACTTCGTAAATCCCATATGGAAATCCGCGACAATCCGTGAAATCTGAGGCGATGGTTTGTTTTCACACCCAAGCCCACAGCATCCATAAACCAAGAATCAAAACTCCGATTCCGAAGCGAGCGGCGAACGACCAGCCCCAGCCGACCATGTACGCTTTGGTCGATTCGATGGCGGCCGTTTTATCGCGCAGTCTGTAATATTCCAAGCCGAACAACGCGAGCGGAGCGCTTGCCAGACCAACGATGGGGGTGAGGAACAAACTTGCGACGAGACTTGCCGCGAACGCCAGCAGGATCGAACTCCACGGCACGAACTTGTCGCGCATTTTACGGGCGATGATAATGTTGTCCACGATGTTGCCTGCGATCATCAGGAGGGTGATGACGGCGAACAAGACCCAATCCCAAAACGTCATGCGTTGCGCCACGCTTTGTAGGAGCGCATACACCAGAGTGGCGAGCCACATCACGGTGATGCCCGGGAAGATCGGAATGATCAAGCCTAGCAGCCCGATTATTAAGACGGCAAGTGTTAGCCAGTCAACAATAAAAATCCATGCGACTTGAAAGAAAGAGACTAATTCGGGAGGAAGCATATTCATTCCAGTAGGGGCGGGGTCGCCCCGCCCCTACAAAATTATTCGATCACATCCACGCCGCCCATCCACGGGCGCAGAACTTCAGGGATGCGGATCGAACCGTCGGCTTGCTGGTTGTTTTCCATCACGGCGATCATCGTGCGCGGCAGACCGAGACCCGATCCGTTCAATGTGTGGAGCAAACGCGCTTTGCCGCCATCGGCGGGACGATACTTTATATTCGCGCGTCGCGCCTGAAAGTCGCGCACATTCGAGACCGATGACACTTCCAGCCACTCATTGCATCCCGCCGCCCAGACTTCGATGTCGTACGTGATCGCCGAACCGAATCCCAGATCGCCTGTGCAGAGTTGTTTGACGCGATAGGTGAGTCCCAACGCGGCGCAAGTCGCTTCGGCGTCCTCACGCATTTTTTCAAGCAACGCATCCGACTTTTCGGGTTTGGCGTACATATACATTTCCACTTTATCGAATTGATGTCCGCGTTTGATACCGCGCACATCGCGTCCCGCGCTCATTTTCTCGCGGCGGAAACATGGCGTGTATCCCGTGTACAGCAACGGCAATTGCGCCTCATCGAGAATCTCATCCATGTGCATGCCCGTCAACGGAACTTCGGCGGTCGGCACAAAATACAAATCCTCTTCGTGGTCTTTGTATAAATTGTCGGCGAACTTCGGCAGTTGACCCGCGCCAAACACGGTTTCCGTTTTCACCATGAACGGCAAATATTTTTCGGTGTAGCCTTGCCGAATGTGCAAATCCAACATGAACGCGATCAACGCGCGTTGCAATCGCGCGCCCGCGCCGCTCAACACATAAAAGCGCGAACCCGTGATCTTCGTGCCGCGTTCAAAGTCAATGACGCCGAGCGCGGGACCCAAATCCCAGTGCGCTTTCGGCTCGAAATCAAATTCGGGGAGTTGACCAACTGTGCGGAGGACCACGTTTTCTTCTTCGGATGCGCCTATCGGCGTCCGTTCATCCGGGACGTTGGGCAGGGCGCTCGTTAGCCGCGTTAACTCCCCTTCGACCTCTGCCACCTCCTTGTCGAGCGCGGCGATTTTGTCGCCCACCTCGCGCATCGCAACAATTTTCTTTTCGCGTTCCGCCGCGTCTTTCATTTTGCCGATCTCTTTCGAGACGGTGTTGCGCTCAGCCTTTAACTGCTCCACTTCGGTGAGCAGGGCGCGGCGTTTTTCATCGAGTTGAAGAATCTCCTCGATGGACGATGAATCCATTTGGCGGTTCTTCAACGCCGCGCGGATAACGTCTGGTTTTTCGCGGATCAAATTCAGGTCTAACATGTTGCACCTCCGAGTGCAGAGAATAAAATACGCCCCCGTCCATGTGCAGGACGAAGGGGCGTTTCGTGGTGCCACCTGCTTTTACCTTCCCCCTCCGCCGTTGGCGCCTCCCCCAAATTCGAAGGGGAGTTTTTCTGCCATCCCAAATTCAAATTTCGAATTTGGGGAGGAGGGTGGGGGTCTTGGATCCGCGATAACGGGCGGAGACCGATTCTCTTACGATTGATCGTAGTAGCGACTTTAGTCGCTCTGATGACGACTGAAGTCGTCACTACAATAAATCCCTGCGAGAACAACGTGGTGAAGTGGATTTCGTCATCTGCCCGACCGTCTTGCACTGTTGGTCGAGTAGGCGAGTTCTTCGCCATATCGAGACCCGACGGCTCTCTGAACGGTTCGATGAGTACTTGTCTTCACGCTGTCTTGTTGGCACGATTATACGCGTCGAGATTGTGTTGTCAATGGCTTGGAAGAGAAATGCCGAAGCGTTGGTGAAGTTCGCGCGGGCGAATCAAATTTCCCGTCGAGGGCGAAGCGTGGATTGAATCCGCATGTCAAATTATGGTATATTCTGTTTAGGAGTATCGTCATGAATGAACGAATTCTGATCATCGAAGACGACCAGCAGATTCTCAAATTGCTTCAACGCGGACTCGCGTATGAAGGCTACACAGTGGACTCAGCGACCGATGGGCGGATGGGGCTGATCCTTGCGCGCGACCACACGCCCGATCTTGTGATCCTCGATTGGATGTTGCCCGGCATGGATGGGCTGGAAGTGTGCCATCGTTTGCGCACGGGCGGTTCGATCCCGATTTTGATGTTGACGGCGAAAGATACCGTGCAGGATCGCATTCAAGGCTTGGACGCGGGCGCGGATGATTACATGGTCAAGCCGTTCAATTTGGATGAACTCCTTGCGCGTGTGCGGGCATTGTTGCGCCGAACGCAGCCGGAGCGAATCCCTGTGCTGAAGTTCGCCGATCTTTCGCTCGATACCGGCACGCGCCAAGCCTCGCGCGGAAATCGTACGATCTCGTTGACGGCGAAAGAATACGAACTGCTTGAATTGTTCCTGCGCCACCCGAAACAAGTGTTGACGCGCGAAGTGATCTTCGATCGCGTGTGGGGTTATGACTTCGGCGGTGAGAGCAATGTGCTGGAAGTGTACATCCGTTACCTGCGACAGAAGTTGGAGAGTGATGGGGAAGTCCGTCTCATCCATACTGTGCGCGGGGTGGGGTATGTAATGCGGGAAAATCCGTGATGCAAATGGGCAAATAAGCAAGTGAGCAAATGAGCAAATGAGCAAGTAGGCAAATGAGCAAGTTTGCAGATCTTCAACCGTCAATCCAAAATCGTAAATCGTAAATCGAAATGTCTCTCCGCCTTCGCCTGACCTTGTTATATGCGATCGTTACAGGCGGGATTTTGCTTGTCTTTGGCGCAACGGTGATTTTTGTTTTTAAAGCCGTTCTGGTCGACCAGGTCGATCGTACGCTGGAGAACGCGGTAGATTTAATCGTCAGCGGAATCAACGTCGGCGACCTGGACGAGCTCGAAGGCAAACTCGAATCGGTTGAACTGCGTTCGGATGTCTACGTGCAGATGTGGGACCTTGGCGGCGCCGCGCAGACCGGCTTGCGTACATTGGAAGGATTCACTGACCAACGCCCGTTTTACCCCGCCGGTTTGCGCATCGAAACCCCGAGCTATCGGTATGTGCAGGCAGGGATGGTTCACTTGCGCGTGGTTAGTGTTCCGCTCGAACTGAATGAACGCCGTATAGGCACACTTCAACTTGCCGTGAGTCTGGATGTGGTCGATGCGGCGCGTATAGGGTTGGAAAAAATCCTCGGAGTGATCTGGATCGTTGCGGTTCTGATTTCGGCAAATGTCGCCTGGTTGACGCTTGGAGAAACCCTTCGCCCTTTGAAATCTATAACGCTGGCGGCAGAACAGATCAACCGCGCCGACGATCTCTCGCGCCGCATCCCGTATGATGGTCCCCCTGATGAAATCGGGGGGCTGGTGGATTCGTTCAATCAAACGCTCGAACGTATCGAGGTGTTGTTCACCTCGCAACAACGCCTGCTGGCAGATGTGAGTCACGAACTCCGCACGCCGCTTACGGTCATCAAAGGTAACGCGGATTTGATGCGCCGCATGAAAAGCCTCGACGAAGAATCGCTGACCAGCATAGACCAGGAAGCAGGTCGCCTCTCTCGCCTTGTGGGCGGTTTGCTTTTGCTGGCACAGGCTGAGTCGGGCAAGCTCGCGCTCGTCGAAAAGCCAGTCGAACTCGATTTGCTCGTCACCGAGGTCTTTCAAGAAATGAGTGTGCTGGCTGGCAACAAAGTCCGTTTGCATCTCAATGAGATTGATCAAGTCATCGTCAAAGGCGACCGCGACCGGCTGAAACAAGTCTTCATCAACCTTGTGGCGAACGCGATTCAATACACGCCAACCGGGGGCGAGGTCTTCATCAGCCTCGAAAAAATAAAAGATCAGGCGCGCATCATCTGCCGCGACACGGGCCCGGGCATTCCAGCGGAGGACTTACCTCACATCTTCGAGCGTTTCTATCGCGCCGAAAAATCGCGCACGCGCGGCAGGAGCACCGGCTTTGGGCTTGGGCTTTCCATCGCCAATTGGATCGTCGAACGTCACGGGGGCAGGATCGAAGTCAATTCAAAAGACGGGCAAGGCACGGCATTTGCAATTTGGTTGCCGGTGATGTAGTCGCTTGGTCTTCTGGTCTCTTCGTCGGCTAGTTGTCAATTCCTAATCTCTGCGCGGCTTGGCGGCATAACCCCGCTCCATAATTTTGATACCACTCATCGAGCGTTAAGCTGGATGAAAACCCGCTTCGCGCATCGGTGTAAATTGGTCCGCCATAGCGGACATATCTCTGCGTCTCGGCATGCCACGTCCACTCGCCGCGATGGATCACGCCGATGCCTCCATTGTAGCCAGCCAGCGCAAGGCGCGGATCGCCGTTGGCGGTTTGAAGCGAACGCGCGAGGTATTCGAGTCCGCGCAGGGCGTTGGTCTCGGTGTCGAATCCGTTTTCGCCGTAGTGGAAGTGGAACGGCATCACTTGGAAGAGTCCCATCGCGCCGGAACGCGAGAGCGCGTTTGGGTCGCCGCACGATTCGATCTGCATCACGGTGGCGACCAGATTGGGGTCAAGGGAAGAAGCGTTTGCCCAGCGGACGATGTTGTTGCCCCAGTATTGGACTTCCCGCGTGAAGATGGGGGAGAGTCCGCTTGAAGAGGTTGAAAAGGTCGACGCGATTGAAACAGGCTGAACGATGGGCGAAGCGGAGGTTTGAATCGGCATGTTCGACGCGAGCGCGGCAAGCAGGCACGCGATCAGAATCACCGCGAGAGGCGGCAAGGCATAAAAAGACAAACAGCCGCCGGCATCGTGATCTGCCGCGGCTGTTTGCCGGTCGTCGTATGGTTGTGAGCGAGCGCGGGGCATAGTGGGTTCCTTTAATTTTGAGTAGGGACCCGAGCTCGAAATGAGTTCGGATTATTCAGTTGTCATTGCCTCGCCTTGAGTGAGGTCGAGAGTTAAGCGTTGTAATTGCGGTCGTTGGAAGGCTCATTGACCGAGTGATACGTCGGCTCAGCCCGCATGAATGAAGTTTGTTGCGCGGGTTTCGGCGCGGGACGATAGGATTGATTTTGCGTGGTCTGCACCGGGCGGTTCAAACTGGACGCGGGGCGAAGAATCGGTTGTCCCTGATTCGCCGGGCGATAGGTTTGCTGTTGGGCGGGTCGCGCGTAGTTGTTTCGTTCCGAGGCTGAGCGCTCGGCGGTGGTGAACATGCGGTCTCCGGCGAGCGAGAATGAACCGATGATCAACACGCGGATGAGCAGGATCATCGCGGCGACGAAGATCGGCACAACTTTCGTCATGGTCTCGTTGCTGATGACCGCTCCGCCCGACGCGCTGGTGTGATTGACGATGGCAACCGACACGCCCCACCATGTGAGAATCGCGTTGAAGCCAGCCGCCAACAGCCACGCGCCGAAGAGGTAATACACTTCTTTCGGTTCGTCGGCTCCTTGTTCCGGCGTGAAGACGCGGGCGATGCCGGCAAAGTCGATGCCGCAGAATGCGATGGCGAGAATAGTCGCCCATTGCAAGCCGCCGAAGGAAAGGTCGCCCAGAATATCCCGTAGGGCGAAGCGTGTGGCGTTGAAGTTGGAAACCTCGAAAGCGAGCAGAGCCACGAGGATGATCATCCCCCAAGCCGCGCCGCGGTTGAAGCGCCGTCCGTGCGTGAGATCGCGGAACAAGGCGCGCAGTCCATCCCCTGAATTTCTTCGATACGTAGTCATCTCGACCTCCTTTGTCGAATGGGTGACAATTGGGTCGAGTTTAGAACACTTGTTCTAAATTGTCAAGGGCGAGACGATGCGGTGATTTTACGGGATGCGCGTAGAGCGCCGCGCTTTTTCGGCGCAATGGCGATCAAGGTCCGCAATGCTTTATTCACCGATTCTGCATCGGGGAAATATTCGCGCACATCAGGCTCAAGAAGGATTGCCCCTTCCTCCAGCTTGAAATTCTGGACGATGGTTGTTCCATCTTCTTTGTGAATGACAACGGAATGCCCCTGGCGGTACGCTTCCGCGTGCTTACCGCGGACTCCGCCGGTGAAATCATATTCCCCGCGCATCTCGCCGATTTTTTTTGATTTATTTGGTTTGTTCTTCATAGGTAATCGAAAGAGGGTCTCCAAAAACAGATTTCGCTTCCTCAAAACTGACCGTATGTTTCTTGATATTAATTTTGGCTTTCTCTTCATCCCATTCAAAGAACATCGCCATACTTCGTTTCCTCGACGATTACTTACCTGTAAAGATTATACCTCGCGCTTCGATCGGTAAAAATTCCTCTCGGTGATTGTATCGAGTAATTGCCGTCATCACGCCACTTTCCGCCGCTCGCTCGCGCGCCACGCGCGGGCGATGTGCGCCGCCAGCCTAGCGTTGTTCAACAGCAACGCCAAATTTGCTTTCATTGATTTCCCTTTCGTCAACTCATTGATGCGCTTAAGGAGAAACGGTGTAACTTCCTTCCCGTGGATGCCTTTTTCCTGCGCTTCTTTGGATGCCTTCTCGATCAACGGTTCCATCTCGGACTTGGAAATTGCCTCCGCCTTCGGAATCGGATTCGCCACCAGAACCGCGCTCGTCATACCCGCGTTCCAATGCGCCTTCGCAAACTCGATCACATCTTCCGGCGTGTCAACCTGCGCGCTAACGTCCAGCCCGCTTTCGCGCGAGTAGAACGCGGGGAAGTCATCCGTTCCGTAGCCAACGACCGGCACCCCGTTCGTTTCCAGATATTCCAATGTGGCAGGCAGATCAAGGATCGCTTTTGCTCCCGCGCAGACAACGATCATGGGGATGGTCGCCAACGCTTGCAGATCAGCTGAAATGTCGAAAGAGGATTCGCGGTGCACGCCTCCGATTCCGCCGGTGGCGAAGACTTTGATCCCCGCGTGTTTACATGCGAGCATCGTCCCGGCGACGGTTGTGCCTCCGCAAGCCTCTTCTGTGATCACCGTCGCAAAATCGCGCGGACCCACTTTGTAGGTGTCTTTCTCGTCGGCGAGTCTTTTCAGTTCAGCGCTACTCAAACCAATATGCAATTCGCCGTCCAAAAACGCGATTGTGGCTGGCGTGGCGCCTTCCTCCTGCACGGCGGTTTCCATATCTTGCGCGAGTTCCAAATTTTGCGGACTCGGCAAGCCGTGTGTGATCACCGTCGACTCGAGCGCGACGATGGGCAAACCCGCCCGGTGGGCTCGGCTTACGTTGGCTGAATATTTTTTTTCTTCCATGATGTTTGTCCTTTGATTGACTGAAAGTACGCGCCGTTCTGAAGGCTTGGGCAAAACCCCAACCTGATTCACGAAAACCTTCGGGGCGTTCCGCTTAAGGCGAGTTATTGATTGCTCATCCCAGCGGGAGAGGGTCGTCTCCCTGATTGCCATCATCGGGCGACGGGGGAGGGTCGTCTCCCTGATTGCCATCATCGGGCGGCGGGGGAGGGTCGTCTCCCTGATTGCCATCATCGGGCGGCGGGGGAGGATCGTCTCTAACGCGGAAAATAAAACGATTCAAGTGCTGTATCGCTTCGACAATCGAGTTGGGCGGCGTTTCGCCTTTGTTGATCCAGGTTTCGCTGGCTTGAATTAAAAACTTGCGATAATCTTTCAATACAATGAACATGACCGGGTTTGACGCGCGGGTTTTGCCCATCGCCTGCTCGCACGAAGCGATCGGGATCTCTTGGATCAACCCTGCTACTTTATCCGACGATGTTTCGCGGCTCAATCCTTCGAGCGATTTGGTTGAGTCTAGTCCGTTGGACTCGATGAATATTTTCCAAGCGTCGATGTGCTCTCTGATAACCTTTTCAACTTGCGACGCCCAGGTGCCGACGCCGATCCAGTGCAGTTTGACGCCGCGCCGTTTCGCAAGGGTGGCAAATTCATTTTCCAGTTCCGTGAATAATCGTGTGATCTTTGGTCGTGGAACGAACGTGGGCGCTTCGGGCAATGAGCCGGCCTCCGGCGGGGATTCTCCTCTTGGCGTTAAACCCCGCATAAGTTGCGAGATTGCCTCTTCGCGTTTTGTTGCCAGGTCCACTTCAGGGATGCCGAAATTCGCCAGATACTCGGTCAGGTTTCGTTGCGCCATGAATTTGCCTAACTCGCTATGAATCAGGCTGGTCATATTTTTCACCCAATCTGGCTCGAAAACGGACGGTCGGTCAACATCGTTCGTTACCTTGGAAGTGGCTTTATATACGAGGGTATTCACTGCCTCGTCTGTATATGAGTATGGCAGATCGGCTTTGTCTCTGCTGTCCTCCTCCGCGCGATCGACGCTAAAGGCAATTCGAACGTCCGTCGCCGAAATGGGAATTCCGTCTTTACTTCGGCTCGCCACCGATTTATATTTTTCGCCCATATCACGGAACTCGACAAAATGCTCGCGCAGGTTGAAAGCCTCCCTGAAACGTTCAAACCCTTCGATATTCGCCTGGCTCTTTTTCTCTTTGCCGGTCGGTCCGATCACGCGCGGCGTGCCGTCGGGGAGTTCGAACACGACAACCGTATCCAACTCCACCACCACCTTGCCCGGTCCCCCAATGAGAAAATTGGCTGATTTTATGCTCTCATCGGCGATTGCGCCGCCTTTGAATCGAATCGTCTCGTCACTGCCGCCCAGCGCAACTTCGCGGATATGCCGACGCGCAACCGAAACAACGTCCAGATTGAAAATATCTGCCAGGTAGATGGCGGCAATTTGAATAGATATAAAATACGGAGCAAGCAGGAGAGGAATCAAGCGGAGGTTGCGAGGATCGATGAGCACTTGAATTAAAAACAACAACAGATTTCCGAAAGGGTTTCCGATATAGGTTGCTCGATATGTGGAGTTGAGCGTATAAATTAATACATCCTGGAGGCGCGCCCACCATTCGATTAGGGAGTAATTGAAGAGACTGAGTGAAAACCCGCTGAAGAAGAATAAAAACACGAATGCCCAGAAACGCCGACTGGCGGCGCGGGACGAGAGCGCGAAGAACCGGTTCAGGAACGCATTGGCAAGCCGGGTCAATCCCTCGCGGAAGAGTCGATATTCGCTTCGCAAGGCGGATTCAGGCGCGTTTATTTCGTTCATCGCCCGTTGACCTCGATCCAACGCAGGATGTCTTCGAGATACAGTAACTCGGTTTCCATTTTTCGGCGTATGCCATCCGATCGAATGATCATGGAGCGCGTGCGTTTCAGCAGGGTTTTTAGCGTATTTTTCATATCAGGGGGAGGCGCCTGCATGATTCCCTCGCTGAGCCATTTTCCATAGTCCTGGATCGCCCGGTCTTGCGCGGCTGATTCGTGAAGTTCGCGCTTCCTGTTGATTCGTTTTTGCTCCCCTTTTGCGTATTTTAGCCAGTCAGCCTGCCATTTGCCGATGATGGTTTGATCCACAGCGTCGTTTAACCTAGGATTGCTGATGCTGACGCTGATCACTTTCAACCCGCGCTCCTGCAGTCGTTTAAATTCCCGACTCAACTCCGGGGGGTGACCTTCGATCCAAACGCCATGTTGATCGAAGAATTCTACAAATTCCTGCGTCAACCGCGCCTTGACCATTTCATTGATCGCCTGTAAGGCAGTTTTCTGGGTCGCTTTCTTTTCCTGCGAGGGCGGTTGGGGAGGAGTGACAGGCGGTTGTTTTTTCGGCGGAATTGACGGCTGTTTTTCCACCATGGATATCAGCTTTGCAATACCCCGGTTTGCCGCGCGCAAAATTCGCGCCAGCGCGATTTGGAATGATTCGCGTCGGCTTTTCATTTGAATCGCCCGTGTGAGCGGGTCAATTTCTTCTTCTGTGGGCATGATGGGCGCTTCATAAGGCGGCGGCATCTCGACGCGCGGTTCGAAGAACTGATTCAATGTGAACTTGGAGGCATACTCGCGCCATATATCCACTGCGAGCACGGCAGGCAGTTGATTCCACGCCACGCGGTACCGGGGCGATTCCGGGTTGTAATTTGGGTTAATACTCTCGCCCATGATCGCCTTGCGAATGGCTTCCTGATCCGCTTTTTCATTTTTCTTATCTTTTGGGGTCACGCCGGTGCGATACCCGAATCGCGAGCCGGGTTGTCCTTCCTCCGGAAAGCCTGTGTCGATGCGGAAGGTCACCGAAATATTTGGGACAATCTCGATCCCATCTCGCGTCAATGCGCTGACTTGCATGCGCCGGTCTTGGATCTGTTTATATTCCTCATCCGATTGCGCTTCTGATTTCTCGGCGAACGGTTTTTCCTGAGCGTTAGGTCCTACCGCATGATTTTGAATATGTAAATCTACTGTGCCGGCAATGGTTTCTTTTTTGCCGATGAAGTGAAAACCCGGTCCCAGCGTCCGTTGGATCTTTGTTGCGGTTCGAGTGACCGCCGCGCTGGCTGAATCGAGCCACAGAACTCCTTTGCCTTTCCGCTCTTCCTCCCCCGCTTCTTTTTCCTGTTTGCCATTTTTGATAAATATGGCTGGTCCTTTGCCCCCGACGAGACGGCTAAGCACGCGGGTGAAAATTCTCCAACGGTCGCCGGTTTTGGTTAGCGGTAGGACGAATTGCGAGAAGAACGCCATCCACATGAATAAAAGGATGGGAAATAAACAAAAAGCATCGATCAGGATTCGCACCTGGTTGAATTGAAATCCCCCCGCTCGAACGATCTCCCACAGATAGGCTATTACGAGGATAAACAACCATACAAAGATAAAAAACCACGGTCTTTTATAGATCGGAGTATCGCCCATAGGTTTGAATTTTATTCCAAAACCTCTCAAATCGCCACTGACTCGGTGCGGTAAAATGAGGGATATGTTACGTGTTGAATTTCACTGTCATACCAATGCCTCGAAGGATTCGCTGACGCGCCCGCGCGATTTGGTGGAGGCGTGCCGGCGCAAGGGGATCGATCGCGTCGTCGTCACCGATCACAACTCGATCGCGGGGGCGCGGGCGGCTCAGGCGCTGGACCCGGAACTGGTCATCGTGGGGGAGGAGATTTTCACCACCAAAGGAGAGATCCTTGCGGCGTTCGTGACCGAGGAGATTCCCGCCGGGTTGACTCCGCAAGAGACGATTCGACGGCTGAAGGAGCAGGGCGCGTTCATCAGCGTGTCGCATCCGTTTGATGAATTTCGCCCGGGCGGTTGGGCGGAGGAGGATTTGCTTGAAATTTTGCCGCACGTAGATGCGATCGAAGTGTATAACTCGCGGTGCAGAAATCCGCGCTTCAACCGCGAGGCGCGAGAGTTTGCCGCGAAGCACAACATCGCTGGCACGGTTGGCTCGGACGCGCACGCGGCGTTCGAGGTGGGGAGAAGCCTGCTGAGGCTGGAGCAGTTTGAAGGTCCGGAGGGGATGCGGAAGGTCATCCGCAATGCCCAGTTCGAGACGCGTTGGTCGCCTCCGTGGTTTCATCTTGCCTCGCGGTTTGCCGTCCTCCGAAAGGGGCTGAATCCGAGTCTTGACATGAAAAATCAGGCGTGATAATCTTGCGCTCGCGTGTCCGGCTCGCCGTGAAAGCGAAGGCGGCTGGGCATAAATTTTCTAAGCAGGAGATGTTGTACGATGTCAGAACGATTTGTTGGTACGGTCAAGTGGTTCAATGCCACCAAGGGCTACGGCTTTATCGGCCGTGACAATGGCGAGGATGTGTTTGTTCATTTCAGCGCCATTCAGTCCGATGGCTACCGCAAGTTGGAAGCCGAGCAGAAAGTGGAGTTCTCTGTGGAGGACGGTCCCAAAGGTCTGCAGGCCGCCAACGTGGTGCCTGTCTCGTAAGACGGTCGGCTTGCCGACGTAAGTTTTGCGAACCGAACAGGGTTGTCGTGAGACAGCCCTGTTTTTATTTAATCAGGACTTACGCAGTTGGCGGCAGTTCGATTTGCCAAGCAAATCGTGCCGCCGCCGCAGTGCAAATGCGGCGCAACAGTTCAACCGCAGAAATCCTATTTAACGCCAATAATGGATAACAGAATCATGTCATGCTGAGGGGCGATTTTTGCCCCGAAGCATCTCGGAAAGGCTCATTCGAGACCCTTCGGTCGCTGAAAACCGATCCCTCAGGGTGACATAACGGTAGTTTTGGTTTATCCATTATTCACGTTATTGATCACGACTTACGCAGTTCAAAATCTTTTGCCGCGAATTTCGAGAATTCACGCGAATTGTTTAAAAAATTAGCGATACTTCGTGTAATTCGCGGCTTGTTCTTAGGAGTTTGCGTAAGTCCTGTTTATGACTTAATGATGACATTCGTCGTTTGCTTCAGGCATATAATTTTGTCGTAAAAATATGGCGATTCTAAGTATCTTTCAGCAACGTGCGAGCAAACACACCGTTCTCGCGTCGGGGTATGTGGTTCCTGACCCTGCGCGTTGTGTACAGTGCGGAATTTGCACTTATAACTGCCCTGTCGGTATTGATGTGCGCGCTCACGCCTGGCGCGGCGAACCCGTGATCCACAACCACTGCCTGACGTGCGGCGAGTGCGTGATGCGTTGCCCGCGCGGGTCGCTCCGTTTCGAGAAGACGGATCTGTTCGCGAAGAGGAAGCCATGAAGTATGCGATTGTTGGGTCTGGCGTATCGGGTATCGCGGCAATTGAGGCGATCCGTTCTGTGGACCGTTCGGGTGAGGTTGTGATGATCGGCGACGACCCTCACGGGTTTTATTCGCGCCCCGGTCTTGCGTATTATTTGACCGGCGAACTTCACGACAAAGCTCTATATCCGCGTACGTCGGATGAATACCGCCAGATGAACTTTCGATATGTGAAAGGGCGTGTAAAGGGTGTTCTGCGCGAGGCGCGCGTTCTGGAGTTGGAGAATCAGACTTCCATTCCTTATGACCGGTTGTTGATCGCAACCGGGGCGCAGGCGTTACCTTTGGAGATGCCCGGCGCGAATCTTGAAGGCGTTTTTAAACTCGATCACATGGAAGACGCGAAGCGTATTTTGAAACACGCCCGCCGCGGCAGGATGGCTGTTGTGATCGGCGGAGGAATCACCGCTCTGGAGTTGGTGGAAGGATTGCTCGCGCGGGGTATGAATGTCCATTATTTATTGCGCGGCGATAGATATTGGAGCGGCGTGCTCGATGAACACGAATCAAAGATTGTCGAGGCGCGTCTTCAAGTGGAGGGGGTGACGCTGCATCACCACGCCGAAGTAATCGAGGTAATGGGAAAGAAGAATCGGGCGATCGGCGCGCGCTTGCTCGATGGCAGAACGTTGAAATGCGACATGGTCGCCTACGCGATCGGGATTCGTCCGCGTTTGGAGTTGGCGAGGCAGGCTGGGCTGGCGGTTGACCGGGGTATTCTCGTCAATGAGTTTATGCAGACCAACGACCCTTATATCTTTGCGGCGGGCGATGTGGCGCAAGTGTACGATCCGGTTGTTGGGCGGTCTGTATTGGATAGTTTGTGGGGACCCGCTCGTCAGCAAGGATACGCGGCAGGATTAAACATGGCGGGCAAGACAAGCGCGTATGTCAAAGCGTCTCCCTTCAATGTGACTCGTTTGGCGGGTCTGACGACAACGATCATCGGCGCGGTGGGAGGCGGTCATGACGAAGACCTGGTCGGCATTGCCCGCGGCGACAGCGAAACGTGGCGCAGTCTGCCGGATGCGCTGGTGGCTCAGAGCGGCTTTGACGTGAATCACTTGCGCTTGATGGTCGGCGAACAACGATTGCTCGGCGCGGTGGTAATGGGAGACCAGACACTTTCATACCCGCTCCAGAAAATCGTATCGGAAAGAATAGACATTTCCTCGATCCGTGAAAAATTGCTGGCGGCGGATGCGCGCATCGGGGATGTGGTCGTTGAGTTTTGGGCGGGTTTGAGGAATTAGAAAGTCTTTGGAGGATGTATGCTTCGCGGCAACAAAGAATTATGGCTGGCATTTCTGGCAATGATCCTGATTACTGGGGTTTATGCGTTGGTCGTCCTGTTAACGCGAGAAATTCCGCCCGCGGGTGATTTGTTCGGTCACGGCATCGGAATCGTCGGCTTCGTCTTGATGATGCTGACAGAGACGTTATACAGCCTCCGCAAGCGGAGCCGCAGTGTGAAGTGGGGGAGGATGTCTGCATGGCTTCAATTCCATATTTTTACCGGGATCGTGGGACCGTATATGGTTCTGCTCCATACCTCCTGGAAATTCAACGGCATCGCGGGCGCCACAACGTTGTTGACCATCATCATCGTCGTCAGCGGATTTATCGGACGTTATGTTTTCACCCGCATCCCGCGCACCATGGACGGGTTGGAGATCGAAGGCACGCTCTCACAGGAGGCTCTCAAGCAAGCGCGTCGTCTTTTGGCGCTCTGGCATACCGTTCATATCCCCATCGGCATCGCGTTGTTCATTTCGGCGTTCGTCCATATCGGCGCGGCGTTATATTACGCCACCCTGCTAAAGTAGCGGAGGAAATATGCAAACCAAACGTTTGGGTTGCCTATCAGGAAGCGGCATCATCGCCGCGCTCATCACCACGTTCCTCATTGTTGGATACGTCTACGCTCGCGGCGGTTTGCTGTACAGCCCCGGCGAGTTGAACGCGCAACGCGGGGAGATGTTGGGCGGCGTCACGTCTCACGCGGAGACCGGCGGGGATTGCCAGACCTGTCACACTGCGCCTTGGGAACGCGCCACCATGGCAGACCGTTGTCTGGATTGCCATAGCGATCTTTCGGGACAACTGCAAGATTTTACTTCGCTTCACGGACGGATGATGAAAGATGCCGCCGCCATCACGTGCCGCAATTGTCATCCCGAACATCGCGGCGCCGACGCGTCGTTGACCGTGATGGACGAAATCACTTTTCCGCATGAAGCGCTCGGCTACTCGTTGAAGGGTCACCAGTTCACCGCGGCGCGAAAAGCCTTCACTTGTTCCGATTGCCATGCCGACGATATTTCCCAATTCGATTTGCAGACGTGCGATACTTGTCATCGTCAAATTGATTCGGCTTTCACCGACACGCACGTAGCAAGTTGGGGCGGCGATTGCTTGGCGTGTCATGACGGCGTGGATACCTACGGAAGCGACTTCGATCATAATATTTTCGTATTCCCGCTCGACGGCAAGCACGCGGATATTGCCTGCGCCGACTGTCACGCGAACGCGCGGACGATTGCGGATTTACAAACCGCTTCGCAAGACTGCGCGGCTTGTCACCAAGCCGAGGACGTTCACGCCGGGCAATTTGGCGCAGACTGCGGCTCCTGTCACACGCCCTCCGATTGGAAGGATGCGACCTTCGATCATTCGCGCAGTGACTTCCCGCTGACGGGCGCGCATCAACAAGTGGAATGCGAGCAATGCCACGTCAACGACCAGTTTGCGGGAACGCCCAGCGCGTGCGTTGCCTGTCATGCCGATCCTGTTTTTCACTTGGGGCTATTTGGCACAGACTGCGCGGCTTGTCACACCACCACGGCGTGGACGCCCGCCACGTTCAATGAACCACACACCTTCCCGTTGAATCATGGCGATGGCGGCACAGTCTCATGCGCCACTTGTCACCCAAGCGCTTTTACAACCTATACCTGTTATGGTTGTCATGAACACAACGAACCCAAAATACGCTCGAAGCACATCGAGGAAGGCATCTCCGATTTCCAGAACTGCATGGAGTGCCACCCGACGGGACAAGAGCATGAGGGAGGCGAACGCAAGGAGGGGGATAATTGAGAAAACCGAATCAAGCCGAACCCCCCGTTGCTGACGCAGTTCAACTGCGTCAGCAACGGGGGGTTTTGTCCAATGGAATTTTATTCAGCCACAGGAGTCAACACGGCTTCGCGGTCGTTCTCGATGTTCATGATCGCGGGGATGAAGAACCCGATGACCGTCATCAGAACACAGACCGCGCCGCCGAAGATGAACCAGAAGCGGATCCCAAGGAGATCGGCGATGGGACCCGAGACCAGCAGGCTGAGCGGCATCATGGCGGTCGCGCCCGCGCCGAGGAGCGAAAAGACTCGCCCTTGTTTATCGGGCGCCACCGTGGATTGAAGGATCGCCATCAGCGGTCCGTTGGCAAAGACTTGCGTGAACCCGATGATGAAGTTGGCGGTGAGCAGAAGATAGAATTTGTCTGCTGGCACGAACCCGATCAGGACGCATCCGACGCCGATGCCGATGATGCCGCTGAACGAGGTGATGATGCGGCGTTTGAATCCACCCCAGATGCCGAGCAAGATGCCGCCCGCGATCATGCCGACGCCGAACAATGCTTCGCTCCAACCGAGTTCTTGCGCGCCGCCGTTGAAAACTTTCGTAACCACGAGAGGCAGGAGCGCGGAACTTGGAGTGATCATAAAATTCAAGATCATCGCAAGAATGGTCAAGCCGAGCAATCCGCGCCAGCGCACAACGTAATGAAAACCTTCCCTCAAATCTTCCCAATACGTGGACGGTTTTTGAATCGCGTCGCGGGCAGGTTGCGGCACAGGGATAAATAACAAAGGCAGGATCGCAAGGGCGGCGGTCGCAATATCAATGAGCAAAACATTTTGCGTCGAGAACGCCTCGATCAACAACGCGCCAAGCGGAGGCGCGGCAATGCCGACCAGACCTTGAAGCAATTGATTCGCGCCGGATAATTGCGCGAGATATTTATCGGGAACCATCAGCGAGGTAGAAGCGGTCATGGCGGGCGAATGAAATGCCGTGCCAAACGAACGGATGAACATGATCACGTAGATGTGCCAAACTTGAACTTGCCCAGTAGCGAACAGATAAAACAGGAACGCGGTTGAAAGCGCGATGCTCCCGTCTGCTACGATCATGATCAAGCGGCGGTTCCAACGGTCAACCAACGCGCCGATGAACGGGCCAAAAACGATCTGAGGCAACAGCGCCACCAACGTGGCGGTCGCCAGCACGGTGGCGGAGCCAGTCTCTTTCGTCAGCCACCACACGAGCGCGAATTGAACCAAAGCCGAACCAAACAATGAGAACGCCTGCCCGGTCCAAATGGTGAAGAAGCGCGGCGCCCAGTTTTGCGGGATGGATCTTGACCCGTTGTTCTCCATGAAATGATCTCCTATTTGATCCTGTCTGCCAACGCGGTTTTCACCTTATCGGATGCCTGAAACATTCCGCGCACCTGAATTGATTCAATGACCTCCCGCGCCAGATTGGGCGAAATGTCGCTCGCCAAATGAAGAAGCCCTAATACTTTGATGATGACTTTCTCGCCTTTGGCTTTTTTCTGCTCCAGATCGCCTCGATCATACGTGAGGACGCCAATCACATACGAGTTCCGCGTGATGGACTGCTGAATTTCAAAATTGTGTTTCTCCAATTGCGAGCGGATCGCCGTGCGGATAAAGTCCGTCCGGTTGGAATACAAGCCCTCCTGAACCATGAGGTCTATCTTCCCCAAATCCACGGCGCTCATGTTGATGGTGATTTTTTCGGTCTCTGCCATAACATCTCCTTGCCATCCACATGGATGGTATATGGATGATTTTATGCAGAAAGCGGGAATTGTCAAGATAAAACACAAGGGAATTTGCTACAATCAACCATCCCATATCGAGGCAAAAAATGCAAAACTTCACTTTTCATTCACAAAGATCTTCGGTCTATGGTCGCAATGGCATCGTCGCAACCTCGCAACCTCTCGCCACCGCCGCTGGTTTGGAAATCCTTGCGAAGGGAGGCAACGCGGCAGATGCGGCTGTGGCGGCGGGTGCGGCGCTCAACGTGACCGAACCAACCTCCACTGGGATTGGCGGCGACATGTTCGCCCTCTATTTTTCTGCGGATACGAAACGAGTCACCGCCCTCAACGGATCGGGACGCGCTCCCTCCGCCCTTACGCTTGATCGGCTAAAGACCAGCGGATTCGAATCTTCGATTCCCCCGTTCCATCCATACACGGTGACTGTCCCCGGCGCGTGCGCGGGCTGGTTCGATCTGATTCACAAACACGGCTCGCTCTCGATGTCTGAGATTCTCGCGCCCGCGATTCGACTCGCCAGCGAAGGCTTTCCCGTCGCGCCGATCACATCCTATTTTTGGGGACGCGGCGTACAACGTCAACTCGCCTCCGCGCCAAACGGACAAGAGTTAACCATTGACGGACGCGGACCCAACGCGGGGGAAATTTTCCGCAATCCTGGTTTGGCGAAAACATTTGAAACCATCGCGCGCGAAGGGACGTCAGCGTTTTATCAAGGCGAGATTGCCGAAGCCATCGTCGCTGTGTTGAAAGATGCGGGCGGGTGCATGACAATGGACGATCTCGCGTCGCACACCTCCACGTGGGAAGAACCGATCTCGGTGGATTATCGCGGCTATCGCGTCTATGAATGTCCGCCCAATGGACAGGGTATCACCGCGTTGATCGCCTTGAACATCCTCGAAGGATTTGATCTCGCTTCACTTGAATCTCTCTCCGTTGAAAAGATGCACCTGATGATCGAAGCGATGCGTCTCGCCTTTGCCGATGCGAGTTGGTATGTGACAGACCCGAAGTTTTCAAATATCCCCATCAAAGAATTATTATCTAAAGAATACGCCAACGAACGCCGCAAACTAATCAACACGCAGTCCGCGATACGCAATATCGAACGCGGCGTTCCCGTCTCCTCCTCCGACACCGTCTACCTCAGCGTCGTGGATAAATTCGGCAACGCCTGCTCGTTCATCAACAGCAACTACATGGGATTCGGCACAGGCATCGTCCCAAAAGGCTGGGGCTTCACGCTTCAAAATCGCGGACACAACTTCAGCCTCGACCCAAATCACCCCAACGCCCTCGCCCCGCGCAAGCGACCGTATCACACAATTATCCCTGCGATGGTCACAAGACTCCCTTCTCCCTCAGGGAGAAGGGCTGGGGATGAGGGTGAAAACGAGTCCGAGACTCTCTACGCTTCCTACGGCGTCATGGGCGGATTCATGCAACCGCAAGGACACGTGCAAGTGTTATCCGCGTTGGTGGATGATGGACTGAATCCCCAGTCCGCGCTGGATCGTCCGCGCTTTTGCATTGACGTGGACGAATCAGGCGGGCGCGTTGCTATCGAAGAGGGGATTCCAGAAGGGACATTCGCTGGTTTGCAAAAAATGGGACACCCCGTGTATTCGGTCACTGGCTACGAGCGCGCCTTGTTCGGCAGGGGACAGGTCATTCTCCGCGACGCAGAATCAGGCGTCCTGTGCGGCGGAAGCGATCCGCGCGCGGATGGGTACGCGGGGGCGTTGGCATAGCCAGCTATTCTTCTCTCACAACGCAACTCCTCATGGACTTCCAGACCGGATTGGCATCGTTCATAAAAGACTCCGCCGCCCGGTAGAGTCGCATTTCGATTTGCATGTCGCGCAGAGTTGCCCGTTCTTGCGGCGTGTAGCCTTCGTATTGATACGGCAAAAAGTTATCGGGGTGTTTGGCTGTTAACAACATTTCACCCTCAATGGCGGGATCTGGTTTTGGCGGAACCTCAAATCGCTTGATGTATTCGGCAATGTAACCGTTGTTTTGGCAGAGCGTAGGTGCGCCGAAGATCAGTCGTTTTTCCGAGAATTGGAAATCGGGATACATTGCCTGCGCTGTCTCGGCAAAGTCTCGCGGATACGTTAGAGAGAAGGGTTTCTGATAATTCCACGCGGCTTGTATCACGAGGGCAACCAAGATTCCCTTGACGAGTTTATCGCCGAAGGAAAAACCCTTTTTCAGCTGTACTAGCCCGCCAGCGGCGAGAAGAATTAAGAATGGCATCATCTGCCGCGCCAGCCTGCCGTACACAACGAACGAATGCAAAAACACGGAAGGGATCAGTAAACACAGATACATAAAAATGATGGCGACAACCCAGAGTCCCATCTGTCTGGATGAATAAATGGCAAAGCCTGAAAGCAGAAACAGGAGGATGAACAGCCAATGCTCGGCATGCCAGAAATATTCAAAAGGAAGGCTCCAGCCTTCTTCGAAACTCCCCTGGCTGACAGTGGTTGAAAAGACGCGATATTCGGCGAGCAGGTTGGTCTCCGCGAGCGAGGCAAGCAGGAAGAGCAGGATTGCAGGAAGAGCGAATCCAACCGCGGTTAATGATGCCTTGCGGATCAGGTTACTGGGTTTGCGGTTGCTTCGAAAAACATGGATGAACATCCCAACTCCCGTCAATGCCCAGTATCCGTTGTAGGTGATGAAGCAGAGAAATGCCAATGCGCCGCAAAGCAAGGATGCTTTTCGCGAAGGCTTTTCCGTCAGCGCGATGAACATAGCGAGCAAGCCAAAGGTCATGGCGCTGTCGTACGGAAGAAGATGCCGTGAGAAATACAACAGCGACATACTGGACGCGGCGAAAAAGAGCGCGAATAGCGATTCTTGTTGGGTTGCGCCTGCCTGTTGTGAGATTTTGTAGATCAGAAAAAGATTCAAAACGGAGAATAGGCTGAAGAACAACGCCGGCAAGACGAGGCTTTCGAACGTCAGTCGTTCGAGAAACGCGGGGATGATTCCGATAAGTTTGAACCCGAGGTGCTCGGGAGCGGTGAACAATTGCGCGAATGCCGAAGACGAATCCCCGGCAAGCAATAAATCGACAAATGCCCGCGATGTTTCGTATCGTCCTTCATCTGAAAAATAATATTGCCCGCCGCGTAGGACGAGAACCCATCGCGCGACGATGGAAATTAACAAAATAACCGGCGCGCTCCAGAGGCGATTCGGCACAATCGTGCCCATGGAACTGGAATCCCGCATAGTCCGTCTAACTTTCCAACCTGCCGACCGCTTTCACGCATGGACGGATAAACACATCCTCCTCGTGAGGCGCGTCGGGGAGTTCGCTGGTGAGGTCTTGCCCGGGGAAGTGCAAGTTTTCATGCAGATCGAGCCGCCATTTCGGGCAATCGGTCACATCGTACACGACGCCCTTGTACGCGATAAATTTTCGCGCGCCGCGTTCGCCGTTTTGTTTGCGTAGTTCGCGGGTGGGTATGACGCGCTCGGGAATATCCATATAACGATTATAAAGGGTTTTGAATCGCGCCTCTTCGCTGGTAAAATGTCTGTGCACTATCGACTGAGGAGTCATACATGGCAAATCTCATTGGACCAGATGTCAGTTTCTATCAGGACGCCGAAACCACCCCGCAGGGAATCAATTTTGTAAAGATGAAGCAAACAGCGGGGTATGTCATCATTCGCTCCGGGCAGAATGTGTGGGTCGATTCCGATTTCAGAACCAACTGGACCGGCGCCAAAGGCGCGGGCTTGCCGCGCGGCTCCTATTGGTTTTACGACAGCCGCGCCAACCCGACTGACCAGGCAGACCTGTGGTATTCCACGTTCGATGGCGACCTCGGCGAACTGCCCTTATTTGCCGATTTTGAAGAAGCCTACGGCGGCGCATACACCGGCTGGAAACACTGGAAAACATTTTTAGAACGGATCAAATCGCGCGTTGGCAACCATGAGATCGGAATTTACACCGCGTATTATTATTGGGTGCGGAACGCGCCCAACGCAACCACCGACGCCGCCAACCTAGCCTATTTCAAGCAATATCCCCTGTGGGTTGCGAACTATGGCGTGACCACGCCGCTTGTGCCAAAACCCTGGGATGCCAACGGCTGGACGTTCTGGCAATTCACCGACAGCGGCGACGGAGATTTATATGGCGTGGAAAGTTCGCGCATCGACTTGAACTATTTCAACGGCGATCTTGCCGCCTTCAACACGCGATTCAAACTCGGAACGCCTCCTCCTCCGCCTCCGGGTCCGGTGTGGTACAAGGTTACCGCCTCAGCCCTCAACGTGCGTTCCGGTCCCGGTACCACGTTTGGCGTTATCGGGTTATTGAAACAGGATGAAGTGGTGGAAGGACTCGCCATTTCCGCCGATGGGGCGTGGGCGAAGATTCGGCGCGAGTCGGATGGACTCGTGGGCTGGGCTTCGCGTCAATATCTGATCGTGACATCCGCTCCTCCACCTCCGCCGCCTCCGCCGGGGGACGAGGAGTGGTTCAAGGTCACCGCTTCGGCATTGAACATGCGCGAAGGACCAGGCACGGAATACCGCTCACTGGGTCTGGTATATCGCAATGAAGTTGTGCAACGGCTCGACACCTCGGACGACGGCAAGTGGTATCAGGTCAAGCGGTCGTACGATGGGTTTACCGGTTGGGCGTCGAAAGATTATCTGGAAGCGACTACCGCGCCTCCGCCTGTTTCAGAAGAAAAGTATGACTGGTATCAAGTGACCGCGACCACGCTCAATGTTCGCGAGGGACCCTCGTCGTCATTTAAAGTAATCGGCTATCTGACGAAGGGCGAAACTGTGAAATCGCTGGAGATTTCAACCAGCGGCTGGCATAAGATCGAAAAAGTGGATGGGTTTACCGGTTGGGCTTCCGGACAGTTCCTGAACAACGTGGGGAAAACGCCCGCCACAGCGATGCAGAAGTTGTTCAAAGGCGTGTTGTATTATCGCAAGACGCGCTCCACTCCGCGACGCCTGGTCTCTCACACGCTGGTGCTCGACCTGAAAGGGGCGACGTTCGAGTTCCTTGTCACGCCGCCGCTTCGAGCCACCGAGCCGTTCTTATGCACTCAAACCACCTCGAAGTTCCTTGAGAAGAACAAGTTGCACATCGCCATCAACGCGGACGGTTTTTACACGCTCGACCCCGCCGCTTATCCTCCCGCAACGTATTGCGCGGGCGGCGGCGAGCCGGCCAAACTTGTGGGCATGGCGGCTTCACGCGGCAAGCAATATTCCACAAAAGCGCCGGGCCGCCCGATCATGTACATTAGTCAGAAGAATGTGGTTACATTCGACAAATTAACAGGCGGCGCATTCAATGCGATCACCGGCGACCGCTATTTGGTGACGAAAGGTAAAAAGGTTGCATCGCTTGAATCCAACAGCATGGATCCGCGCACGGCGATCGGCGTCAGTCAGAATGGCCGTTACCTCGTGATCGTGGTGGTGGATGGGCGTGAATTCAGCGAAGGCGCCACCTTCCCTGAATTGGCTGACCTGTTGCTGGCGCATAGCGTCTACACGGGCGTCGCGCTGGATGGCGGCGGCTCATCGGCGATGATCGTCAAAGGCGCGGACGGAAAACCGCGCGCGGCGAACAAGTTGATGAACGATAATATCCCCGGTAATGAAAGAGAAGTCGGCAACCATCTCGGCGCGTTCATTAAATAGAAGCGCGAAGCAGGCGTCTTTGCGATCTCTCTTCAATGGTTCGAAACTTTTGCACGAGATCGAATATACTTTCTTCCTGACGACCTTGCGCAATGGTTTTGGGGATGCAGTTAAACGTTGATTGACGCTGATTCGGAAAGAACAATCTGCGTGTTCAGCGTTCATCTGCGTCTCGATTTTGAACGCGTCAGGTAATCAATTTTCTACTTTTAGAACTTACGCAGGTGAACCTGTTGCGCCGTAGTTGCACTGCGGCGGCGGCAGTACAACTGCCCGCCAACTGCGTCAGTCCTGCTTTGTTATTTCGCCCCTTCAGGTTGCGCGAATCGCAACAACCATTCGCTAGAGAATTCTTCCGTCACCGTTGTCTCAGGCGTGACGACGATCACCCATGTTTGACCAAATTTGAGCGGGAATAATTTATCCTCACCCGCATACAAAAACCGAATCGGCTTGCGAACGCCCGTTTGAATTTCCTCTTCGCTGAGTTCGGTGCTCCAGCGGATGTCGTATCGCAATCCATCGCGGAATAGAATCGCGTCGCCCGTTAGGTTTGCCTCGAGATGAATATCCAAATTGGTGGGGGAAACAACATCGTGTTTCGCAAACAGAACGACCACGTTCTCGAATTGCAGTTGGCGATTCGTCAAACGATCCACTTCGGGATGCAGGATGCCCGCTGTGTCTGAACTTGCATCATCCACCGATCGCCAGTAACTTTGCGAGAGCGCGTCGTATTCCCAGCCCGATTGATTCAAATAAGCGATGAATACATGCAGTTCATCGGCAATCATTCCTCCCGCGGGCGGCTCCTCTGAAAATGTGTTGCTCGTGTAATCAATGGTAATCTTTGGCTCTTTGTAATTTCGCGCAACGGCGGGCAGGTTGTCAATTCCATACATATATCCGCCGCCCTGAATATCATGCGTCACCAGCACGCACTGCGGAAGTTCCGTCAACACTTCGGGCGAGGCGAGCGCGTAGATCAGGCATGAGTTGGTAAACATCGCCGCGATGTCTGCGTACACGAGTCGCCCCGAGCGGATCGGTCCGATCTTGGGTTCGGGGAGAGTCGTCGAAGATGGGAGAATGTCGCTGGACTGAATCAAGCCGACGTCCAGAGAAAGAAGCGTGGATTCGACGTTCACCGCGTCGCTCCACCCCGAGGCTGGATCCACATCGGAATCCCGACTCTCATCCCCGACATGTTTCTGCGCGAACTCCAACTGCGGGGGATTCGCAACCGCGATGTGATATGTGCCCGCGCTCACGTTGAATCCATAATAGCCGTTGCTGTCGGTCGTCGTTTGTTGGAGCAGGTTGAGATTCGCGTCGTAGAGGTTGACGCACACGCCGCCGACGCCGCGTTCCCACGCGTCTTGCATGTTGTTTTGATTCGCATCGAGCCATGCGCGGTTGCCGAGGATGAAATTTGTCTGCGTGAAAATTTCGCGGCGCGTATCGCATCCGCCAGTGACGGGCGATTCGGGCGCGGGGAATTCGCCATAAAAAGTTGTGAGGAACCGCGTCGCGCCTTCGGTGATGTAGATCTCGAACACGAGCGGCGAAAACGACAAGCCCGCCTGCGGCCGCGCGGTGACGGGGAAATGCGAGATCGATACGAGTAGCGCGGGAAGTTCGAGCAGTGACGGGTCTTGCACGTGCAAGCCCGTGAGCGGATTGATGAGTTGCGGAGGTTCGATGGTTTGTGTCGGCGGCGGGGGAGAGGTTGGCTCGAGGGTGTTCGTTGGCGCGGGTTGTGTTGCGGTGGTGGGTGCGCAACTGACGAGGAGGAGAAAAAATACTATGAGCCAATGCAGGTGACTGTCACTTCGTAAGTGACAGTCACCTGAAGCAGGGGCGACCCGCCAATGCCAAACGTGACGATTGTTAGTGTTTGTACGATGCTGTGTATGACGCGCGGGAAGCCCAGACGGGTCGCCCCTACTGTTACAATTTCTCAAACTCATTCTTCACGCGCTCATACGTTGATTCAAGTTCCTCAGGCAGCACCCGCGTTTCCCCCACTGTTGACATGAAGTTCGTGTCGCCCTTCCAGCGCGGCACGATGTGGATGTGGACGTGTTCCTTCACGCCCGCGCCCGCCGCTTCGCCGATGTTCACGCCGACGTTGAATCCCTGCGGGTGGTAGATGTTTTTCAACGCGGTCGTACAGCGCGAAGTCAACTCGATCATTTCGGCGCGGGTCGCTGAATCCAACTCTTCGAGATTTGGCTTATGGACGAAGGGGATGACCATCAAATGTCCGCTCGTGTAGGGATAGCGGTTGAGGATCACAAACGCCCGCTCGCCGCGATACGCGATGAGGTTCTCCGCGCTGTCTTCCATCGCTTGCGCAATGCAAAACACACAGCCTTCTGCTTTGTCGTGATTTTCGATGTATTCCATACGCCACGGTGACCAGAGGTGATTCATTGGGAAATGAAAGAAATCCTTTCCTGTATCTGTTTTCTTAACTCGGTTGGGTCGTACTTTTCTTGTACTTTCATTCGAATAAATGGTAGCCCAATCGCCCTAAATGTTTCATCTTTAAACCTATCACGTTCCGCGTTATAGTATATTTTGTGACTACTGTCATCAAGTTCTATAACAAGTATTGGCTCAATGTTGTTTCTGCTACAAAGTAAAAAGTCAACGTGTTTGCACATAATTTGATTCTCGTGAAATTTACGATTCTCAGGTTCGTTTCTAAGGGTGATGAAATCTCCCATTCGCACCTTCATAAGTATGGTGTATTTATCCTCAACTGCCTGCCGCAGAGATTCCAGCAAGACTTTTTCTCGATATGTAATTACATATTGTTTTTTCTTATATGCTGGCTGGTCGTGGCTTGAGATGCCCAACTCTACTGGTCTTGCTACATCGCGTTTTTCTTCCCGTTCCAGTGTTTGGGAAGGCGTTTCTTGATTATCTCCAATAAGCGAATCTATGAATTCGCGAATTGCTAAAAGAATATTTCGAAGAGCCATGAAAAACTTTTCAAAAAACTTACCCATTTCTACCTCTTTGGATTTGAGCTATAGCCATTATAGGCTAAAAAATCTAACAACCCTGAGTTTTTCATCCTTCATCCTTCCTAATTCATCCTTTTTCGATTATCCTCCCACCAATGCAACCGTCCCTTTTCCCCGCTCAAACGCCGCAAACATTCACTGTTTCCAAACTGACATTCCATATCCGCAAATTGTTGGAGGAGAACGAGATTCTTCAAGATGTGTGGGTGCAGGGAGAGATCTCGAATCTCTCGCGTCCCGCGTCGGGACATGTGTACTTCACTCTCAAGGATGCCAACGCTTCGTTGAAGTGTGTGATGTGGAAGACCAGCGCGGCGCGACTCAACCTTGCGATGCGCGACGGCATGGAAGTGGAAGTCCATGGCAAGATCGGCATCTACGAACCGCAAGGGCAATATCAACTCTACGCGGATCAGATCCGCCCTGTGGGGGAGGGCGCGCTATACCAAGAGTTCATGCGCCTCAAAGCGCAACTCGAAGCCGAGGGATTGTTCGACCCTGAACGCAAACGTTCCATCCCTGAACTGCCGCGCAAGATTGGGATCGTCACCTCCGCAACAGGCGCGGCATTGCGCGATATGCTCAACACACTGCGTAGACGTTTGCCGCTCGTTGAAGTCGTCCTCGCCCCCTCACCCGTGCAGGGAAACGAAGCTCCTCCCGCCCTCGTCAAAGCCATCAATTCTCCAATTCTCCAATCCTCCGATGTAATTATCCTCGCCCGCGGCGGCGGCTCCATTGAAGATCTCTGGGCATTCAACGACGAACGCGTCGTCCGCGCGGTAGCCGCGTCGAGTGTGCCGATCATTTCGGGCGTCGGTCACGAAACGGACTTCACCCTCTGCGATTTCGCCGCCGACCTCCGCGCCCCAACTCCCACCGCCGCCGCGGAACTCGCAACCCAGATCACGATCCAAGACCTAGCCGCCACAATCTCCAATCTCAATTCTCTAATTCTCACCCACACACTAACAACCCTCTCCTCAAAACAATTCTCTCTAAACTCACTTGCCTCCCAACTCCGCTATCTTTCTCCCTCGCGCCTCATCCAATCAGAATCCCAGCGCGTGGATGAATTATCTCGCCGCGCGTCTTCGTCCGCGTTCAATCGTATAATTTTGGAAAGCAAACACCTCGAAGGGACTCGCAAACGACTCGAAGCGTTGAGTCCGCTGGCGGTGTTGGCGCGCGGATATGCCGTGGTGACGCGAAAAGACGATGGCAGTGTTGTATCCCGCGTTGCGCAGGCGAGTGATGAAATGAAAGTTAGAGTCAGTGATGGAGAGTTTGAAGTCAAACACTCGCCCTGAGCGGAGAGACTGAGTGTAAGTCGAAGTCTCGTAGACGAAGGGCGCTATCAGGCAAACAAATATTTGAATCAAATTGCGCTTCGTCTGCGGGACGGAGAAGCGCCGTCCCTCCGCTCAGCGCGGAAAAGGAATAACTATGCCAAAAGCATCAACCAAGAAATCAGAAAGACCTGTGGAAGAATTAACCTACGAAGAAGCGCTGGCTGAACTTGAAGGGATCGTCGAAACGCTGGAAGGGGAGCAGAGTCAACTCGATGAGGCGATCAAACTTTTTGAGCGCGGGCAGGCTCTGGCGGCGCGATGTGGCGTCTTGCTCGAGGCGGCGCAACTCAAAGTGAAGCAAGTCGCGGGCGACGATGTGTCCGCGTTCGAGGAAGAGTCTGAATGAGTGTGTTGGATATTTTGCAAAACAAAGCGCTGATCGCGGGTCTCATCGCATGGATACTCGCGCAGATCATCAAATTGCCGCTCGATTTTTTTCGCACGCGCAAATGGAACTGGTCGTTGATGCTCACGACAGGCGGGATGCCGAGTTCGCATTCATCGTTGATGACCGCCACGACTCTCGCAATCGGTTTGTATCACGGCTTTGCGAATCCATTGTTCGCGTTGGGCGTTGCCATCACGATGATCGTCACGTACGACGCGGCGGGCGTGCGCCAGCAGGCGGGCATCCACGCGCAACGCATCAACGTGTTGTTCGATGAATTGTTGAAGGGGCACATCTTCAGCGAAAAAGATTTGCGCGAAGTGATCGGTCACACGCCGCTCGAAGTGGCGGGCGGAATTTTATTGGGCATCATCGTCGCGACGAGTCAGTGGATGATCTGGAAATGAAATGTCATTGCGAGGAGGGCGCAGTCCGACGAAGCCGCGAAAGCGTCCTCATTACAGCCCTAATTACAATTTGGATTTCTGGGACTTTGAGAATCGTTACCCCCGCCACATAAATGACTCCCCCAAGCGCGACCCCTCCCAACGCGACAAGCCAACGCGTCTGACCTAGGGTGGACTGGGTCCACACCTCTAAGCCGATTCCCATCCCCAGCGCCGCCAGCGCGACTCTCCACGCGCTGTTTGCGATTGCCTTGCCTTCAATTCCATTCAACCGTTTTCGCATGAAGATGAACAACGCGATTGCCTCAAGCGCGGTGGCGAGTGAATTTGCGAGCGCAAGTCCGCCAAGCGGAAACCATCCAATTGACGCGAAATATTTTGAAAATAAGATACTGAACACCACATTGAGTCCCATCGCGATCGTGCCGATGATGACGGGGGTCTTTGTGTCTTGCTGTGCATAGAAGGCGCGCGTCAACACCTCCATAATGGAGTGACCGACGAGTCCCGCCGCGAACCAGAGCAATGCCCACGCTACGAGTTGAACATCGCGCGAATCGAATTCGCCGCGTTGATAAAGGAATGAGATCAACGGCCCGCGCAAGAGGATGAGTCCCACACTGGCGGGGACAGCCATCAACAAGATTCCGCGAAGCGATGCGGCAAGCGAGGCGCGCATCTCGTCTATTTTGCCGAGCGCGTGCTGTGCAGAAAAAGTTGGCATGGCGGCAATCGCAACCGATTGAGCAATCGCGGCTTGCGCCATGAGCATCAATGAGAATGCGTATGTGAGGCTGGCGACACTGCCTGCTTCCATTGTAGAGGCGAGATTCGTGTTGACCCAAAAGTTGAGTTGAACGACGGCGACGCCGAGGAGGCGGGGGAGCATGAGGAGGAGGACATTGCGAACATGAGAGTTAGTAAGACCAAGGGACCAGTAATCAGTGATCAGTAATTGGCGTTCAGTGAGGAGTTTCCATATGGATGGAATTTGTACGACGAGATATAAAACCGCGCCGATGACGACTCCCCAAGCAAGTCCATAAATTCCCATTGAGGGCGCGAGGAAGATTGCGCCGAAGATGATGCCGAGTTGGTACATGGCGGGAGTGAGCGCGGGGATGAGAAAGATTTGATGCGCGTTGAGGATGCCGACGATTAATCCACCCAAGCCGAATAGGACGGCTGAAATCAATTGAATGCGAAGAAGTGATACCGTGAGCGAAAAAAGTTGAGGGTCAGTAGAGAGTCCAGGGGCGAGGGCGAAGCGGACAACTTGAGGGGCGAACAAGGCTATTAATGCCGCGAGCAGGCTGAGGGTGAGAGTGACCGTGTTCGCAAGCGCGGAGGCGAGTCGCCATGCCGAATCCGTATCCTCTTTGGCGAGCAGTCCAGTAAACGTCGGAATGAATGCCGAGCCAAGCGCGCCGCCCGCGACGAGGAGGAAGAGAGTCTCGCTGACGCGGTTCGCGGCGAAGAACGCGTCGAGTTCGGGCGAGGCGCCGAATGTGTCCGCGACGAGGATGCCGCGAGCGAGTCCCGCGAGTTGACCGAAGAGGATCGCGAACATCACCGTCCCCGCGGCGCGCGCGATCTGTTTGTTTGCGTTGGAAGTTGTCACGAGCGGAGATTATAAACGACCCCCTCCCAGCCTCCCCCAAATTCCGCAGAAAAAGTTTGAATGATTATTCATAATTCGCAAGCGGAATTTGGGGGAGGTGCCGCTTCAGCGGCGGTGGGGGTCGGGGTCGGGATTATAATCATGCTTATGAGCGTAGTGACCCAACACGGATATTTGGTCATCGCCGATATTTCGGGATACACATCGTTCCTCGCGGGAACGGAGTTGGAACATTCGCACGAAATACTTTCTGACCTGCTCGAGACAATCTGCGAAAAGATCGAAACGGTTTTGACGTTGCACAAGTTGGAAGGTGACGCCGTGTTCGCGTACATCCCCGAATCAAGGATCACGCGCGGCGAGACGATCCTTGAGTTGATGGAATCAACATATGTGACGTTTCGGGACAAGCAAGTTTCAATGAAGCGCGCAACGACCTGTACGTGCAATGCGTGCCGCAACATCCCAACGCTCGACCTGAAATTCATCGCGCATCACGGCGATTATGTGATCCAACAAGTGCGAGACATCCGCGAGATGGTTGGCACGGATGTCAATCTCACGCATCGGTTGTTGAAGAATCATGTCACTGAATCTACGGGTTGGCGGGCGTACATGCTGATCACTGAACGATGCCTCGACCATTTGAATTTGAATCTTGAGAACACGCATGTGCAGATGGAAGAGTACGAACATTTAGGCGATGTGAAAACCTACAACATTGACTTGCATCAGCGATACAAAGAACTCACAGAAACGCGCCGCATCTTGATTGACGAAAAAGATGCGGACGTGATCGTACGCATTGACTTCCCCACGCCTCCCGCCGTGACGTGGGAATGGATGCAAGACCCGCTCAAGCGCAACTTATGGATGCAGGGTCATGTCAAATGGAGTGTCGGCGATAGACCGCGCGGGCGCGCGGGCAGAGGCGCAAGCAATCATTGCGCGCATGGAAAAAACACCAGCACCGAAGTGACTCTCGATTGGCGTCCATTCGAATACTCCACCATTGATTCGTTTGAGAATGGACAGAAAAAGATGTCTGAGACAATTCGGCTGGAAGCGCTGCCCGACGGCGGGACGCGTGTCCACGATGCGATGGTGATGTATCTACCGCTCCCGCGCTTTCTGCGGCGTCCTCTCGTGCGCTTTCTTTTACTGCGTCAAATGCATTACGACCAATTCCTGAAAAATGCCGTGCAAATGGCTGGGGATGAGCATGCAAAAGATTCGTAGTTTGCTTTGTGTCATATGCTTGTTGATCTCTTCTTGCGGATCATCTACATCAACTCCCAACATCGAGATCACCGAAACATCGACTCCCTCAACCGAACTCACGCCCATTGACTTGCAAACAGGCTACGGCGTGAAAGGCTCGTGGTTCGAGTTATATTTCACCGATCCCGTTGACCCGTTCTCGTCGCAAGGCACGGGCGGCGTGGATGTGCCGCTCGTCGCGGCGATTGACGCGGCGCGGCTGAGCGTTGACGTTGCCGCGTACAGCCTCACGTTGAACAGCGTCCGCAATGCGTTGTTGAACGCGCACGATCGCGGCGTGACGATCCGCATGGTGATGGAGTCCACGAACATGGATTCGTCCGATGTGGAAAAGTTGCTCGAAGCGGGCATCCCGATCATCGGCGATAAACAAGATGGCTTGATGCACGACAAGTTCATGGTGATCGACAAGTCCGAAGTGTGGCTTGGCTCGATGAACTTCACCGACTCGGGCGCGTACGACGACGACAATAGTTTGATGCGCATCCTCTCCACGAAGATGGCGGAGAACTACACAAAAGAATTTGATGAAATGTTTCTGGATAACCGCTTCGGCGAAAACACAACTCCCGAAACGCCTCATCCCACACTGACGATTGATTCGACGCGCGTGGACACTTTTTTCTCCCCCGACGACGGCGTGCAGAGTCAAGTGGCGGCTGTGTTGAGCGGCGCGGAGGAAAGCATCTACTTCCTTGCCTTTTCGTTCACATCGAATGACCTCGGCGACATCGTCCGCGAAAAAGCGGAGGATGGACTCACCGTGAAAGGCGTGATGGATGAAGAGCAAATCTCATCGAATCAGGGAACGGAGTTCGATCCGTTCAAGCAAGCGGGGATGGATGTCCGCATTGACGGCATCGAAGGGCAGATGCACCACAAAGTATTCATCATTGATGAGTCCATTGTGGTGATTGGCTCCTACAACTTTTCGCAAAGCGCCGAAACGCGCAACGACGAAAACCTGCTTATCATTTATAACGAAGCGATAGCCCAGCAATTTTTGATGGAGTTTGAACGCGTGTGGAAAGTTGCTCACGATTAAAAAATAAAGACCTCACAGGTCTGCAAGACCTGTGAGGTCTTCTGTCACATATTCTGTTTCATCGAAAACTTCAACGCGGTCTTGTAGATCGCGTTAATTTTCTCGCCCAGCGCCTTCGCTTCGGGATTGCCTTGTTCTGCGGCTTGATCCACTTGCCCGACCAGTCCGATCAATGCTTGCATGAACTGGTCATTGACCATCGCCTTGTTCGCTTCCAACATGTTTTCGACAGCCGCCTCATCGGGCGCGTCGAGCAATTGTTCAACGAGCGCCACTTCGGGCGGAGTCGAAACTTCGCGTAGCACTTCCACCATCTTTTGCAGTTTGCCCATGCGCGTGTAATCGTTTTTCTCAGACGCCTGCCGCAACATTTGATTCACCAAGTCAACTGAATCTTGTGTGAAGCCGTCGAGATTATCGCGCACGGCTTTGACAATATCCTCCTGCGCAAGAAGCGACTCGACAAACTCTTGCGCCTGTTTGTAACGCGCTTCGATCTGCTTATCCATCTCATCCGTGTATTGAAGCAACTTCTCGCGGATCGATTCGAGTCGCGCCTTTTCATCGCCGCTCGCCTTGTCGATTTTTTCGGTGAGCAGTTGGAAGAATTGATAATCCATTCCCTGCCGCGCCAAGGTGACGTAGCCGCGCAGACGCGCGTCATTCGGGGACTCTAAGACGAAGTCCAGCAGTTTTTCGCGCGTGAGACTTTGCCCCGCCTCTTGCAGGGACTTTTGGGCTGTCTCCAGTTCCCCAACCGACTCGCGCAACCCGCGCCCGAACTCGGTCTCGTCGAGCAGTTGACGTTGCACATCCGCGAGTTGTTTGCCGATGGTGTCCTGTCCGCTTTGCATTGCTCCCTGCGCGAGACGGCTGAACAGCGCGAAGAATTGCTCATCGAACAACGCGCTGTTTTGTTTGATGATCTCGCTCCGCACATCCGCCGAACTGGCTTGGATGAGTCGCTCGACGATCTGCACGCGATCTTGTTGCGCCTTGAGCATCTCAGGCGTGACGCCATCCTTGCCGAGAATCACTTTGATCATTGACTCGTACGTCAAGTTGGGGGAGGGATTGAGCAGATACCCTTTCCGCTTTTCGGCGGGCAGACTATCCGTGATCTTCTTGATGAGCGGACCGATGATCTTCTCCTGCTCGTTCAGCGGCACGTTCAACTCAGGCGGGAAGAAGGTGAGGAGCAATTCTTTGTCGTTGTCGTGATAGACGATCGGCGTGGCGAGTCGTCCCTGAAACCCGCAATGCGGACAACGCGCCATATTTGAAACGCCGCCCAGCAGTCGCTGTTTGGCTTGCGGGTCTTGCGTCACATCAAAGAGTTGTTCAACGTTCGCCGCGATCATCTGGCGGCAATTAGGACATGCGATTTGTGTTTGAGGCATTCTACGATTTTCCGATTTCCGATTTTAGATTTACGATTTTTATTATAGTCGGTGGTTGAGTAGTTCCGAGTGACAGCGAGGAACGTATCGAAACCACCGAGTTCGATTCAAGCGTTTTATTTTCAAGTTACTGCTGGTTTTGATACGTCCCGCGATGCTTCGTCTTCGCTACCGCTCCGCTCAGCGCGCGCGGGACTACTCAACCAGCGAACTATCTAACTATAAAACTACCCAACTACAAAACTATCTAACTACCCAACCAACTCCTCAAGCCGATCAATATAACTCTCCATCACAGCAAACGTCTCCTCCACTGGCTTGGGCGATGCGAGATCAACGCCTGCTTTTTTCAACACATCCAGCGGATACAGTGATGAACCTGATTTCAAGAAGCCGAGATAATCTTGCGCCGCGTTCGGCTCACCGCGCAGGATTCGTCCCGCGAGGGCGTGGGCGCCAGAAATGCCCGTCGCGTACGAGTAGACATAGTAGTCCGAGAAAAGATGCGCGAATGTAGACCAGATCATGCCGACGCGCGGGCGATCCACTTTCACTTTGGGACCGAATCCCTCCGCGAAGAGATCCGCCATCAGTTCCTGCATCGAGTCGGCGGTCAGCGCTTCGCCGCGTTCGACGCGTTGATGAGTCTCTAACTCGAAGCGCGCCAGAGTCGGCATCTGGAAGAAGTAGCGGAAGAAGTTGTGTCCCACCGCTTCTTCGATCAACGCGATCAACAAGTTTTTATCTTTCACCGTCTTGAGCAAGTGACCGCGCATCATCGCCTGATTGAAATTCGACGCGACCTCCGCTACGAACAGCGAGTAATTGTTGTACACGCGCGGTTGGTTTTGACCCGTGAGGTACGAGTGCATCGAGTGACCGAGTTCGTGGGCGAGCGTGCTCATGCTTCCCACTTCATCGGTGTACGACATCATAATGAAGGGATGCGTGTCGGGCGCGATGCCCCATGAGAACGCGCCGTTCTGTTTGCCTTTGTTCGGGTAAATATCCACCCAGCGGTCTTTGAGACAACCCTGCCGCAACACATCCACATATTCTTTGCCGAGCGGCGCGAGACTTTCAGAAATGAGATCGACCGCTTTGGTGTACGGAACTTTCGGCTTGCTTTTGACGATCGGCGCCCACATATCGTAATACGTCACGTCGCGCAGACCTAACGCCTTGCGGCGCAATTCAAAGTAGCGATGCCACACAGGCAATTTCTTTTTGAACGTGTTGATCAGGTTATGAAAAACCGATTCGGGGATGTTGAGTCCGAACAGCGAGGCTTGCAGAGACGTGTCGAACTTCCGCGCGCGCATGTTGAAGATATTGTTCTTGATCGAAGTGTTGAGGTTCGCCGCGAGCGTGTTTCTGAATTCGAGATGTTTGTCCATGTAACTCTCGAACGCGCTCTGCCGCACTTTGCGATCTGGATGTTCCAATAAGGCAAGACTCCCCTGCGTCACCTCGAACTTCCTGCCCTTCTTGTCTTTCGCGGGCGCGAATTTGAAATCGGCATTCACCAACATGCTCGAACTATTTTGCGCGCCGCTGAACGGGTCGCCGACCATGCCGAGCAATTCTTCCACTTCGCCCGAACGCACATGCGCCTGTTGTCGGAACAAATCTTCAAAACTGTGCCGATACACCGCAAGTTTTTCGTTGCCCTTCATCCACTCGTCGAGTTTGGCTTTTCCCATCGCGATCAATTCGGGATTAACAAAAGAAAGCCCGCCAAAGACTTGTCCCCCCACGCCTTGCGCCTTGCCAAACAACGCCGCAGATTTTTGATTCGTCGTATCCACCGAATACGAAAACCCCGCATACATAAAAATTTTATACGTGCGGTTCGCCAGCGCCTCCACCGCGCGCATCCCCTCGAGCAACACGTCCGCGCTTTCGCCGAGCCTGCCCTCGAACTTTTTCACGTTCGGCAAGTCCGCCAAAATCGCGGCAACCTCCGCCTCCCATTCCTTCGCGGATTTAAAAACGCTCTCGGCATTCCACGTAAATTTTTTATTGATCTTGCTTCGAAGAGGGATTGTGTTCGCCATGATTAATTTTCCTTTTCTGGATGTAACCCCGCGTCCTTCTCAGGGTCGGCTTGAGTCGGCTTTCGTTCAAATTTTACCACCCTGACGGTTCCCCTCTCCCAGTAAATAACCTTTGCGTAGTGCGCGTTCAATCCCGAAGGGATGGCAGAATTGTAGAAAATGAACCATTCACCATCAAATCCCGAAGGGATGATATGCCTTCATAGAAAACCCATGACACCCCTTCGGGGTTGGGCGCGTCCGATTTTATGCGCCCTCTATAATCATTTCACTCCTTCGGAGTTGTGACTGCGTAAGATGAATTATTAACTGATGAAATCGATTTGGTTTTCGTAATGCGACATTTATGTCGCTCTTGCGCGAGAACAGCCTAATATGCGAGATAAATCTCGCGTTACGGAGTTAACTGCGTAAGTAAGTTATTAAATTGCAAAGTGTCATTAGGAAAACAAGTTGTAGATGAAAAAGAATTACCTGACTAACGAAAAACAAATCCGCGCCCCTGCATCGGGCTTGGGATCTGCCCAAATCCTCCCGCCGTGCGCCTCGACGATCGCGCGCGCGAGATACAGTCCCAGCCCCGCGCCCTTTGTCTGCTTGACCGCTTTCGTCGAGCGATAGAATCGGTCGAAGATGTGTGGCAAATCTTTTGCATCGATCCCCGCGCCTTCATCGGATACGCAGATCACAACTTGTTCGGGGTACACCGTGCCGCTGATCTTGATCTCGCCTTTCGGCGCATACTTCAAAGAATTGGATACAAGATTAGCAATGACTTGCTCGATGCGTGTTTCATCCGCCAGCACGATGGGGAAATTCTCAGGGAAGTCGGTGACGATAGTGTGATTCTTCGATTGCGTCGAAAATTTCTCGGCGATTCGTTTTGCCAACGCGGGGAGCGAAACATCTGCTCGATTCAGACTCAACCCGCCCGCCTGCAAGCGAGACGCGTCGAGCAGATCATCAACCATCTTGCTCAGGCGGTCTGCCTCCTCTTCGATCACCGCCAGCGAGTCGCTGATCGTGCGCTTGTCCCATTTTGCATCGTCGCGCCGAAGCGTGGACGCGTATCCCTTTATCAACGCGACAGGCGTCCGTAGTTCGTGACTCACTATCGAGATAAACGTTGCTTTGAGTTCATCCGCTGTTCTGAAGTGTGTAATGTCGCGCACGCTGACAATGATGTTGCGAAGTTTCCCATCTGACGAAAGTAATGGGGCGTACGTGACCCCGACTGGCAATGTTGGTGGTAGGTCGCGTTCAAGATCACCCTCCACGTACAACGTTGCATTTGGTGTGAGGGGCCAGCCGTTTGTCATCGCTTCATCCAGTGTCGATCCTTGCGGATCGCCATCCCAACGGATCACATCATTGTGAGGAATGTTCACAAGTTCGGCGTGAGTCTTCCCGTAGATTCGCTCAAAGGCGTCGTTGACGCGCTCGATGGTCAGGTCCGCGTTGAGGATGATGATCCCATCCGCGGCGGAGTCGAGCAGCGCGTCGAGTCGTTGCTTTTCGTACGAGACCTGTCCGTACAGTTGCGCGTTGTACACGGCAATCGCGGCTTGGTCTGCAAAGGATTGTAGGATGACGCGGTCGTTCGGAGTGAATCCACCTTCATAATTTCGGAAAATAAAGATGACACCGATCACCTGTCTGTGGGCAACAAGCGCGAGCGCGGTGCCGTTGAGCAGTCCCATGCTGGCGGTGTACGTCAACTCTTTCAACATGCGGTTGAGTTCCATCACATCCAACTCGCGCATGTCTTCGTCAGCCAGCAGGGGGGTGAGGTAGCTGAGGAAAGCCGGGGCAATCCCATGGGCGGCGGCGACGCGCCAGCCATCCCGTTCTTTGAGCGCGATGATGCCAGCCTGTCCCGCGAGCATTTCAACGGCGATCAGCAAAATCCGCGCGAGGAGTTTTTCGAGGTCGAGTTCTTGCGTAAGCGCGCGCGAGAGTTCGAGGAGGTAGTCGCGCTGTCTGACTCTGAAATCTGGGAGCATTGGGTGATTTTATCACCCCTCTCAAATCACTACTGTAAGAGGTGTGTTGTATCTTTTATGGTAAAGTTTCGTCTTGACGAGCGAACAGATTGTACCTGCTTGGGGAAAGTTTTGGCTGGCACCGAAACATCTCCCTTGCAAACGGGCTTTTTTATACGCAGTTCGCGTTCAATGCTCCGATGCAAGCTGTAGAGTTGATGGTTCAGCCGGTGATTACTCTGTTGTTGTTCACTTCGAAATATGATCTTTGGATTCCACTGCAACGATTTGCTGGCGGCGCTTTTCATTGATCTTGCTCCGACCATCGGCAGAGTGCCGCTTGGGCTGGAGGCGCGAACTTTTCGCTCAGTTGGGAAATTCGTCGCCATTTCTCAAATAGGTAAGATATAATACAAAAATCCGATTCTGTAAGTAATTTGTAAGGTGAGAGAAGATGAACTATCCTATTGCTCGCTCGTTCTCCAAAATCCTGACATTGCTGGTCATATTAGTTTTAGTTTTGGGCGCGCTTGGGACAGGCGTTAAACCCGCCCTGGCGCTTACTACAACTATAGATGATATTCCCGTCGCCGCGGTGTTGATTCCCGACGCGCCCCCAGCGCCGAATTGCACGAATCGGACGATCACCGTCGGCTCGCCGACGCCGATCATTATTGGGGATGTCAACATCGGCTTGAATATTTCCCACCCGCGTCGAAGCGATGCGCGAGCCACCCTAACTTCGCCAGCCGGCACCACAGTTGTTTTGATTTCCGGCGCGGGGTTGGGCAATCCTGTGGTCGCCAGCCCGGATGATTACGATAATTACGATGTGTTGCTCGATGATTCAAGCATCAATTCGTTGTACGACAACGATAACGACGATGTGGCTGCGCCTTTCTACGATCGCAATGCGCGCCCGTTTGAAGCGCTCGTCAACTTCAAAGGCGAAAACGCGGTTGGAAACTGGACTCTCTCACTTTGCGATACCCGGAACGGCGATGTTGGAACCTACAACCGCGCGCAACTCACCATCGTGAGCGCAGATCCGAATACCGTCTCTGGCGTAGTGTTTACAGATTACAACGATAACGGCGTGCGTGAGCAGGGCGATGTGGGCGTGCCGGGCGTAACCATCACAGCGTATAACGCGGCAGGCGCAGTTGTCGCTACCACCACTACGGACGCAAATGGCAATTATTCTTTTGCGGGGATCGCGGACGGCACGCAGTTACGCATTGAATTTACCAACATCCCGTCCAACCTGCGCCCCGGCGCGTTCGGCGTCGATTCGGGAACGACCGTTCAGTTTGTCACCAGCCCCGCCGCGGCAGTGGATATGGGCTTGGCAAAGCCGGATGAGTATTGCCAGAATAACCCCTGGCTCGTTTCGCCTTGCTATATCAATGGAGACCCTCTCGGCGGCGGCACTGCTGGATCGGCAAATGTTTTGATCTCCATCCCCTACGATGCGTATGGGCGCGAAGACAACACCATCGAGAATACGCTTGCCACCGGATCTCAAATCGGCGCCACGTGGGGCTTGGCTTTCCAGCGCGCAACGGGGACGGTCTTCGCCGGGGCGTTGGCAAAACGTCACATGGGTTTGGGACCGAACGGCGCGGGAGCGATTTACTCTCTCGTTTTGAATCCGAACACAGGCGCCGGTTCCGCTCCGACATTGTTTGTTGATCTAGCCACTTTGGGCATTCCCACCGGGGCTGGGTCGTTAGGGTCGAATGCCGCGCGCGGCTTGGGTCCCACCTCATCATTGCCGAATACAGATCCCAACGCCTGGGACGCGGTTGGCAAAGTTTCCATCGGCGATATGGACATGGGCTCGAACGACACTACCCTCTGGGTGATGAATCTTGCCAACCAAACTTTATACGCTATCAACGTTGGCAATCCGCCTGTCACTCCCACAGTCGCCGATCTGACTGCATACCCCATTACTTTGCCGGCGGGAGCGACAGCCTGCCCTGCCGGTGACATTCGTCCGTGGGCGGTGGAAATTTCACGCGGCAACGTCTATGTTGGCGTGGTCTGTTCCGCCGAGAGTACGCAAAACGTGAATAATTTGCGGGCATATGTTTTGAGCATGAGCGAAGCCGCGCCCGGCGCGTTTTCACTTGTTATCGATATTCCCCTGAATTACCCGCGCGGGTTTGTAACCAACCCGGCCTTTGTCGGCAATCCTGTAACCGGCTTCCCGGCGGAGTGGCGCCCCTGGATCCCAACCATGACGTCATTGTGCGCCGCGCCGTGCGCCTCCGTAGCCGACCTGGCGTTTGGGAAGCAAATCATTTACCCGCAACCGGTGCTTTCGGATATCGAGTTCGACGTCAATGGCGATTTGATCCTCGGCTTCATGGACCGTCTCGGGCATCAAACGGGTAATGCCAACTTTGCCACAGCAGACCCATGGGGCACAGTGACTTTGTATAACAAAGATACCTACGCGCCGGCTGTAGTCAACATCCCGGCGACCAACCCGGTGACGACCTATGAAGGCGTATCTGCCGGGGATACGATCCGCTTGTGCAGTAACGGCGGCGGTGGCTTCATCCTCGAAAACAACGCCACATGCGGAAGTGTTACCACGGGCGGAGCCGGTAGCGCCCCGGCGCAAGGTCCGGGCGGAGGCGAATACTACTGGCAGGAAATGCATCCCCCCAGCACCGATCTGAACGGCGGCATCCATCATGAAACCACATTGGGCGGTTTGTTGATGATCCCCGGCACGAACGAGATCGCGGTATCGGTCTTTGATCCATTTGAATTGCGGGCGGGCGGTATTGCCTGGTTCAACAACCTGACCGGTGACCGTTCGCGCGCATACGAAGTGTTTGGCATCGACGCGGGCGGCGGGGCGACTACCTTCGGTAAAGCCGCAGGTTTGGGCGATATCGAAGGCTTCTGCTTTGCCGCTCCCATCGAGATCGGCAACCGCGTCTGGCTGGATGCGGATAACGACGGCATTCAAGATGCGGGAGAAACTCCGCTGGCAGGCGTGACGGTTGAGCTGTATGACCAAAACGGCAACCTGGTTGCAACAACTACGACCGATGCGAATGGAAATTATATTTTCAGTTCGCTGACCACCGGCTTGTTGCCGAATTCGCAATATGAAGTGCGCATTCCGTTGGGACAGCCGGCGTTGAGCGGCTTGACTCTCACCACCAACGACGCGAACGGAAACACAGAAGACCAGCGCGATTCAGATGGAACGCCAGTCGGCACAAATGCCGTGGTGACTGTGACGACCGGCGCGCCCGGCGACAATAATCACACTTACGATTTCGGATTCACCGGCACCTACAGCCTCGGCAACCGCGTGTGGTTGGACGATGGCACAGGCGGCGGTGGCGCTGACAATGGTATCCAGGATGGGGCGGAGGTTGGAATCGCGAACGTCGTGGTGAATCTCTATCGCGACGATAACGGCGACAACATCCCCGATGGACCCATCCTCGCAACAGTGACCACAGACGCCGACGGATATTATCGTTTCGATAATTTGCGCGCGGGCGGTTATGTAGTTGAAATTCCCGCCGCGAACTTCAACTCGGGCAACCCGTTGTTCAGCCTGGCAAGCAGCACACCGGATGAAACCAATCCCAATGTGGACGTCGATCAGACCGACAACGGTATCGGGACGGTACCCGATGTGCTCAATGGCATCCGCAGTAACAACATTGTGCTCGGTCCTCCCGGCCCCGCCGAACCGACCAATGAACCGGATATTCCCACCGGCGGTCCCTTCGCCGGGCAGGGCGCTCCCGATTCGCGCGCCAACATGACCGTCGATTTTGGTTTCGTGCCATCTTACAGCATCGGCAACCGCGTCTGGTTCGACACCGATAACGACAGTGCGCGAGACAACGGCGTGGAAGTGGGCGTGGCGGGCGTGATCGTCGAGTTGTACTCTGTCGACGCGCTTGGCAACTATACGCTTGTTGCCACAACCACCACCGACGCCAACGGCTATTATCGTTTCGACGGACTCCCCGCCGGCGATTACTCGGTCGTCATCCCTGCCGACAACTTCTCACCGGGCGGAGCGGGCAGCGCGTTGGTGGGCTACTGGAGCAGCGCCACAACGATCAATAATAACGGCACAACGAGCGAGACTGTTGCCGCGCCAGCCGATAACGATACCGACGATGATGACAACGGCACGCTTCAAACCGCAGGGACGTTTGCGGGCGCCGTAGTCAGTAGCGTCGTCGCCTTGGGACCCGGTCTTTCCGAGCCAGCCAACGAACTCGACCTTTCACCCACCGGTCAAGGCAACATCGACCAACGCGCCAACATGACCGTGGACTTTGGTTTCTATCGCCTCGAACTGGGTAACCTGGTCTTTGAAGATGTAAATAACAATGGCACGTTCGATGCGGGCGATGTACCTCTGCAAGGCGCGCGCGTGCAACTATTCGCCGCGGACGGTGTGACGGAAATCAATGTTGGTCCCGATGGCATCCTCGGCACGGCAGACGACGCGCCGGGCGGCGTGTTAACTGATGTCAATGGAAACTACCTGTTCAGCGGTTTGCCGCAAGGCGACTATATTGTCCGTGTGACGGGACCTGCCGGGTATACCAGCACGATCGACACATTCGACTCTACCGACAACGCCAACCCCAACATCAACCGCGACAATAACGATAACGGCATCGGCACCGGCGCCGGGGTTGTCTCAAGCGCGATTGTCACGCTTACACCGGGCAACGCGGGCGCGTTGAACAACAATACAGTTACCCAAAACAATGGAACCACGCGCAATCCCACCGTTGACTTTGGGTTTGTGCAGGCAAACAACGGAATTCTGAAAACGGTTAATCCGTCGACTCTCACCATCGGCGAACTGGTAACATATCAGGTGGTGGTGACAATCCCGCCGTCTGTGGCCGGCGCGTACGACAACGCTGTCGTCACCGACACGATGGATCGCGGGCTTGCCCTGTTTGACTGCGTCAGCGTAACCGCCTCGGCGGCTACATTGACAACCAGTGTCGCGCCGGGTGATTTTTCAACGATCTGCGCCAATAACGTGACGACTAACGATACGGGCACAGGTTTGCCGGAAGATATAGATCGCCAGGTTGTTTTCTCGCTGGGCAATATCGTCAACTCCGGTCAAGCCGACGCCACCCTGACCATCACCTACCGCGCCATCGTTCTCGACATTCCATCCAATCGCGGCACGCTCAATAATCAAACGGTTCTCAACAATAGCGCGGTGTTCACCTCCAGCAACGGCACGCTTGGACCGGTGTCGCGCCAGGTGACTCTGATCGAGCCAGACTTGCAGATCGTGAAATCATCGAGCACGAACTTTGTGGCGGCAGGTACACCGGTAGACTTTACGCTGACCATATCTCACACTGCCAACAGTCTCGCCGACGCGTTCGATGTGTTGGTGACAGACCCGATACCGGCCGGGTTGGATTATGTCGCCGGTTCGATCATATGCACTGACGGCGACCAGGATGCCGCGCTCGTGAACTGCGCGTATGATGCGCCAACGAATACGATCATCGGCGAATGGAGCGCTTTCACTCGCCTGCCCACCACAGACCGGTTGATCATCCGCTTCCAGGTAACCGGCAGCGCGACTCTGACACCGGGCACGACCATCACCAATGTAGCCAACGTTCAATGGACCAGCGAGCTTGGTCCGCAGGAAACGCCGGATTCATTCTCCAACCCGCCCAATGGATTTGCCACCGAACGTTTCTACGACCCTGCCAGTCCGAACCCGATCAACACGATCTACGGCGATAGCGATAACCTCGTGTTGAACCCCGTCGGCAACGGCGGAGGTGGCGGGGGCGGGGGCGGTAATACGACCGCAAAGAGCGGCACGGGTCCCTTCATCCTCGTCTCCGGCGGTTTCGGCTTTGCCCCGGATACCGTCACCCCGCTGGATGTTGCCACGAAGCCCACCTACGACTCGTCCAACCTGACCATTAAGATTCCGTCCATCAAGATGTCCGCGCCGATCGTGGGTATGGATTTCAAAGACGGGATGTGGGACGCCTCGTGGTTGCAGAATCAGGCTGGGTGGCTGGAAGAGACCGCCTATCCCACTTGGAGCGGCAACAGCGTCATCAGTGGTCACGTGGTTGGGGCAGACGGCAAACCCGGCGTCTTCTATCGTTTGAAGTATGTGGTTAAAGGCGCGTACGTGTACGTCTATAACTCCGGCTATCTCTATACCTATCAGGTGATCTCCAAAGAGGTTGTCCAGCCGCACTCGGTTGGCGTTCTCGAGCATGCCGATGAGCCCATGCTGACCTTGCTCACCTGCGACCAGTACGATATCAAAACAGGCGCCTACAAACACTGGGTCATGGTCAAAGCCGTGTTGGTGGATGTGACCGCCGCCGATCGGTAATCTGATACTTTAACAAAATGGCTGGCGCGCGCCAGCCATTTTGTGTTAATATTCTTGCACTTCCGTCGCCGGGCGCGCCCGGCTGTGAGGCGTGTTATGAGAACCGCACCCCATGGGTTGGTTATTCGAATACTTTGTTTCGTTTTGTCTTTTGTCTTCCTTTTTAACCCGATGGGGGTGTCTGTTGCGCGCGCATTAACCACCACAGTCAATGATGGGCCGGTCTTTGCTCCAATTACTGATCTCAGTTGCGGCGCTCCGCTGACGCGGAATATCGCCGTTGCCGCGAATGTCGTAATCTCAGATATTAACGTTGGCGTGAATCTTAATCATACCCGCCGCAGTGACGTGCGCGTCACACTCACTTCGCCGGCGGGGACAACGGTCGTCTTGATCTCCGGTGGCGGCTTGGGCGCGCCGACCATCGCCAGCCCGGACGATTACGATAACTACGACATCATGCTGGACGACACGGCGGTTGGCTCGATCTACGATAACAGCAATGACAGCGTCGGCTTTCCTTATTACGATCGACAGACCGCCCCTCCCGGAACATCCGCGCGACCCTATGAATTATTGAGCGCGTTCAAAGGGCAAAATTCTGCGGGAACCTGGGTGTTGCGTATCTGCGATACGAGCGCGGGGCAAACGGGCTTCTACAACCGCGCCCAACTGGTTATCACAAGCGCCAACCCGAACACCGTGAGCGGAAACGTTTTTACCGATTACAACGATAATGGAGTCCGCGGCGCGGGGGATACCGCCGTTGCCGGCATTACCGTCACGGCGTATGACGCGACCGGCGCCGTTGTGGCAAGCGCGGTGACGAATGCCTCCGGGGGATACACGCTCGCCATCCCCAACGGGACGCAAGTCCGCATCGAATTCACGGGGATTCCTGCCGCGCTTCGCCCCGGCGCATTCGGCAGGGACTCGGGAACAACGGTCCAGTTCGTCACCAGTCCCTCTGCCGGTGTAGATTTGGGGTTATCCAAACCGGATGAATACTGCCAGAACAACCCGTTCCTGGTGATGCCTTGTTATGTCAATGGCGATCCATTAGGCGGCGGTTCATCTGGCGCCACCGACGCCATGGTTTCGATACCCAATTCTGCCTATGGGCGCGCGAATAACACGGTTGAACAGATCTTGGCAACCAACGCGCAAATCGGAGCGACCTGGGGCTTGGCGTATCAACGCTCGACCAACACAGTATTTGCCGCCGCGCTGGCAAAGAGACATTCGGGGTTTGGCTCATTGGGCGGCGGCGGAATTTACGCCATTGTCGTAAACCCGGTAACGGGCGCCTCCACATCGGTTTCCACGTTTGTCGATATCGACACCTTCGCCGGCGTGGATGATGGCGCGCTGGATGACACCGCGCGCGGCTTGCCGGCTGTTTCAGCCACCCCCAACAACGATCCAAACGCGTGGGATGCTGTGGGCAAACAAGCGATCGGCGATATGGATATCGGCGCGTCCGACGATACCTTGTGGTTGATCAACCTTACAGACCGTTCACTTTACTCTCTCGATATTGGCATTCCCGCCGTTGCGCCGGCAACCTATAACACGGCAACCGCCATCACTCTTCCCCCCGGCGCGACAGCCTGCGCGGCAAGCGACACGCGCCCGTGGGCGGTGGAAGTGTATCAAGGCAATGTGTATGTGGGCGTGGTGTGTTCGGCTGAGAGCACTCAGAGCGTCAACGACTTGCGCGCGTATATTATTCGCACCAGCGAATCCGCGCCGGGCGCGTGGACGCTGGTGTATGAATTCGCCTTGAATTATCCGCGCGGCGTGGTCAGCGCGGACGCGCCCGGTTACCCGGCAGAATGGCGCCCCTGGTCGAACGTGTTCACCACCCTCTGCGAAGCGCCTTGCGCGCCCGGGCTTTCCTACGGAAATCAATTGATCTATCCCCAGCCGATCCTGTCCGATATCGAATTCGATACAGATGGCGATATGCTCATAGGTTTGATGGATCGCATGGGTCACCAGACCGGCGAGGTCAACTACTCCACCTCCGCGGCAACCACATCGTTCAACTTTTACGATTTTACGACCGGGTACACGATCACTTCGGTGACCATCAACGCCGGCTCCACCTTTGAAGGCACCTCGGCGGGCGATATCTTGCGGGTGTGCAATGTAGCGGGAACTTTTGTGTTGGAGAATAACGCCACCTGCGGAGGCATCACCACCGGCGGGGCAGGGAGCGCGCCCGCGCAAGGACCGGGTGGCGGCGAATATTACTGGCAGGATATGTACGCCGTGTCCGGCGCGCTCAACTCCGGCACCCACAACGAGGTGACATTGGGCGGCTTGGTGCTTATGCCGGGCACCGACGAGATCGCCGTTTCTGTATACGATCCATTCGATATTCGCTCGGGCGGGGTGGCATGGTTCAGCAACCTGACCGGCATGCGCACGCGCGCCTTTGAGTTATTCCCGCGCACCGACAATGCCAGCCTCTTTGGCAAAGCCGCCGGCATCGGCGACGTGGAAGGATTCTGCTACATGGCTCCCATCGAGATCGGGAATCGTCTGTGGATGGAATCGGACGGAGACGGGATTCAAGACCCGGGCGAGTTACCGCTCGCAGGCGTGACCGTGGAACTGTATCAAGGCGGAACTTTGATCGCCACCGCCGTGACCGATGCGAACGGGAGTTATTACTTTAGTTCGGGACCCGGCGCCTCCACCGGCAGTCGCATCTACCTGCTCGACACCCTCGACCCGAATACCACCTACGAGATACGCGTTCCCAATGCGTTGGGCGGGAGCCAGCAAGCCCCGCTTGCCGGGTTGGCGCTCTCCCCGGCAGATGCCGATGCCGATCAGCGCGATTCGGATGGAACCTATAATGGAAACAACGCGGTCATTACGATCACAACGGGAAACGCGGGCGATAATAATCACACCTACGATTTTGGTTTCACACAATCGTATAGTTTGGGCAACCGCGTCTGGTTTGACACGAACAATGACGGCTTGTTGAACAACGCGGAAGTGGGCGTGAGCGGGGTCCGGGTGGAATTATTCCAGGATAACGGCGCAACGCCGGGCGTGTGGGATGCGGGCGACACCTTCCTCTCGTTCGATGCCACCGATGCCGGCGGCTACTATCGGTTTGATAATCTCCCCGCGGGCGACTTTGTGGTTTTGATCCCCGACGATAACTTCCGCGATGTGGGAGTGGGGGATACCGTGCCGGCGAATCCGCTGGCGGGATATTGGAGCAGTCTCACGTCGATGGCGGCGAACGGCGCGATCACCGACGCAACCGCGAACGACCCGGACACAACCGTCCTGGACAGCGACGATAACGGGAGCACAACCCTCACCGGCGCCGCCATCGATTACGTGGCATCTACGGCGGTGACGTTGGGGCCGGGCACATCGGAACCTACGGGCGAGACAGACCCGGTAGCGAATCCTGAAGCGGGCGAGTCGCCGGATAACCGATCCAACCGCACAGTTGACTTCGGCTTTTACCGGGTCGAAATTGGCAACCTCGTCTTTGAAGATGTGAACGGCGATGGCGATTATGATGCGGGAACGGATGCCTTGCTGGCTGGCGCAACGGCGCAATTGTTTGCCTCGGATGGCGTCACTGAGATCCATGTTGGACCGGATGGCATTCTGGGCACAGCCGATGACGCGCCTGGCGGAGTGATTACCGGCGCGAGCGGCGTGTATACCTTCGGCGGGTTGCCCGCCGGCGATTACATCGCGCGCGTCACGCCGCCGGTGGGATTCACCAGCACGGTGGATACTGCCGCGCCTGCCGACACGATCGACCCCGATACGAACACCGACAACAACGATAACGGCATTGGCGTTGCCGGCGGCGCCGTGAATAGCGGGACGCTTACTATGACGCCCGGCGAAGTTGCCGCAAATATCACCGTGACGAACGCAACCGCAACCACATCCGACCCAACGGTGGACTTTGGCTTTGTGCGCGCCTACAGCCTCGGCAACCGCGTTTGGTTCGATACCAACAACAACGGCGCGCTCGATGCCGGCGAACTTGGCATCGATGGCGCGCTGGTCGAGTTATACGCCGCGGATGGAGCGGGCAACCCAACCGGCGCGGCGCTTGCCAATCAAATTACAGCGGGCGGCGGATATTATCGCTTTGATAATCTTGTCGCCGGGGATTATGTGGTCGTCGTCGCGGCGGATAATTTCATCGTCAACGGTTCCAACGACGTGTTGGCTGGTTACTGGTCCTCCGGCACGACTCGCCTCCCGAACGGGGCGCTCAGCGAGCCTGTCGCTCCAGACGCCGACCTTGTTGTCAACGACGCCGACGATAACGGCACGCTTCAAAACGCCGGCGCATTCAACGGGGCAGTCCTCAGCGCGGCGGTCACGTTGGGTCCCGGCTCAGCGGAACCGACCGGCGAGACCGACCTCTCCGGCGGGCAAGGCGCCCTTGATAACCGCGCCGATATGACGGTGGACTTTGGCTTTTACACGATGACTCTTGGAAACCGCGTGTGGGCAGACGCGAACGATGACGGCTTGCTGGGCGTCGAGATCGGCATTAACGGAGTCGATTTAGAATTGCTGTCCGGCGATGGCTTGACGGTCATCGCCACAACCACGACCGCTGGCAATGGCGATTATTCGTTTGCCGGTCTTCCTGCCGGCGATTACATCGTGCGTATTGCCGCGGCAGAATTCAACGTGGGCGGCACGCTCGAAGGGTTGACCTCCAGTTCGGGCGGCGGAATATACGAACCCGCGCCCGATGCGGATGTCGACACGAGCGATAACGACGATAACGGATCGGTCATAGGCGTGTTAGGCGCGGGCGGAGTCATCCAGACTGAGGTGGTCACGCTCACGCCGGGCGCCGAGGCTTCCGCCAACAATGCCACTGGCACAACAGACGAACCGCGCGTCGATCTAGGCGTGGTGACCGTTCCATATAGCCTCGGCAACCGCGTCTGGTTCGATACAGATAACAACAGCGCCATCGACGCGGGCGAAGTTGGGGTGAATGGAGTAACCGTTCAACTTTACGCGGCAGATGGAGCGGGCAATCCCACAGGGGTTGCGCTGGGGACTACCACAACAGCAGGCGGCGGATATTATCGCTTCGATAACCTGATCGCCGGGGATTATGTGGCGGTTCTGCCCGCGAGCAACTTTGCAGGCGGCGGCGCGCTCGAAGGATATTGGAGCAGCGGCACAACGATCAGCGGCGCGGGCGTGATCGGTGAAACAGCCGCCCCGGATGCCGACCTCGTTGTATCGGACACAGACGATAACGGCGCGCGCCAAAATGCCGGCGCGTTCGCTGGGGCGGTGATCAGTTCAGCCGTCACACTTGGACCCGGCTCCACTGAACCAACCGGAGAAACGGATCTGTCCGGGTCGGGTCAGGGCGCGGCGGATAATCGCGCCGATATGACTGTGGATTTCGGCTTTTATCGCCAGCAGTTGGGCAACCTTGTGTTTGAAGACGTGAACATCAACGGCGTGTTCGACGCGGGCGATGTGGCAATCGCAGGCGCGACAGTTCAATTATTTGCCGCAGATGGCGCAACCGAGATCAACGTCGGTCCCGACGGTATTTTGGGAACGGCAGACGATGCGGCAGGCGGCATAATCACCGGCGCGGGCGGAGCGTATCTCTTTAACGGTTTGCCCCAGGGCGATTACATTGCGCGCGTTACACCGCCTGCGGGATACCTCAGCGCCATCGACTCGTTCGACGCCGCCGATTCCACCGACCCCGATGTAAATGCGGACAATAACGATAATGGTATCGGCACAGGTTCGGGCGCGGTTTCGAGCGCGGCGATCACGCTCACGCCGGGGAGCGCCGGCGCGGCATCGAACAACACAGTCACACAGAATAACGGAACCACTTCGAATCCCACACTCGATTTTGGTTTCATTCAACAAGCCAACCCCGGCGGCTTTGCCAAAACACTGCTTTCGAGCAACCAGGCATTTACGATCGACCCGGATGTCGCCATCGGCGAGATCGTTACCTACCGGGTTCAGATCACCATTCCGACCGGAACTTTTAACAACGCGCAGTTGGTGGATACCATGGAGCGCGGTCTTTCGTTCATCGATTGCGCGGCGATCAGCGCCGGAACGTTGATCACTTCCATCGCGGGAGGTTTTGCCGCCATCTGCGCCAACCCAACTGTGGATGATGCCGGCGGCGGAACGCCGGTGGATGTGGGGCGACGCGTCACCTTTAATTTTGGCTTGCTCACCAACCCCGGCGCTCCACAAACCCTGACGATCGACTATCGCGCCGTGATTCTCGATAGCGCGGCGAACGTCTCCGGCGTCGATCTGGACAACAGCGCGGTCTGGAGTTCGGATGCCGGCACAGTGGGTCCGCGCGCAACGACGGTGACCATCGTGGAACCGGATGTGTCGATCCTGAAAACGTCCAGTTCGTCCACTGTGTCTGTTGGTTCTGTGGTCACCCTGACGTTGACGATCAACCATACCGCGGCGAGCGAAACAGACGCGTACGACCTTGTCGTCTCCGATCCGTTGCCGGTGGAACTAGATATGGTTCTCGGCTCATTGGACTGCAACGCCGGCGCTCAACCTGCGGATGTGGGCGCGTGTTTGTACAACGCCGGCACGCGGACGATCTCTGCCGCGTGGAGCAACTTCCAATTGGGCGGCGGCGATGGGCGCATCACGTTTGATGTGACTGTGTTGTCGGCGCCTGCCACGAATGTAGGCACTGTGGCATGGACGAGTCTGCCGGGCGTTCCGCCCAGCCCGGTGGGCAATCCGCCGGGGCAACAGAACAGCAATATATTTTCGACTGAACGCGATTACGACCCCGGCGATCCGATCGATGTCTACGGCGTAAGTTCAACTCTGGTGCTGGGCGCGCCGGGCACCGGTTCATCGAATGCCATCCGGGCAGATATTCCCGCGACCGGCTTTGCCCCGAACGCGGTCACCGACTTGAGCAATGTGCCGCGCGAGTCGTATTCCGAGTTTGCCAACGATATCTGGCTGGAGATCCCCTCGCTCGGCGTGAAGATGAACATCGTCGGCGTGCCGCTCCGCAATGGGGGGTGGAATGTCGCCTGGTTGGGTAAACAGGCTGGGTGGCTGGAAGGAAGCGCTTTCCCAACCTTGCAGGGAAACAGCGTGTTGACCGGTCACGTGGTGTTGGCGAGCGGCTTGCCGGGTCCGTTTGTAAATTTGGGCAAGTTGAAGTATGGCGACCAGGTCATCGTCCATGCCAATGGGCAGAAATACATTTATGAAATTCGCGCGAACCGCGAAGTCAGCCCGAAGGATTCGTCGGTGTTCAAGCACGAGGAACAAACATGGTTGACGCTGGTCACCTGCAAAGATTTCGACGAGAAGACGAATACGTATTTGAAGCGCGTTGTTGCGCGCGCCGTGCTGGTGAAAGTGGAGGCGGAAAAGTAACCGCTTGCAGGTATGAGAGAAACAAACTCGCCAGCGAAACCGATCTTTCGCTGGCGAGTTTGTTTTTTTGGATGCTTTCGTTATTCACTTTGAAATTTGCAGAGATTGGCGTAAAGTAGCGGGCAATAAACCAATGGCGCGTAAGTCTTGGTTAACTCCGTTTGATACGAAGTGTCAATATGCTCCCGAACATTGCCATTCTTCCTCGGGCGTGTAAGCGCAGGTGTTCATGCCAGGACCGAGATAGTGGAAGGAAAAAATGAAACTATCGCCGGTGGAACTGTACGAAAAATCCAACCCGTCAATTTTCTTCGGCGTTTCAGGGATGTAGTCCGGCGTGAGTTCGTCAAGCGTGGCTGGGTAGACGCCATGGTCTGTTTTGTATTCCTCCAGCGCGGCAATGACTGGCTCGCTGAGCGCGTAGCCGCGTTCGGCGGAGTCTCCCACGCCCGGAGGTTCCTCGGTGGGTAGGATGGCGTTGCAGGCGATGGTGAAGACGACGACGGCAATCAATAAAAGAGGGCGAAGAAGTTTCATGTTTTTCTCCGATTGACGAATTTCCGCTCTGTATTTTTTGCCGATGATACCTTAAAACCTCCCAACGAAGTCAGGAGGGAATTGGATTTTACAGAGTTGAAGGAGACTTAATGCTTGCGCTCTAACACGATCACAGGAATGACGCGCTTCGTTTTCTGGCGATAGTCGTTAAAGGCGGGCATCATTTCAGCCATTTTGTTGTAGAGTCGCGTCCGTTCGGGTTCGTCGCTCATCACTTTCGCCTCGGCTTGAAACTTCTCCGTCCCCGCCTCCACAGTGACCGAGGGATGCGCGACGAGGTTGTAATACCAGTCTGGGTTCGTCGGCGCGCCGCCCATGGATGCGATCACCACATAGCGGTCACCGTCTTTCACGTATGCCGCCGGGTTGATACGCGGCTTTTGGCTCTTTGCTCCAGTGGTATGTAAGAGAAGCAATGTTTTCCCTTCAAAATGTCCCCCAACCTTACCTTGATTGGCTCGAAATTCATCAATAATCCCCCGATTCCAATTGTTTGGACTCACATCTGCACCTCGTAAATATAGATTTATATATTTGACGAAGTGCGTGTTTTGATTTTTACCGTTGGTTGTGTATGAGTTGTGTCAGAGATTATCTACACCTAATTTTCCCCTAGATATTGAAGCAATGTGATCTGCCAGAGAGCATAGCTTAACTATTTCTTCTTCCGAAAACTTTGGCTCCACATCGAGATTGATTTCTAGGATCCCGATTATTTTATGATTTGTTTGTATTGGGATAAATAATTCTCCCTGGGTAAGTGGCAACTGAGGACTCCAAAACTTGCCAATTTTCGCTAGGAAATTTCTATTGACAACTTTGCGTTCCATAATTTGATAGCCGAGAATTTCCCCTTTTGCCCAATTTATCAATTGTATTTCATTCGAGTAAACGGCAGTCCCCGCGTGCCATGATTGGTTTTTGCCGTTAACAATCTTGCACTTATGTCCAATTTTCAAAAATGCTTTTCCTGCTTCTCCACTTCCTCCTTTGAAGACCACAAATTTATTATTGGAATCAGATAGGTATATCCCAGCGAAGTAAAAACCTAGTGTCTGGGTAATAACTTCAGCAACATTGTTCCAGTAATTTTCTATACTGGTTTCTTGTTTTACATCAATAAATTGATTGACTACCACATCTATTTTTTCTATATCAAACATAGTTTTCAGTTTCGAAATTATACATTACCTCCCGTAAAAATCTTCTACCCTTTATAATTGCGTCACTAATCCACAACAAACCACCCAACCAACGGACTAACCAACTACATGACTACCCTCATCGAATGCATCCCCAACTTTTCCGAAGCGCGGCGACCTGAAGTGATAGACCAGATCGTCGCCGCCATCCAAGCGGTCAGCGAGGTGAAACTCCTCGACCGCTCCTCCGACCTCGACCACAACCGCACGGTGCTGACTTTTGCAGGTTCGCCCGCAGGCGTGGAGGAAGCCGCGTTCCGCGCGATCAAGACCGCCGCCGAACTCATTGACCTCGACGCGCACACGGGCGAGCATCCACGCATTGGCGCGACGGATGTCTGTCCGTTCGTTCCGCTCAGTGGCGCGACGATGGACGAGTGCGTTGCGATCGCTCAAAGGCTTGGTCAACGCGTCGCGGGCGAACTCAGCCTCCCCGTCTATTTATATGAAGCGGCGGCAACGCGTCCCGAGCGCGCGAATCTCGAAAACATCCGCAAGGGGCAATACGAGGGACTCAAGACCGAAATTGAGTCCGATCCGAATCGCAAACCCGATTATGGTCCGAGCAAACTTCCGAAGGCGGGCGCAACAGTTATCGGCGCGCGCGCTCCGCTGATTGCGTTCAACGTCTATCTCACGAGCGACGATGTGAGCATCGCGAAAAAGATCGCGAAGGCGGTGCGTCATTCATCGGGCGGGCTTCGATATGTGAAAGGTCTCGGCTTGCTCGTGGATGGACGCGCGCAGGTCTCGATGAATCTCACCAACTTTCACGAAACGCCCATCGCGCGCGTGGTCGAGTTCATTCGACGCGAGGCGGGACGATACGGCGTGAACATTCATCACTGCGAACTCGTCGGATTGATTCCGCAAGAAGCGTTGGTGGATGCGGCGGTCTGGTACACCCAATTGGATTCATTCTCTCCCGAACAGATTCTCGAGTCTCGACTCTTTACCTCGTCCTCCGCCGCCGCTTCTCCCCCCCCTCAGCCCGCTTCATTTTTAGACGAGTTAGCGTCCGCCTTGCCCGCGCCTGGAGGCGGATCCGCCGCCGCGTATGCTGGCGCAATGGGCGCCGCGCTGGTCGCGATGGTTTCGGGTCTCACCATCGGGAGAAAAAAATACGCCGAAGTCGAAGCCGAGATGCAAGCCGTGCGCGTGATGGCTGAAAAACTCCGCGCTGAAATGACCCAAGCCGTGGACGACGACGCCGCGTCGTTTGAGGCGGTCATTGGTGCATTCAAATTACCGAAAGAGACTGAAGAACAACAAGTAGCCCGCACTGCCGCGATCCAACGCGCCACGTTGAATGCCGCGCATATCCCTCTTCATTCAGCTGAACGATCCGTCAAGATCATGGAACTCGCGGTCAAGTGCGCCGAGCATGGCAACCTCAACGCCATCAGCGACGCGCTGTCAGGTTTTGCCATGTCGCGCGCATCGCTCACCGCCGCCGCCTACAATGTGCGGATCAACATCCATTCATTGCCAGACAAATCCGCTGGGGATGGATACTTGAGCGAACTCACCGAACTCGAAAAACAAGCAGACACCCTTGAATCGAAAATCCGCAAAGTGATGAAGGAGCGGGGTGGGATTTAGTTAGTGACGTTACGCAAGCAAAGCCGATTTGGCTTCCGTAGCGCGACATTCATGTCGCCCTTTCTCATGAATAACATCAAAATCGAAATACATCTCGCGTCGTAGCATCTATTGCGTAACAACAGAATAGCTACAAAACAATCTATAATCGTTTTACCCCTTCGGGGTTTCTATAGTCCGCATGAGAATTATTTCCAGTTTTCTTTTTTTGATATTCCTCGTATCTTGTTCATCGACTCAAACGGTTGTGCCAGTGGTTAGCGCAACATCAACGATTCAACCTCCTTTCGAACCAACGTCCACTTCTATTCCTCCCACGCGAACAGCAACAGCGCTTCCAACGTCAACACAGACAGCGACTCCAATTCCCTGCAATCCCCTCACCGCCGATTTCTGCATTACCGATGGACATTTCCTCCTCCAGCGACCGATCCACCCTCCTGCGAATGATTCGGTGGAGAGAACGTATCCGTTCGCGTCGACAGGCAACGGGACGCGCGACCCGCATCGCGGCGTGGAGTTTATCAACGAGTTGGGGACTCCTGTCCATGCGGCGGGGGAGGGGGTTGTCGTCTTCGCAGGTCCAGACGAGGTAGCAATTTATTCCCCTTGGACAATTTTTTATGGCAACCTTGTTGTGATTCAACATGACGATGAATTATTCACCTTGTATGCCCACCTGTCCAAAATTGATGTTGCAACAGGCGATCGTGTTGAAGCGGGTGATAAGATCGGCGAAGTGGGGCGCAGTGGCGTGGCGATTGGGAGTCACCTCCATTTTGAAGTCCGCCGTGGGGCTGTGGAGGATTATTTTTCGATGGTCAACCCTGAATTGTGGCTCTTGCCAAGCAAATCAGATTTTGGCGCGTTGGCGATTTCGGTTCAGGATGCGAATTCAACGTTACAAAAAGCGGATATCACTCTCCAGCAGGTTTCTCCCTCGGGCGAAATTCTTGGTTTGATCTACCTTGAAACGTATGATTCAACATTGGCGTTAGGCGAGGAGAATATAGGGATCAACGACCTGTCTGCTGGGCGTTATCGTATTACGTTCATGTATCACGGCGGCCTTTATGAAAGGCGAGTTGAAGTACAATCGGGAAAACTTACGCAGGTTGTGATTGTTGTGAAATAAAATCTAACCCATGTCATTCTGAGCCGCAAAGCGGCGAAGAATCTCCTCGTGGCATTGGAGACCCTTCGCCTAACGGCTCAGGGTGACATCAATTGGAGAATAACTATGGGACTCAAACCCGACCACTGGATTCGCAAGATGGCAAAGGAACAACGCATGATCGAACCGTTTGTTGACAAGCAGGTTCGGCAGGGAGTGATCTCCTACGGCGTTTCGTCGTACGGATACGACATTCGTGTGGCGGATGAATTCATGATCTTCACGAACGTCCACTCGGCGATCGTTGATCCGAAGAACTTCGACCCGAAATCCATGTTCGAGTTCAAAGGCGACGTATGCGTCATCCCGCCGAATTCTTTTGCTTTGGCGCGGACTATTGAATATTTCCGCATTCCACGCAAAGTGTTGACCATCTGTTTGGGCAAATCCACGTATGCGCGGTGCGGGTTGATCGTTAACGTCACGCCGTTTGAGCCAGAGTGGGAAGGCTACGTCACGCTCGAGATCTCGAACACGACCCCGCTCCCTGCGAAGATCTATGCCAACGAGGGCTTGGCGCAAGTCTTGTTTTTTGAGGCGGATGAGGAGTGTGAAGTTTCGTATGCAGACAAGAAGGGGAAGTATCAAGGACAGAAGACGATTGTCCTGCCGAAGTTGTAATAGATGCGATACGCCGCCCCGCAGTTTTTTTTGTATAACACGGCTCAGTCAACCAAACCTGCGGGACGTTCTGAGTAAGGTGCAGTTATAACTTGACGGGCTGAGGAGAAATCCTCAGCCCGTTTTGATTAGTGCGCGCCTTCTCGTTTTGCGTCTTCTATCGCCTTGTCGGTGTTGACGAAGGGCAGGATTGCCAAGCCGACCACGAAGAAGAAGATCAACGCAAGGATGGCGATTCGCAAGTTGCCAAAGATTGTCACTGCGACGCCGAAGACCAACGTCCCCAGCCAGGATGTGCCGCGTTCGCTGATCTCGTAGATCGAGAAAAATTCCGCTTCTTTGTTCTTGGGAATCATCTGGGCGAACAAACTTCGGCTGATCGCCTGTGAGCCGCCGAGGACAAGAGCGATGACGGCTCCAAGAATCATAAACTCCGTCGCGCGCGAGTCGCCTTTCATGCCGCCGTAAGCGTAAATCACAACCGCCGCCCAAATCACAAGGCTGACGATAATGGCGCGCTTGGCTCCGATCCAATTGGCGAGTTTGCCCCAGAACAACGCCCCGAAAAATGCCACGAATTGAATCAACAATATGACAGAGATCAGGGTCGTTTGTCCCAACTCGAGTCCGCCGCGGATCAGAGGCGCGTCGGCAAAGACAGCCGCGACGGCGATCACGGTTTGGATACCGTCGTTATAGATCAAATACGATGTCAGGAATTTGGATGTTTCAGGTGTGGTGCGATACTTGTTACGCAGGAAGCGAACTAACAGGATGATGGGACCAAACAGGGGAACAAAGACCGGCAGAAGCGCGAGGTCCGCATCCAATTGTCCACTGCCGATCAGTTGCGTGATAAAAGGCGTAATCAAGGGCGCCCATATCAATATGAGGAGAGGGGAGAGCAGATAGAAGGCAATGGATTTTGCCGGCACATCCATTGTTTTAGAGAGTTGCTTGAAGGCGACGGTTAATAAATTTTCGCCAGGCGGAATTTCATGGGCGGCATGGCGCGAACGCAACCTTCTCCACGTCACGGTGGAAAAAGCCAGCCACCAAATTCCCGCCGAGGCGAGGTTGATGCGGACCGACATGCTTTCTGAAATCCCGAAACTCTCATGAAGCAGATACAACACCAAGTTGAGGGCGAGCAAGACAAATCCGCCAATGTATCCCAAAGCAAACCCATAAGATGAGACCCGGTCGCGTTCCTCCTCGCTGGCAATATCCGGCAGATATGCGTTGTAGAAAACCAGCGCCGCGCCAAAGGACAGGTTAGCAATGATAAATAGGATCGGACCGAGAGTCCACGTGTCGAGGGTGACAAAGAACATGCCAATTGTCGCCAATGCGCCAATCGTTGCGAAAAGTTGAAGCATTTGCTTGCGGCGATGAGAGTAATCGGCAATGGCGCCCAAAATGGGTAGAAAGCCCGCCTGAAATACAACAGAAAGCGATATGGCAAAAGCGATGACCGCTTCGGGCGCAACTGGAAGGCCGAGGAATTTAACGACCAACGGTTGTCCGCTTGCCTCGGTCCAGGCCGCGCCGGTTCTTGCAAGAAATTCAGATTCCGCAACTGCCGTGGCAAGCCCTCTAACGTACGGTCCCAGAAAAACCGAACCAATTGTGGTGCTGAACGCCGAGTTTGCCCAGTCGTACATTGCCCAGCCAAAAATTTCGCGCCGATCATTTATCGTGGATTGTGCTGTTGTCATTGCGTCCTCCCGGTTTTGAGGTGAGTGTCGTATATCTAAACCCCGTGTAACCTAATCAAGTTGCGAAATATCTTGCTTGTGATAGAATCACCCTAATCGCAATGAGGGAATGGGTTGAAATTCATCTCTTAAATCCCTTGCGTATATCAAACCCTTCATATATAATCAAGTTTTGCTATCCCGCTCATCGCGCGGGATGGCTTCGTGTGTTTACTAACTCTTGAACGCATCCCAAATTTGAATTGCATCTGTTACCCGGCAAGCACTAAATTCAGGGATGAGAGTGGGTACTTCGTAACGGCGCACAGACATATAGCCAGGAGCGAACCAAATGTCTTCCACTTTGCCTCGTAAAACCTACGCCCGTATCCCTGTCAACATCAAACTCCCCAACCTCATCGAAGTCCAATTGGATTCATTCGAACGCCTCAAAAAAGAGGGACTGGGCGACCTCTTCCATGAGGTGTCGCCGATCGAATCGTATAACAAAGGGATGAAGCTGTTTTTTCCCGGTCGGGGACCCGAAGCCAAACAATGGGGCTTAAAATATTGGTTTGGCGATCCCAAACACACCATCGAAGAGTGTGTGGAGCGCGACCTGACCTACGCAAGCCCATTATACGTTTCGGTCTTACTGGCAGGCGCCGATGTGCCTGAGCCGATTAAGCAGGATATCTTTCTTGGCGATTTCCCCGAGATGACCGACAAAGGCACGTTCATTATTAACGGAACGGAACGCGTGGTCGTTTCGCAGTTGATCCGCTCCCCGGGTGTATATTTCGAAGCCCCCACGGATCGCGCGACGGGTCGCCTGCTCGCCATGTCCAAGTTGATTCCAGACCGCGGCGCGTGGATGGAGTTCGAAACCCGAAAATCCGATTACATCATCCTGAAGTTCAACCGCAAACGCACGGTGCCGATTACGGTGTTCCTGCGCGCATTAGCGGCGGTCGATGATGGGATAAAAGATTCGCCGCTCAAACTTGGAACAGATGAAGAGTTGTTGTCGCTATTTCAAGATGTGGACAATAATCCGGAACGTCTATTCCTGCCCTCTACTTTAAAACAGGAACCTGAATGGGACCTTTCCGGCGGACTGACCATCGCCGAAGCGGCGCTCATTGAGTTCTTCAAGAAAATGCGCCCTGGCGATCCTGCCACGCTGGACAATGCCCGGCAGTTCCTCGAGGAGCAGCTATTCGACCAGAGGCATTATGACCTTGAGCGCGTTGGTCGCTATAAATTGAATCAGAAACTCGATCTCAACGTCCCGATTCCGCACCGCACAGTCACCAAGAACGATGTGATTCGGCTCATCCGACGGATGATCCAGATCAATAATGGCGTCGAGCCTGCGGATGACATCGACCACCTCGGTAACCGCCGCGTGAAGACGGTGGGTGAGTTGATCCAAAACAAGCTCCGCATCGGGCTCCGACGTATGGAGCGCGTGATTAAAGAGCGCATGTCCATTCGTGATCAGGAGCAATTATCGCCGGTGACGCTGGTCAATATCCGCCCGGTCGTTGCCGCTCTGCGTGAATTCTTCGGCTCGTCACAGCTTTCTCAGTTTATGGATCAAACCAACCCGCTTGCCGAGTTGCGCCACAAACGCACTCTTTCTGCCTTGGGACCTGGCGGCTTGCGGCGCGAACGCGCTGGTTTCGATGTGCGCGATGTGCATCACTCGCACTATGGCCGCATCTGTCCGATCGAGACGCCTGAGGGTCCAAACATCGGTTTGATCGGCCGCCTTGCGTCGTTTGCGCGGGTGAACGAGTATGGCTTCATTGAAACCCCGTATCGCAAAGTCTTCCGAGTTATGGAAGCGGACGATGAGCGCCTTGAGGGTCGCACCTTGCGTGAAAAAATTGTCGACCCGAAATCGGAAGAAGTGTTGTTCGAGGCTGGCGAAACCATAGATTCGAAGATGATGAAGAAGATCTCCAAGCTGGCGCAGCCGGTGGAGATTGTTCCGTATGTATCAGACCAATTTGATTATCTTTCTGCCGATGCGGAAGACAAATATGTGATTGCCCAGGCGAATGCGCCACTTACAGAGAAAAAAGAATATGTGCGTGAGCGCGTATCCTGCCGATATCACTCCGGTTTTATTTTCTCAGTGCCCGAATCGGTTGATTACATGGATGTTGCGCCCCATCAGGTGGTCGGAATCAGCGCCGCGCTGATTCCGTTTCTTGAGCACGACGACGCCAACCGCGCGTTGATGGGGTCCAATATGCAGGCGCAGGCTGTGCCGCTGGTGCGCCCGGAGGTCCCGCTTGTTTCGACAGGCATGGAATATCACGCCGCGTTGGATTCGGGTCAGGTGGTGGTGGCAGAGGCTGACGGTGAAGTAACGTCGGTAACCGGAAACACGATCACCGTCCGCGAACGAGGCGGAAGTAATCACACGTATCAACTCCGCAAGTATCAACGATCCAATCAATCCACGTGCATTGACCAGCGCCCGGCTGTCGTCAAAGGACAGAAGATCAAGAAGGGCGATATCATCGCTGATTCTTCGTCTACAGAAAGCGGTCAGTTGGCGCTAGGGCAAAATGTGGTGATCGCTTTCCTTTCATGGGAGGGCGGGAATTTTGAAGATGCGATCTTGATCTCTGAACGACTTGTGCAGGAAGACCGCTTCACGTCGGTGCATATTGAAAAATATGAGGTGGAAGCGCGCGATACGAAGCTAGGGCCCGAGGAGATTACCCGCGATATCCCGAATGTCGGCGAGGATGCGATCAAAGATTTAGACGAGAACGGCATCATCCGCATTGGCGCGGAAGTCGGTCCAAACGATATTCTCGTTGGCAAGATCACGCCGAAGGGTGAAAAAGAATTAACCCCGGAGGAGCGGTTGTTGCGAGCGATCTTCGGTGAAAAGTCGCGCGATGTGAAAGACACATCTCTGCGCATGCCGCACGGTGAACGCGGCAAAGTGGTGGATGTGAAAGTGTTCACGCGCGAAGAAAATTCCGATCTATCAGCGGGCGTGGATATGATGGTGCGTGTTTCGGTCGCGCAACGCCGCAAGTTAACCGCGGGCGATAAGATGGCAGGACGACATGGGAATAAAGGTGTCGTCTCGAAAGTAGTGCCTGTGGAGGACATGCCTTTCCTCGAAGACGGCACTCCGGTGGATTTAATTTTGAATCCGCTGGGTGTTCCCGGACGTATGAACATCGGCCAGGTTTTGGAAGTTCATCTGGGCTGGGCGGCGAAGCGGTTGGGGTATCGCGCGGTCACGCCGGTGTTCGACGGCGCATCTGAAGAGGAGATCGAAGCCGAACTCGCCCGCGCCTGGATTATTGATGAGGCTTGGAAGGAAGTGGGAGTGAAAGCGTGGGAATGGATCAAGGAGCAGGAGTATGATCCTGAGTCGATTCAGGACGATGATGAAGTACGGCGCCTCTACCTTGAAGAGTGGCTGAGTAAGCGCAAGTATGATGCCTACGATCTGAACGATGTGGATTATGCTCGCCTTGCCACAGCAACCGAATGGTTACGTGACCGGGATTACGACCCCGATACTATTTTTTATCCGGACGAGATCAACCCGAAAGATCGGACGGAATACAATGATGCGGCAGTGAACGCCTGCTTACGCTTGTGGATCGAAGCCCAGGGTCATGCTGGGCGAGTGGCTGAGGCGCGCTTGATGGATGTTGCTCAGGAGATCGTTAATTCCACGGGTCAGCCGCTGCCGATCCTTGGCAAGCAAACCCTTCGTGATGGTAAAACCGGTATCCCGTATGATCAGCCTGTGACCGTAGGCGTGATGACGGTATTGAAATTACACCACCTTGTTGAAGATAAGGTTCACGCGCGTTCTACCGGTCCATATAGTTTGGTAACGCAACAGCCCCTGGGCGGTAAAGCGCAGTTCGGTGGTCAACGTTTCGGTGAAATGGAAGTGTGGGCGCTTGAAGCGTATGGCGCGGCATATACATTGCAAGAAATGCTGACGGTCAAGTCTGATGATGTGCAGGGACGCGTCAATACATATGAAGCGATCGTCAAGGGCGAGCCGATTGAAGAGCCAAGCATCCCCGCGTCGTTCAGGGTGCTGGTCAAAGAGTTGCAATCGCTGGGGTTGGCAGTGGAAGCTGTTAGCGAAGGCGGTGATGTTGTCAAGTTTGGAAAAGATGAGGAGAAACAGCATCCGCCTCGCATGGATACCGGCTTGCTGGGCATTGGAGACAACTTAACAGCGAAGCGAAAATCTTGACGATTATATTAATAGCGTGATAAAATCTCGCTCCGTTGCCAATTGAAAAAGGCGGCATTACCCCCGCTTGCATGGCATTACCTTGTGAGGCCATCACAGATCGACTTGATGGCCTCATTTTGTGCAAAAAAACTTTGTGAATAATTTTATTATCGGAGGCTGATCGTGCCGACAATCAATCAAATGGTCCGCAAGGGCCGCAAGAGCAAGAAGGCGAAAAGCAAGGCGCCGGCTTTTCAATTCACCTTGAACACTTATAAACAGCGGCGCATCCGCCAGGATAAAGGAGCGCCGCAAAAGCGCGGTGTATGTACGGTCGTTCGTACTATGACGCCGAAGAAGCCGAACTCCGCGCTGCGCAAGATTGCGCGTGTGCGTCTCACAAATGGCTTGGAAGTGACTGCCTATATCCCCGGTGAAGGTCACCAGTTGCAGGAGCACTCCGTGGTTCTTGTCCGCGGAGGTCGTGTAAAGGACTTGCCCGGCGTTCGCTATCACATTGTGCGCGGCTCGCTGGATACGACCGGTGTTGCTAATCGCAAACAGGCGCGTTCCAAGTATGGCGCGAAGCGTCCGAAGTAAACTGATGGAGTAATGACAGATGCGTAGAGCAAAACCTGAAAAACGGGAGATTCTCCCTGATATCCGTTACAACAGCGTCCATGTGCAGACGATGGTTCAACACGTCTTGAAACGCGGTAAAAAGAGCACTGCCATTGGGCTGATCTATGGCGCGATGGATTTGATCAAAGAGCGCACCGAGAAGAATCCAATGGACGTTTTCGACGGCGCTCTTAAAAATGTTTCGCCCGCCATGGAAGTCCGCCCTCGGCGCGTGGGCGGGGCGACATATCAAGTGCCGATGGAAGTTTCGACGGACCGTCGCACCACGCTGGCGATCCGCTGGATTCTGACCGCGGCGCGCGAGCGTTCCGGCAAATCTTTCCCGGACAAACTTGCCGGTGAATTGATCGACGCATTCAACGAAACCGGCGCGGCGATCCGCAAGCGAGACGAAACCCACAAGATGGCGGAAGCTAACCGCGCATTTTCACATTATCGTATTTGAGTGTTTTTGAAATCCTAACAAAAGGTGTTTAACTAAGAATGGCTCGCGAGTATCCGCTTGAGAAATATCGAAATATAGGGATCATTGCCCACATTGACGCCGGGAAAACAACCACGACCGAGCGGATCATGTTCTATACCGGCAAGACTCACCGAATTGGTTCCGTTGACGATGGAACCACGGTGACCGACTGGATGGTGCAGGAACGCGAACGCGGAATTACGATCGTGTCTGCGGCTGTTTCTGCTGAATGGAAAGGCTATCAGTTCAACTTGATCGATACGCCGGGACATATTGACTTCACCGCTGAAGTTCAGCGTTCACTACGCGTCTTGGACGGGGGGGTGGTGGTCTTCGATGCGGTACAAGGCGTCGAGCCCCAAAGTGAAACCGTTTGGCGTCAGGCGGACCGCTACAGCGTGCCGCGGATCTGTTTCGTTAATAAGATGGATCGTGTCGGGGCTTCATATGAGCGCACCATTGACACCATCATTGATCGTCTTGGCGCCAACCCCATCGCAATGCAGATCCCTATCGGATTTGAGGCGACATTCAAAGGCGCCATTGATCTTCTTTCGATGCAAGCAGTCATTTGGGAAGACGATCTCGGTAAAGAGCCAAAAATAACGGATATTCCGGCGGAAATGCAAAAAGACGCCGAGCAAGCCCGCGCAAAAATGGTGGAGAAGATCGCGGAACTCGACGATGAACTGACAATGAAATACCTTGAAGGTCAGGAAATCAGCATTGACGAACTCAAAGCCGCCTTGCGTAAAGGCGTGCTTGCCGTCAAAGCCGCGCCTGTTTTCTGCGGTTCTTCATTAAAGAATAAAGGCGTTCAGGTTCTACTGGATGCCGTAGTTGATTATCTTCCCTCCCCGGCTGATAAGCCGATCGTAACCGTATCGGTTCCCGATGAGCCGGAAAACACTTTTGAGATACCCGCGCAGGATGGTAGCCCGTTGAGCGCGCTGGTATTCAAGATCGTTACCGATCCCTATGTGGGGCGCTTGGCTTATGTTCGTGTGTACTCCGGCGTTGTCAGCCAGGGGCAAACTGTTCAAAACACAACCAAGCGAGGCAAGAAAGAACGTATCGGTCGTTTGATCCGTATGCACGCCGATCGCCGCGAAGATGTGACCGAAATCCGCGCTGGGGATATTGGCGCAGTTCTAGGCTTCAAAGAAAGCTTTACCGGCGATACGCTGTGCGACACGAAAGCCCTCGTTCTTGAAACCATCTCCTTCCCTGAGCCGGTGATTTCGATTGCTGTCGAGCCGAAAAGTTCCTCCGATCAAGAAAAAATGGGAGAAGCTCTTCGTAAACTGGCGGAAGAAGACCCAACACTCCACGTAAATTCGGATGAAGATTCCGGCCAGACTATTCTGCGCGGCATGGGCGAGTTGCATCTCGATATTATTGTAGACCGCCTCCTCCGCGAGTTTAGAGTTCAGGCAAATGTCGGCGCGCCCCGCGTGGCGTTCCGCGAGTCCATCACCAAAGTCGTCAAGGAAGTGGATTACAAATACGCGAAGCAATCCGGTGGTAAAGGTCAATACGGGCATGTCGTATTTTCCCTTGAGCCGGGTGAGCGTGGCAGCGGAATTGTCTTTGAAAATAAGATCGTTGGCGGCGCCATTCCGAAAGAATACATTAACCCGATTGAAAAAGGAATCAAAGAAGCGGCGGATGGCGGCGTGCTTGCCGGTTATCCCGTTGTAGACATCAAAGTGACGTTGTTCGACGGTTCCTTCCACGAAGTCGACTCAAGCGAAATGGCGTTCAAGATGGCGGCGATTTTGGGTTTCAAAGAAGGCGTGCAAAGAGGCAATGCTATTTTGCTCGAGCCGATGATGAAGGTTGAAGTTGTCGTGCCGGAAGAATACCTTGGCGATGTGATGGGACAGATTAATAGCCGCCGAGGGATGATCCAAGGCATGGAAGTCCGTTTGGGCAATGCGCAAGCGGTGCGCGCTATGGTCCCGTTGGCTGAAATGTTCGGCTATGCCACACAACTCCGTTCTGCCACCCAGGGGCGTGGCGTGTTCAATATGGAATTCGATCACTATGCGCCGGTTGCAAAATCGGTCGCGGAAGAAATTTTGAAAGCTTAACTCGTTTTTATATCAAGGAGACTCTTATGGCGAAGGAAAAATACGATCGGAGTAAACCGCATCTGAACGTGGGGACGATGGGGCACATCGACCACGGGAAGACGACATTGACGGCGGCGATCACCAAGGTAGCGGCCTTGGCGATCGGGTCGGGAGAAGTGAAAGCGTACGACCAGATCGACAACGCGCCGGAAGAAAAAGCGCGCGGCATCACGATCAACATTTCGCACGTGGAATACCAGACGGCGAAGCGGCATTATGCGCACGTGGACATGCCGGGGCACCGCGACTACATCAAGAACATGATCACGGGCGCGGCGCAGGTGGACGGGGCGATCCTGGTGGTGGCGGCGCCGGATGGGTCCGATGCCGCAGACGCGGGAACACGTGCTGTTGGCGAGGCAAGTGGAAGTGCCGAGCATCGTGGTGTTTCTCAACAAAGTGGACATGATGAACGACCCCGAGTTGCTGGAGTTGGTGGAGTTGGAGTTGCGCGAACTGCTGAACAGCTACGGCTTCCCGGGCGACACGACGCCGATCGTGCGCGGGTCTGCGAAACAGGCCTTAGACAGCGCCTCGAAGGATCCGAACGCGCCGGAATACGAGAGCATCAAAGAGTTATTGCGGGTGATCGACGAATACATTCCCGAACCCAAGCGTGAGATGGACAAACCGTTCATGATGGCGGTGGAAGACGTGTTCTCGATCAAGGGGCGCGGGACGGTGGTGACGGGACGTGTGGATCGCGGCGTGGCGAAGAAAGGCGACCCCATCGAGATCGTGGGCTTGCGCGAGACCAAGAGTTCGGTCATCACGGGAACGGAAATGTTCCACAAAGAATTGGATGAAGTGGTGGCTGGCGACAATGCGGGCATTCTGCTCAGAGGCATCGAGCGTGAAGACGTGGAGCGCGGGCAGGTGTTAGCCAAGCCGGGCTCGGTGACGCCGCACAAGAAATTTCTGGCGGAAGTGTACGTGCTGAAGAAGGAAGAAGGTGGGCGGCACAAGGCGTTCTTCAGCGGGTATCGCCCGCAGTTCTACATCCGCACGATGGATGTGACGGGCAACATTGAACTGCCGCAAGGCGTCGAGATGGTGATGCCGGGCGACAACGTGAACCTGACCGTGGAACTGATCGTGCCTGTGGCGTTGGAGCAAGGCTCCAAGTTCGCCATCCGCGAAGGCGGCCTCACCGTCGGCGCCGGCGTCGTTACTAAGATCATTGAATAGGCGATGTCATGACGAAACAGAAGATCCGCATCCGTTTGAAGGCGTACGATCATCGCGTCCTTGACTCGACCGCCAAGCGCATTGTCGAAACTGCCGAACGCAGTGGCGCGCATGTTGTTGGTCCCGTGCCCTTGCCAACCAAGACTGAACGGTTTACAATACGGCGCTCGACATTCATAGATAAAGACTCGCACGAGCATTATGAGATCCGCACGCACAACCGCTTGATCGATGTGCTTGACCCGGACTCGAAGACAATCGATATGTTGATGCGCTTGTCATTGCCTGCGGGCGTGGATATCGAAATAAAAATTTAGTTGGTCGTTATACAGAGAGTAGAGACCGGCTCGAATGGAAACTCTACTCTCTCATTTCGCCAGCGCAAGAACGGCGTTGCGCGGGACAACAAAAACCTGTATGTCCCAACAACCCGTTTACTGCGCTGTCCGGAGATGATGCAGCCCAAGCCCGGGCTGACAGTCTCGCAAAATCTTTTGAAGGAGAAAATTGAGCATGTTAAAAGGGCTTATTGGACGGAAGATCGGCATGACCCAGATCTTCGATGAGAAAGGCGTCGCGTATCCTGTGACGATCATCGAAGCTGGGCCATGTTACGTTACGCAGGTCCGCACACAGGATCGGGATGGGTATGCGGCTGTTCAAGTTGGGTTTGAAGAACTTCACCCTAAAAAATTGTCGGCAGGCGCGCTTGGGCATTTGAAGTCGAATGACCTGCCGCCGCTTCGCTTTCTGCGCGAGTTTCGCTCGAAGGAAGCCGCCAGCGTTGGCGACAAACTGACAGTGGATGTTTTCAAAGTCGGCGAAAAAGTAGATGTGATCGGCACAAGCAAAGGCAAAGGATTTGCCGGCGCAGTCAAACGCCATCACTTCGGCGGCGGCAAGAAGACGCACGGTCAATCTGACCGCCATCGCGCTCCCGGTTCGCGTTCATCGGGAACCACCCCCGGGCGCGTGTTCAAAAATGCGCGCGGCGCCGGTCATATGGGGAGTGACCGCGTTACCGTCTCTGCCATGAAAGTGATCATGGTGGATACGGAACGCAACCTGCTTGGCATTCACGGCGCTGTGCCCGGAGGCAAAGGCGGCGTGGTGATGATCAAAGAGGCGCGCAAGCAGTAGGCGCAAAGGATTTGATGAGATGAAAGTAGATGTTTTCAACCTCGAAGGTAAGAAGATTCGCGAAGTGGAACTTCCCTCTGCGATCTTTGAAGCCCCTATTAATGTAGATTTGATGCACCAGGCATACCAGCGCCAGCTGGCAAATGCGCGCCTTGGCACGCACGATACCAAGGTCCGCGGCGAAGTTGTCGGTGGCGGCGCAAAACCTTGGAAACAAAAGGGAACGGGCCGCGCCCGCCAAGGTTCGCGCCGCGCCGCCCAGTGGGTGGGAGGCGGTCGCATCCATACCCCGCATCCGCGCAGTTACGAACAGCGTATGCCCAAGAAAATGAGACAAGCCGCGTTGCGCTCCGCCCTTTCTGTAAAGGCAAAGGAGGCAGGCGTGGTTGTTGTGGATGAACTGACCATTTCCGAACCGAAGACCAAAGTAATGGCGCTCGCGTTGAACAATCTTGTAGGCGATAAGTCTGCCCTGGTTGTTCTACCGCAAAAAGACCAATCCTATGAAGTTGCCATGCGAACGATTGGCAATCTCGACGATGCCAAAGTGTTGCTCGCTGGTTACCTGAATATCCGCGATCTGTTCACCTATGACAAACTCGTGTTGCCTGTGACGGCAATCGATGCCCTGACCGCGAATCTAGGATAGGAGACAGAGATGACCACTGTGTACGATATTTTACGCCGTCCACTCATCACAGAGAAATCGAATTATCTCTCCGGCAAATTGAATCAATATTCATTTGTCGTTGCAGATTTTGCCACGCGCAAGTCCGTGAAGGACGCTGTTGAGACCTTGTACGATGTGAAGGTCGAACGTGTCAACATTATCAACACCTCCGCCAAGCGCGGTCGCAGAATGCGAAGCCGTCGTATGTTGGTTCGTAAAGCCAGCGTCAAGAAAGCGATCGTCACGTTGGCAGAGGGTCAAACCCTGCAAATCTTTGAAGGTGTGCAATAATGCCAGTCAAAAAGTATAAACCCGTAACACCGGGCACCCGCGGGATGACCGGTTACACATTTGACGAGATTACCAAGTCCAAGCCGGAACGCTCGTTATTAGTTCCGCTTCGTAAAAGCGGCGGAAGAAACGCCTACGGCCGCGTGACCGTTCGCCATCGCGGCGGTGGACATCGCCGTTTCATCCGCTTGGTGGATTTTAAACGCGATAAGCGCGGCATTCCCGCCAAGGTGGCGGCGATCGAGTACGATCCCAACCGCACGGCGCGCCTTGCCCTGTTGCATTACATAGATGGCGAAAAACGTTACATTATTGCCCCGCTCGATCTCAAGGTCGGCGATACAGTCATGGCTGGCGCAGGAGCCGAAATCCGTTCCGGCAATTCGCTTCCGATTTCAAATATCCCCGTCGGCACGCTTATCCATAACATCGAAGTCCAGGATGGACGCGGCGGCCAGTTGGTTCGTTCCGCAGGCGGCGCGGCGCAATTACTTGCCAAAGAAGGCGATTTTGCGCAAGTGCGTATGCCATCTGGTGAAGTGCGCTTGATCCGCCAGACTTGTTATGCAACGATCGGTCAGGTTGGCAATCTCGATCACGGCAATGTCAAACTTGGAAAAGCGGGTCGCAAACGCCATAGAGGCATCCGCCCGGCAGTGCGAGGTTCGGCTATGACCCCGCGCGACCATCCCCATGGCGGTGGTGAAGGACGCCAGTCCATTGGTTTACCCGGACCGAAGAGTCCGTGGGGCAAGCCCACCCTGGGTTACAAGACCCGCCGTAACAAGAAGACGAATCAGTATATCGTGCGCCGTCGCTCCAAGACGAGCCGCTAATTGAGTTGAGGTAAGAATGTCACGATCATTGAAAAAGGGACCCTTCGTGGAGCCCAAGTTGTTGAAAAGAATCGAAGCGATGAATCAGAAGAGCGAGAAGAAAGTGATTCGCACCTGGAGCCGCGCCAGTGTGATCTTCCCGCAGATGGTTGGTCATACGATCGCCGTCCATGATGGACGCCGGCATGTGCCGATCTACATCACCGAGAATATGGTTGGTCACCGCCTGGGCGAATTTGCCCCCACGCGCACCTTCCGCGGCCATACCATTGGCGAGAAAGCCGCCACGCCCGCGGCATCATAAGGAATTTGAGTCATGCATGATATTCAAGCACACTTGAAGTTTCTTCCGATGTCTGCGCAAAAGGTGAGGCTGGTCGTCGACCTCGTGCGAGGCAAAGATGCGAACGACGCGCTCGAAATGCTCCGCTTTGTGAACAAAGCCGCGGCATTGCCGGTGCGAAAATTGCTGGCTTCCGCGGTTGCCAATGCGGAAGAAAACCTCGGCATCAGCCGCGACGACCTGTTCGTGGCGCAGATCTTTGCAAACGAGGCTCCCACGCGCAAGTGGAGGCGTTTCGGCGCCCGCGGACGTTTCAAGCCGATTCTTCGCCGCAATTCGCATATCACTGTGGTCCTGCGCGAGCGCGGGGCGTCACCGGAGTCATAAGGAGAAGTTATGGGTCGTAAAGTTCATCCGATTGGAATGCGGCTTGGAATCAATCAGGGTTGGCAGGGGCGCTGGTTCGCTGAAGGCGCCGAATATCGTCAGCACCTGCACCAGGATTTTGCCATTCGCAATCTTTTGCTCGGAATTCCTTCAAAAGGCGGCGCCGCCAAAAGCACAGAAGTCCGTAAATTGCGCAAAGACCTGCCCGACACTGTGAAGAACCGCAAAGCAGGCATCTCCCGGGTGGAAGTAGAACGCTATCCCGGCAAGATCAAGGTTTCGATTCACACCGCCAAGCCCGGTATTTTGATCGGGCGCAAAGGCGAAGGCGTGAAAAAGATCCGCGCGGGGCTGGAAGCGCTGGTTGGGAAAAAGGTCGACCTCGATATCAAAGAGATCGGCTCGCCCGATACCGACGCGATGCTGGTTGCGCACAATATTGCCGACCAACTCGAACGTCGTATCGCTTATCGCCGCGCCATGAAGCGCGCCATTCAGCAAGCCATGAAGCAGGGCGCCGAGGGCATCAAGATCATGGTCGGCGGTCGCTTGGGCGGCGCGGAAATGTCGCGCGATGTCTGGTTGCGCGAGGGACGCGTCCCATTGCAAACCCTGCGTTCGAATGTGGATTTCGCCATCTCTGAGGCGACCACCACATACGGTCAGATCGGTGTAAAAGTCTGGATCTACAAGGGCGAAGCGAAGCCCGAAGTGGAAGAAAAGGTTGAGGCGACTGAAGGCGTGTACGTCAGCCAGTAGCAAATTCAGAGCCGTCTTTTGAGGTAGTGATTATGTTGATGCCAAAACGTGTAAAGTGGCGCAAGCAAATGCGCGGTCGTATGCGAGGGAAAGCCCTGCGCGGCGCGGAAGTCAGTTTCGGCGAGTTCGGCTTACAGGCGCTTGAGCCCGGTTGGGTCACAGCGCGACAGATCGAAGCCGCGCGCCGCACCATCGTCCGCGAGATGAAACGTCGTGGAAAAGTCTGGATTCGCATCTTCCCAGCGAAGCCGTTCACACACAAGCCGCCCGAAACCCGCATGGGTTCCGGTAAAGGGAACGTTGAATATTATGTGGCGGTTGTCAAGCCTGGCCGTATTATGTTCGAAGTGGGCGGTCTGGATTCTGCCACAGCGGTGCAAGCGCTTAAGAATGCGCAATATAAATTCTCGATCAAGACCAAGGTCGTTGCGCGGCACGAAGGAGAGCAGGCATGAAGGCTGTAAAAGCGAAAGATTTGCGTAACGACCAGCCCGGCCAGATCGAAGGCAAACTGACGGATGCGCGCGACGAGCTAATGAAATTGCGGTTCCAGCAGGTAACTGGCCAATTAACCGACACCAGCCGCGTGCGAATCCTGCGCCGCCACATTGCCCGCATGTTGACTATTTTACGCGAGCAAAAAGCCGCGGAACCCAAGGAAGGTGAAGCATGAACAATCGTCGTCGCGTGACTGGTGTGGTTACCAGCAACAAGATGACCAAGACGGTTGTGGTCGAGGTGAAGCGGGTTTTCCGTCATCCCTTGTATCGCAAGGTCGTCCATTCGAGCAAGCGCTTCAAAGCGCATGATGAGATCGGTTGCCAGGTGGGCGACCAGGTCGAATTGGTCGAATCCAAGCCATTGTCTCGGACAAAACGCTGGGTGGTTGAATCCATTGTCAAGCGCGAAGTGCGCACCGCAGATACCGGCGTTGCAGACTTAAAGGCGGAGGAATAAGCCATGATCCAGCACGAATCCCGTCTTAAGGTGGCAGATAACTCCGGCGCGCGCGAACTGCTCGTCATCCACGTGCTGGGCGGCTCCACCCGCAGGTACGGCAGTATCGGCGATGTAGTCGTCGCTTCAGTGAAGTCCGCTTCACCGCAAGGCGGCGTGAAAAAGAGCGAGAAAGTGCGGGCGGTCATCGTCCGTTGTTCGAAGGAATGGCGGCGCGAAGACGGTTCCTACATCAAGTTTGACGATAACGCCGCGGTATTGTTGGACGCCGATGGCGTAAACCCCAAAGGCACGCGCATTTTTGGTCCTGTTGCGCGCGAGTTACGTGAAAAAGGCTTCATGAAGATCGTTTCACTCGCTCCGGAAGTGCTGTAGGTTGGAGGATTAATAAGAATGAAAGTCAAGATTCGCAAAGGCGACACCGTGCAAGTCATCAGCGGGCGCCTCGAAGATAAAGGCAAGCGCGGCGAAGTCATCAACGTGATCCTCGATACGCGCCGCGTGATCGTGCAGGGTGTCAACATCCGCACCAAACACCAGCGGCAAGTGCAGACACAGTCGAACCGCAACATCAACCCCGGGCGGATTCACTTCGAAGGACCGATTCACATCTCAAACGTGATGCTGGTCTGCCCGACGTGCAAGGAACCCACACGGGTCGGCGTCAAACGCGACGAGGATGGCGTGCACCGCATCTGCAAGAACAAAGAATGCCAGGCGATCATCGCCTAGCCGCGGAGTATTTGAAGAATGAATAGATTACAAGAAAAATACAACAGCGACGTTGTTCCCGCACTGCGCAAGTCGTTCGAATTCAAGAACATCATGCAAGTGCCGCGTGTGGATAAGGTCGTGGTAAACATCGGCATGGGCGAGGCAATGGACAACCCCAAAGCCCTCGAAGCCGCCGTCAACGACCTGACAATCATCACCGGGCAAAAACCGATCATGACCAAGGCGCGCAAAAGCATTGCGAACTTCAAACTGCGCGAAGGGCGCCTGATCGGCACCAAGGTTACCTTGCGCGGCGACAAGATGTGGGCGTTCCTCGATCGCTTGATGACAACGGCTCTGCCGCGCGTGCGCGATTTCCGCGGCGTGTCGCCCAACGCCTTCGATGGACGCGGCAATTACACCCTGGGCTTGCGCGACCAGCTGATCTTCCCGGAGATCGAATACGACAAAATCGACAAACTGCGCGGGATGGAAGTCACCATCGTGACCACCGCGAATAATGATAACCAGGCGCGTGCCATGTTGCAATTGCTTGGAATGCCGTTTAGCAAGAAGGAAGCATAATTTATGGCGAAGAAATGTATGCAATATCGAGAGTCCCGACGGGCGCATCAAAGCCAGGTCCGCAACCGCTGTGTGCGTTGCGGCAGACCGCGCGGATATATCCGCCGCTTTGGCTTGTGCCGCATCTGCTTCCGCGAACTCGCGTTGCAGGGGAAAATCCCCGGCGTTGTGAAGTCTTCATGGTAGGCGAGGTGATAGCATGTCTATAAACGACCCAATTGCCGATATGCTCACCCGCGTTCGCAATGCCGTGATGGCAGGGCACGCGCTGGTGGCAATGCCGAACTCCAAGCTCAAACTGGAGATTGCAAAGATCCTCAAGGACGAAGGGTACCTCGAAACGTTCGAGGTAGTGGACGGCGAACCTGCCGCTCACAAGACCTTACGACTCAAGATCAAATATGTGGGCGAACGCCGCGAGAAAAAACCGGTCATTTCCGGACTGGAACGCGTGAGCACGCCCGGACGACGAATTTACACTAAGAAGCAGGACATCCCCTGGGTGCTTTCCGGGATCGGCGTTGCCATCCTCTCGACGCCCAAAGGTGTGATGACCGGCGCGCGCGCCCGACAGCTCGGCGTGGGCGGCGAAATCCTGTGTAAAGTGTGGTAAGGCAGGAGGTTTCAGTGTCTCGTATTGGACGTTTACCCGTGGCGATCCCGGGCGGTGTGCAGGTGACTGTGCAAGGCTCAGATGTGCACGTAAAAGGACCGAAAGGCGAACTCAAACGCGCGTTCTCTCCGCATATTGCGATTACGATGGAGGATGGGCAGGTTGTGGTGAAGCGTAATTCGAATCACCCCGCTGAACGCGCCCTTCACGGCACCACCCGCGCAGTGATTGCAAACATGGTGCGCGGTGTCAGCGCCGGCTTTGAAACGGTGCTTGAAGTGGAAGGCGTGGGATACCGCGCTGAAATGGAAGGAAAGAATCTGGCGCTGTTTGTGGGCTATTCGCACCCAGTCAAGGTGGAACCGCCTGCCGGCATTTCCTTCGAAGTGGATTTGAAAACCCGCCAGATCAAGGTACAGGGATTCGACCGCGAAGTGGTTGGGCAAACCGCCGCTGAAATTCGCGGTGTGCGTCCGCCAGAGCCATATCATGGCAAAGGCATCCGCTATGCGGGTGAACGAGTCCGCCGCAAGGCTGGCAAAGCCGCGAAAGGAGCCAAGTAAGCCATGGCGAATAAATCACGATTGTTGGCGCGAACCCGCCGGCATGCGCGTGTCCGCAAACATATGGCGGGCACAGCTCAACGTCCGCGTTTGAACGTGTTCAAGAGCCTGTCTGCGATTTACGCGCAGGTGATCGACGATAGCGCGGGCCGCACGCTCGCCTCCGCATCCACTGTGGATAAGGACCTGCGCGCGAAAGTAAAAGGCATGAAGAAGTCTGAGCAGGCAAAAATGATCGGGCAGGCGATCGCTGAACGCGCAAAGGGCAAGGGCATCCAGTCCGTTGTGTTCGACCGCGGCGGGTTTCGTTATGTGGGTCGCGTGAAGGCGCTGGCTGACGGCGCGCGCGAAGGCGGCTTGCAGTTTTAGGTTCGTGGAGAACAAATGGCAGAATACAACAAAAATCAACAGGATTTTGAAGCCCAAGACCAATTCGAAGAGCGTGTGATCGAAATTGCGCGCGTAGCGAAAGTGGTGAAAGGCGGACGTCGCTTTCAGTTCCGCGTAACTGTTGTGGTGGGCGACAAGAAGGGAACCATCTCGATGGGCGTGGGTAAGGCGAATGCCGTACCGGACGCGATGCGCAAAGCGTCGACGCGCGCCCGCAAGAAGATGAAAGTTGTCAACCTTTCCGGCACCACCATCCCGCACGAAGTGCTCGGGCGCGTGGCTGGCGCGAAAGTGATGCTCAAGCCCGCTTCGCCTGGCACCGGCGTGATTGCGGCAGGCGGCGTGCGCGCTGTGCTTGAGGTGGCTGGTGTGCGCGACATTCTCACGAAATCACAAGGAAGCGCGAACGTGTTGAACGTGGTGCAAGCCACATTTGACGCGCTCGGTCAGTTACGATCCCCGGCCGAGGAAGCCGCGCGACGCGGCAAGAACGTGAACGATCTCTTGCCGTTCTGGGAGCGGAGGAAGCAACATGCCTAAGAAAGAATCGCAGGGCAAAACCCTTTTTGTGACGTTGGTGAAAAGCCCGATCGGCTATACCAAAGACCAACGCGCCACCGCGCGGGCATTAGGCTTGCGCCGTTTGCAACAAACCATTGAACATAAAGACACCGAAGCCATTCGCGGGATGATCAACAAGATCGTCCACTTGGTTCACGTGGAAGAAGCAGGATAGACGATGAAACTTCATGAATTAGCACCCAACCCGGGTTCCAAAAAGAATCGCAAGCGCGTCGGTCGCGGCATCTCCGCGGGGCAGGGCAAGACAGCCGGTCGCGGCACCAAGGGTCAGGGTTCGCGCTCCGGTGAAGGCGGCAAGATGTATCGCCAGGGCGGCAACCTGCCCTTTTATCGTCGCTTGCCGTTCATGCGCGGTCAGGGATTTACCCCGCTCAATCGCGTCGACTACAACGAAGTGAATCTGGACCAGCTTTCCGCGGCGTTCAAAGCCGATACAGAGGTTACGCCTGAAACGATGACCGAAGCCCATTTATTGCGCGACCCCCGTAACCCGGTGGTAATTTTAGGTCGCGGCGAGATGACCATAGGTCTTAAAGTTCGCGCGCATCGCGTCAGCGCGGGCGCCAAAGCCAAAATCGAAAAAGCAGGCGGCAGTGTGGAACTGATCGCCGCATCCGAGTAGGTATCTGAGGAACTTCATGGCTGAAAAGAACAAACCATCTGCTTGGCGATTTTTGTGGACGTCGGAAGATATCCGCCGGAAATTGCTGATCACGCTTGGAATCCTGTTGATCTTTCGCATCGCCGCAAATGTTCCCGCCCCGGGCGTGGATCGCGCCGCGTTGGAAGCGTTCCTTCAGCAGAGCCGGTCTGGGAACTTTCTCGATTTCCTAAACCTGCTCTCCGGCGGCACGATCTCAAATTTCTCGCTTCTTTCCATGGGTGTGTATCCGTATATCACGGCGCAGATCATCCTGCAATTATTGGTGCCGATCATCCCCGCGTTGCAGAAACGCATGGAAGATAACCCGCGCGAGGGCCGCCAATGGATGGAGAAGTGGACGTATTATCTTGCCGTGCCGATGGCAATGCTTTCGGCAATCGGACAGATCAATATATTCAACTCCATCGCTTCGCAAACCATCATTCCGTTCGGTTTCACGCCCGACCTATGGCTGTCGTCGCTCACTACCTTGCTGGTGATGACCGCCGGCACCATGTTTGCCATCTGGCTCGGCGAGTTGATCTCGGAATACGGTATCCGCGGGCAGGGGCTCTCGCTCATTATCTTTGCCGGCATTGTGTCGCAAATCCCGCAGAACATCCAAGTCATATTATTGGATGAAACCAACCGCTGGATTTTGCTTGGGATCATGATCTTCGTCATCATCCTCACTGTGGTTGCGGTCGTGTACGTCCAACAGGGGCGCCGCAATGTGCCGATCATGTTCGCCCAAAAGGCGCAAGTGTTTCAAGCCATTCAACGCGGACGGACGATCAAGACCCCTCAACCTTTTCTGCCGCTGTTGGTGAACCTCTCCGGCATGATCCCGTTGATCTTTGCAAGCGCCATCCTGCAATTCCCGGCAATCGTGGCGAGTTATTTTGTCACCTCGGAAACCCAATGGGTGGCAAATTTTTCGACAAGCGTTGTGAACTTTTTCAATGCCAGCGGCGCGAACTCATGGGGCTACTGGACGTTATACTTCCTCATGGTCGTTTCCTTTACCTATTTCTACACGACGGTTATTTTCGACCAGCAGAATTACGGTGATAACTTGAAACGCCAACGCATTCAGATCCCCGGTGTGCCGGAAGGCGCGCCGACCCAAAGGTATTTGAGCCGCATTCAAAGCCGCATCACATTACCGGGCGCGCTCTTGCTGGGCGTTGTGGCGATCATGCCGTTCCTCATTCAAGTGGTATATCCACCGGCGAGCAATAACGCCGGGTTGTTCCTGGTGTCATCGTCGGGCTTGTTGATCGTAGTCGGCGTGGTTCGTGATACGGTTGCCAATATCGAATCCGAGCTGAAGAACCGCTACGAAGATATAAAACTTCTAACCAGCTAGAGAAGAGACCTGTCATGCCGACATATATTGTCCTCATCGGACCACCCGGAGTTGGCAAAGGCACGCAGGCAAATCGTTTATCTGAGCGGACAGGGCTTGCCCACATCTCCTCAGGCGATCTCTTCCGTGAGAACATTAAGAACCAAACCGATTTGGGAAAGCTTGCCCAGACCTTCATGAGCAAGGGCGACCTGGTGCCGGATAACGTGACCATTGCGATGATCAAAGACCGCCTCGCTCGTCCCGACTGTGAAACTGGCGCCATCTTGGACGGTTTTCCCCGCACCCCGGCGCAAGCGACCGCGTTGGAAGAAATGCTCCAGACCTTCCACGGGCGGGTGAATGTTGTCCCGCAGATCATTGCTCCGCGCGATGAGTTGATCAGCCGCCTGAGCGGGCGCTGGACCTGCCGCGAGAGCGGTCACATCTTCAACGAGAAGACCAACCCGCCCAAAAGAGCAGGGGTGTGCGATATCGACAGTTCAGAGTTATATCAACGCGATGACGACAAATCGGAAACCGTCACGCGCCGTATCGAAGTGTATATGGAGCAAACAACGCCGTTGATCAAGTATTACCGCGATCACGGCAAGTTGGTAGAAATTAATGGATTACAGGCCATCGATCAAGTGACACAAGATCTGATGGACGCCTTGAAAACCAGATCATGAGTTGGGCTCGCCAAATTCACCTCAAGAGCCAGGCTGAACTGCAGACCATGCGCGCGGCCGGGCGAATCAACGCGGAAGTCTTGGCGACTGTACGAGCACTTTTAAAACCGGGTGTTTCCACCGCCGATCTCAACGCGGCTGCTGAGGATGTGCTGAGGAAACACAAGTGTGTATCGCCGTTCAAAGGTTATGGGCGCCCGCCCTTCCCGACCTCGATCACGGTGAGCATCAACCGCGAACTCGTCCATGGGATCCCGAGTAAGAAACGGATCCTAAAAGAGGGCGACATTGTTTCAATAGATTGCGGAACGGCGCTCAACGGGTTGGTGGCGGATTCGGCTTTGACTGCCGGGGTGGGAGAAATCTCTCCCGAAGCCCGCAACCTGCTGAAAGTCACAGAAGAAGCGTTGGCGTTCGGCATCGAGAAAATGCGCGTGGGCAACCGCACCGGCGACGTGTCTGCGGCGATACAAAAACATGTGGAAAGTAACGGCTATTTCGTCACGCGCGAATACACCGGCCACGGTGTGGGCAGGCAGATGCACGAAGGTCCCCAATTGCCGAACTACGGCAAAGCCGGGACTGGCTTGCCGCTCAAACCGGGCATGACAATAGCCATCGAACCCATGGTCCTGATCGGGACGGAGCAAACACGCGTGCTCCCCGATCACTGGACAGTGGTTTCGGCAGACGGATCATTGACGGCGCACTTCGAGCATTCGGTCGCTGTCACCGAAGGAGACCCCTTAATCCTGACTGTCCCGTGATCCTGCCTGATTCGGCTAGACGAACAAATTACGTGCGTGTATAATCAAAACTTCGGCTGTTTTAAGAAAGTTGTAAGGAGTCAATTGAAATGAAAGTTTCACCATCGATACGGAAGCGCTGCGCCAAATGCAGAGTCATTCGGCGCAAAGGCAGAGTATTTATCATCTGCGAAAATCCTAAACACAAACAACGACAGGGATAGAGTAAACCATGGCGAGAATTGAAGGCGTTGATTTGCCCCGCAATAAGCGGGTAGAAGTAGGTCTGACCTATTTATATGGGATCGGACCGACGCGCGCGCGTAACATCCTTGCCCAGACCAAGGTAAACCCGGACACCCGGGTGAAGGACCTGTCTGAGGCGGATGTGCAAGTGATGCGCGAGTTTATTAGTAAAAATTACAAGGTCGAAGGCGACCTGCGCCGCGAGGTCCAGATGAGCATCAAGCGTCTCATCGAAATTGGCTCGTATCGCGGTTTGCGCCATCGCCGCAACTTGCCTGTCCGCGGCCAGCGTTCGAAGACTAACGCGCGCACCCGCAAAGGCACCAAGAAAACCGTCGCCGGTCGCGGTCGTCGCCGCGGCGCGAAGAAGTAAAGAGGCAGAAGAATTATGGCTCAAAGCGTACGTTCCACGCGCCGTTCGGCTGGCGCCAAGAAAGCCAAGCGCGCCCTGTCGGCTGGACAAGTGCACATCTTTGCATCGTTCAACAACACCATCGTTACCGTCACCGACATGGAAGGCAATACCATTGCATGGGGGAGCGCCGGTTCGGCCGGTTTCAAAGGCTCGCGTAAAAGCACTCCGTTTGCGGCTCGTCTTGCCGCCGAGCAGGCAATCAAAGCCGCGCAACAACTCGGAGTTCAAGAGGTTGAGTTGTATGTGAAGGGACCTGGCCCCGGCCGCGAGAATGCCATCCGCGCGGTGCAAGCGATGGGTCTCAAAGTCCGCTTGATCTCGGATATCACACCGATCCCGCATAACGGTTGTCGCCCGCCCAAAAAGCGACGCGTGTAATCAAGTAAAAGAGGATAGTTATTTATGTCGAAAAATCTTTCTCCGGTATGCAAACTTTGCCGGCGCGAAGGCGAAAAATTGTATCTGAAAGGGGAGCGTTGCTTCACTCCGAAGTGCGCGTTTGAACGTCGCAGTTTTGCCCCGGGTCAGCACGGCAAGACCGGCGGACGCGGCGGTCCCAGCCGCACCGGGCGCGAATCGGATTATCTTCGCCAGTTGCGCGCCAAACAACGCGCCCGCCGCGTGTACGGGGTATTGGAGCGACAATTCCGCCGCTACTTCGAAACAGCCTCCAGCCGCCGCGGTCTGCCGGGTTTGAACCTGCTTCAAATCCTCGAATCCCGGTTGGATAACATCGTCTTCCGCCTCGGGTTCGCCTCCAGTCGCTCGCAAGCCCGCTTATTGGTGACCCATGGTCATTTCACTGTGAACGAACGCCGCACCGATGTGCCCTCCATGCTCCTCAAAGAAGGCGATGTGGTGGCTGTCCGTGGCGGTTCGCGCGCTCTGGCTTACTTCAAAGGGGTTGGCGATCTTGCCGATGCCCGCACATCGCCGAGCTGGCTGAACCGCGATACAAAATCGTTGACCGGTTCGATCCAACGCTTGCCGGACCGTTCCGAGATCGACGGGATCTTGAACGAACAATTGATAGTTGAATACTACTCACGGTAGTAGTTGGTATTGGCGCCGCCCGTTTTCTGGGCGGCAAAAACTGGAATTTATAGAGGTGAACCGTGACGGGTATTACGAATATGGTTATGCCTAAGATCGAGCGCGAGGCTGAGGCTCGAAACTATGGCAAGTTTGTCATCAGCCCACTGGAGCGCGGCTACGGCGTTACGCTGGGAAACGCTCTCCGACGCGTGTTGCTCTCCTCCCTGGAGGGAGCCGCCGTCACCGCGATTCGAATCGCGGATGTGTTGCACGAATTTAGCGAGATCCCCGGTGTGCGCGAGGATGTCATCCAGGTGATGTTGCAGGTTAAGCAGTTGCGCATCAAGCTGGACGGCGTGGATAGCACTCGTATGCACCTCGAAGTGCGCGGCGAAGGGACGGTTACCGCGGCGGATATTATCACCCCCGCAGAGGTGGAGATCGTGAACCCGGAATTATTCCTGTTCACCGTCGATAACCCCAAGACCAAACTCGATCTTGAGTTCACGGTCGAGCGCGGACGCGGCTACTCGCCAGCCAACGAACGAAGCGGGCACATGCCCATCGGCGAACTGCCGATCGACGCCATCTACAGCCCGGTCAAGCGCGTGAACTGGGAAGTAACCTCAGCCCGCGTGGGGCAGAGCACGAACTACGATAAACTGAACCTTGAAATCTGGACGGACGGAACCGTCTCGCCCGAGCGCGCCCTCAGCACAGCGGCGAAATTGGTCATCGACCACCTGCGCTATATCGCCGGCGTCAGCGAGGAAACGCTTACTGTTTCCATCGAAAAAGAAGTGAGCGGGAGCCGCATGAGTAGCGAAGTCGCCGACACCCCGGTCGAATCGCTCGACCTCTCGGTGCGCGTTTTCAATTCGCTCAAACGCACCGGCATCACCACCGTTGGCGATGTGCTCGACCTGCTCGAAAAAGGCGAGAACGCAGTTATGTCCATCCGGAACTTCGGTGAAAAGAGCCTCGATGAACTGCGCGTCAAGATGCAGGAAAAAGGCTACCTCAAAGACGAGAAGAATTCTGCGGAGTAATTTGCAATGCGACATCAAGTATCCGGTTACCGATTGGGTCGTTCGACAGGCGCGCGTACCGCGCTGCGTCGCAACCTGATCAAACAATTTTTTACGCACGAACGCATCCAGACCACAAAAGCGAAAGCCGCCGCCATTCGCGGCGATGCCGAACGCCTCATCACGCTCGCCCGCAACAGCGCGGACGCGACACCTGATCAGAAGGTCCATGCGCGACGACTCGCCATTTCGAAACTTGGCGATAATCAACTCATCAAACGCTTGTTCGACGAAATTGCGCCGCGCTATGCCACTCGCAACGGCGGGTATACCCGCGTGTTGAAGCTCGGTCCGCGCATGGGCGATTCGGCTGAGATGGTGATTTTGGAATTGGTGGAAGAATAAATCGTAGTAACGACTTCAGTCGTTATTCCGTTCGCTCAGCAGTTCAACTGCTGAACGAACGGAGAATGTAAATGGCACGTTACCAATTGACTCTTGCCTACGACGGCACAGACTTCTTCGGAAGCCAGCGGCAGGCAAAGAAACGAACGGTGCAAGGCGAACTTGAAAAGGCTTTGCGCGGACTCGGATGGTCGGATCGTTCGGCGCTCCTCTCGGGGAGGACGGACACCGGCGTTCATGCGACGGGGCAGGTTGCCGTGTGCGACCTCGACTGGACTCACACGGGTGACGAACTCGTCCGCGCGTTGAACGCCAAACTGCCCGGCGACGTTTCGGTGTGGGACGCGCAGATCGTCCGCGATGATTTTCATCCGCGCTTCGACGCAACCTCGCGGACGTATAGTTATCAGTTGTTTTACGATACGTTGCGCAACCCCATCCGTGAACGGTTTGCGTGGAGAGTGAATCACACGCTCGACGATGAACTGCTGAAGCAAGCCTCGCACGCACTGACCGGCACGCACGATTTTTCATCCTTCGGCTCGCCGACAACCCCCAAAGGGACAACGGTGCGGACGGTGAAGAAAGCGCAATGGCATCGGATCGCAAAGGATCAATGGCGGTTCGAAGTGGAAGCGGATGCCTTTTTATACCGCATGGTGCGGCGGCTGGTCTTCGTGCAGGTCGCTGTGGGGCAGGGAAAGATTCGCCCGGACGCGATCGCCGAAAGTTTGGCGAGGCAGGCTGGGAACCGGAAGCGAAGCGCGCTTCCATCTGGTCTCGCTCCCGCGCATGGGCTGACGCTCATCCACGTGAAATATCCGTAAAGGAAAAATGCGTAGTAACGACTTTAGTGTTTGGTGGGGGGGGGGGGGGGGGGGCCCACGAAAACCTTTTCGTGAAGTATCAAGAGTCAATGAAATAGAAATTATCGAAGATTTTGTGTAGCCCGCGTTCTCTAACGCGGATCGAAATAAAGAAACGGAGAAATCGAACGTGTACAAATCGTACTATCCGAAAGCAAGCGAGATTGAGCGCAATTGGGTGATCGTGGACGCCAATGGGCAGACCCTGGGGCGCATCGCCACGCGCATCGCTCACGCTTTGCTTGGTAAAAACAAACCGACCTTCACGCCCGGCGTGGAGATGGGCGACTTCGTGGTGGTGATCAACGCCGAGCGCGTGACCGTGACCGGCACGAAGACCAAATCGAAGATGACCACGAAGGTCTATCACCGCCACTCGAATTACCCCGGCGGCTACAAGGCGATCAGCCTGCGCGACCAACTGCAACAACATCCCGACCGCGTGTTGCGCGAAGCGGTGTGGGGCATGTTGCCGAAGAATCGCATGGGACGCTCGTTGCTCAAGCGGTTGAAAATTTACGCCGGTCCGAATCATCCGCACGGCACAAATAACCCAGTGCCGTTGGCATAACGAAAGAGGAAGAAGAAATGTCTGTTCAATATTATGAAGCAGTTGGCCGCCGCAAGGAAAGCACCGCCCGCGTCCGTTTGATGGACGGCTCGGGAAATTTTGTGGTGAACGAAAAGCAAGCGGCTGTGTACTTCCCGCGCCTCGGCGATTTGCAGGATATTCTGCGCGCGTTCTCTGCCGTTGGGCAGGACGCGAAGAAATACGACATCACCGTGAAGGTGAACGGCGGCGGAACGACCGGTCAAACCGAAGCGGTGCGACTGGGTCTCTCCCGCGCGCTTGTTTCGCTCAACGGCGATTGGGTCTCCGCGTTGCGCAAGCACGGTCTGCTCACCCGCGATGCCCGCATCAAGGAACGCAAGAAGCCGGGTCTGAAGAAAGCCCGCAAGGCGCCGACGTATACGAAGCGCTAATTTGGTAATTGGTAAATAGTAATTGGTAATTTGTGATCCGTAATTCGTGGGATACAATCTGCGAATTACGGATTATGTTTTAAAGGATTACCCGGTGGTTGAGCGCAAGCAGTCGAAACCACAGGTACGCATACAAAATCTTGTAATAAGAATTACTCTGTTTAGTGGTGGTTTCGATACGTCCCGCGATGCTTCGACTTCGCTATCGCTCCGCTCAGCACGCGCGGGACTACTCAACCACCGTTGTTCACAGGAGATTTTCATGGACTTGACCCTCGTCTCTTCCGCCTTCGACGCGCTCCGCATCCCTCCGCCCGCGAGGTTGACCCTGCTCGACGCGTCGACTCTCGCCTCAGCCCACGTGCCGCCGTTCCCGCCGGACATGCCGGCGTTGATCGTTGGAGTCGATTCGAAGGAACTGGCATTGCATGTGAAAGATGTGTTGCTCGCGTTGTACCCGCGTGAGCATGCGATGCAGATTGTAGAAAGTGGAAAGTCGAAAGAGGAAAGAGAATTGGGAGGATTGGAAAGTTTTGATTTCTCTGAATCAACTTGTTTGTATGTTCCCGCGCTTGGCGAAGGGACATCGTTCGAGTCGTTTGCTGAGATCGTGGCTCATCTGCGTGCGCCGAATGGATGTCCCTGGGACAAAGAGCAGACGCATGAGTCGCTGAGGAAACATTTGCTCGAGGAATCCTACGAAGCCATCTCCGCCATTGATTCGGGTGACTTTGGTCACATGCGCGAGGAGTTCGGAGATTTGTTGTTGCAGATCGTTTTGCAATCGCAGATCGCAAACGAAGAGACGCAATTCAATGTTTCGCAAGTGATTCAGGGAATCCATTCGAAGATCGTGCGGCGGCATCCGCATGTGTTTGGGAATCTGAAACTCGATGGAGTGGACGATGTGCTGGCAAATTGGGAGAAACTCAAAGAGCAGGAAAGAGGAGAACTTGCCCTGAGCGATGTCGAAGGGAAGAAAGACAGAAAGGGAATCTTGGATGGCGTACCAATCTCATTGCCCGCGTTGAGTCAGGCGCAGGAATACCAGGATCGCGCCGCGCGTGTGGGTTTCGACTGGCCCGAAATTGACGGCGTGCTGGATAAAGTGAAAGAGGAAATCGAAGAGATCAAGCGTGCTGAAACAGATTTTGAGTTAGCCTCCGAGATCGGCGACTTGTTCTTCGTGCTGGTCAACTTGGCGCGTTGGAAGAAAGTGGATGCCGAGTCGGTGTTGCGGGGGACGAACGCGAAGTTCAAGAAGCGATTCGCGTTCGTGGAGCAAGGCGCGAAAGGGCAGGGACGGAATCTATCCGAGTTGAGTTTGGAGGAGATGGAGTCCCTTTGGCAGGAGGCGAAGGGGAGGGAGTGACTATTGAGTACGAGGCTTCAAATGTACTGAGCCCGTTGAAGAATTGTTCCTACCTAGCTGTTCTCGAGCAACCCATTGCTATCTGGATTTATCAAAAATTACCCATGTACCTCAATAGTATCTCCCATAGCCTCAATAAACTCACTAGGCTGAGTACCTGTCCACACAAAATATAAGTGCCGTTTACAACGACTCATTGCAACTGCAAACAGTCTGAAATCATCTTCACGTTTTTGAGAAAACCAAACTTCGCCTTCGCCTCCCCTGAAATCAGGTAAGTTGTCTCTGCTAGCACCAACAAGTATACATACATCAAATTGCTCACCCTTAACTTGCCTTGCTGTGGTTAGAACAACAGAATTTTTAGGCGGGTGTTTACCTTGACCAGTGAGATGATGAATTTTAATATCCGCTTCTCTCACAACAATCGACTCGATATTTTTTAGTGTGTCATCGTCGAAACATATTATTGCAATTTCTCGAGGGTCTACCCCATTCTCAATGTGTTTTTTTACTAAGGCGGCGGTTGCACGCATCATTCCGGAATCGCTTTGATATCCTTGTGAATTAGGTTTTGGGGATTCGGGAGATTTTGGGTTAGACGTTATTTGCCCCCATAGTGAATTGTAGTCATATACAGGATATGCGGCAATCAATGCTTGTAAAGATGCAAGAATTTGTTTGGAATTGCGGAAATTTACTTCCAATCTTCGGATGTAGAATCTTTCATTGGTGTCATACCCCATTTCGCGTAATGTAGGATAACGCGAGTAAACCATTTGTCCTTCATCATAACACATCATAATATTGCGTTCGTCCTTCACAAGTGCCGCCATTAAATGAATTTGATGTCTGAAAAAATCATGCGCCTCGTCGAGAATTAAATAATCAAAACCTTGTTTCTCCTTGTCAAATTTTTGCCAAACCGTTTGGCTAACTTGGCGGAAGCAGTCATTTACTAAATCGTCTGCGTCTACCATGCGCAATGATTTAAGAGTTGAGTCGTATACTTGATATACTTCCCATACAAATTTTCTGAATTCCTTGTCGGTTTGTCTAACCCATTGGGTAGGCTTTTGTTCGCCAAGATATGCGCTTAAGGATGGGATGCCTTTTGCTTTGATAAATTGCGATATTTCTGTTTCAATTTCTCGCAGGCCGTTTTTAGATCGAGTGTCAAACTCTTTCCAAAGGTTTTCATATTCCTGACTTACCAAAGAATTTTTGGCTTCTTCAATGACTAAGTTGTATAACGCTTCACGTTGCTTGTCCATTCGTTCCGCACGGTACGGAGCAATAGGTTCTATACCGCGGTTGTCTAAGTCTAGAAATTTCTCGCACCATTCCATTAAATTGGTTACGACAAGTTGTTGAGGCTCTGAGCCATTCAAGAAACCTGCTAATCCTAGGGTTAGAAATTGCTGGTAGATTTTTCTTCCTAAATCGCGATTGAAAACGAAAAAACCTAAGCGGAACGGTTCTTCCATCTCTTTTGCATGCTTAAGAAGAGCAGCAGCACGTAGCACGGCGGTTAAAGTCTTTCCCGTGCCGGGTCCACCTTTTAACCTGATCGGTAAAAGTAGAGATTTATTTACAATATCTTTTTGTATTGATGTCAACAATACCTGCCATTTGTCGTAATCGGCGCTATTTGCTTCCCTGGACCCCGATATATTAAGTTCATATTGCGCAATAGAGCCAACTGTTTTTTCGTCTCGCCGTCGTATTTGTGCCAAATGACGACTGTATAACATATCCAGCTTTGTCCATTGACTTTCGTTAAGAATATCAATAAGATTAATTAAGTCATCGTCTTGGCGGCAAGCCATCACGGCTTTGATTTCTTCGGCGGTAGTGATACCAATTTCCTTTAATTGTTCTTTATTAACCCATGTATCAGCAGTTTCAGATGGGGAGATAGGTGGAGGTGGCGTAGATAATCTCCAAGTTAGTGTTGGATGGATTCTGGAATAACGATTGGTTAATGCTGAGTGGAGCCTTTCCCAAGAATCTATTTCTGTTCCTCTGGGTTGTTTGACAGTCTGAGAAACTTTTCCATGAGATGCCCATAACATCGAATCGAACTCGCCAAGAATGACATTTAATCCAATACTACCCAGATCAACCATATGCATTCTTCTGTATTCTGACGGCAAAAAGATAGAAGAAACGCTTCCATAGAACTTGAAATTGTTTGGTCGTTTTTTGGTTGAATCTATAAGTGCTGCGTCGCATAGACCTTTGCAATAACTCTCCCATGCCGTTCCGTTGCCTACCCAACCTCGAATTACATCGTCAGATAACAGTAGGGCTCGAGTTCCTTCGATTGACTTGATCTCACCTGGCTTCACATCTGATTTTTGGAAATCAAGTAGCATAACCACGTCTGCGACACTATCATTGTAGGCAACTTTGAATTCTAATTTTCCGTCCAATATGGTTGAAGAGGTTATGTGCGGTAGTTTTAAAATATCGTTCTTTTCAGGCTCAATCGCAAATTGTATAATTCCTTTTAATGCCAGTCGTGCATTAGCGCGCTCGTTATTTACTCGATGCCATTCATTGTAGCGGTACATGAAGTGTGGGGAAATCCATAAGTATTGCATTTTTATATTCCTTCCTTGGATCATGGTTTTTGCAAAACCATTAGGTGGATCTTATAATGCACCTGTAGATGACGCTAGGGTAAAGCCTAGCATAACAACCTGAATGTAAATTATATATTCGACTCGCAAGAAGTAAATTGCAGAATTCTTTCAATAATTCAAGGAAGATATATGCTTACTTCCTTTTCTTCTTCGCTGAAACCTTTTTCTTCGCCGTTGACTTGCGAACCGTCTTCTTCACCTTCCGTTTGACAGGCTTCCTCTTCACCGTTTTTGATTTCTTGACACTCTTTGTCTTCCGCGCAGGGGATTTCTTCGAGAAGCGTCAGCCATGTTCGCGTGGCGCCTCTATATCGTTTTCGCGCGCTTATGGATACACACTGCGCGGTTCGATGTCGTCTATTTTTCGAAGACGAAATACTTGCCCATACCAAGCGCAACCCCCATGTCGCCGCTCACCTTGACCTTGCCTTTCATGAACGCCATTGTGGCGTCCAACTCGCCGTTGGCGATCTTGATGTAATCCTCCGAGTCCACGGTCATCGTCATTTTTGGGTCTGGGTGCAAACCTTCAACGGATTCGCACTTCTGATCTTTGACGACCACGTACCAGTTGGATGCCTGCGCTCCTGTGAATATGAATTGCACGATCGTGTCCACGCCTTTGGCTTTGTCAGGCTGGAAGGCGGTCAGGATGGTTTCAGTCATCAACTCGCGGACGGTGGGTGGCATGGTCGTTTCTCCTCGATTTCCATAATTTCAACGAAGTATAGCATACGGAATACCTCGGGTTCAGAACTCGCCCGTCTTTTTATGATCATAGAAAGTCGTTGTCCAAGAAAAGACGTCCGCGTAAAATCCGTGTTGGAGAGTTGCGGCTTTGAAGTAGCCATAGATTGGATTTCCGCTTCCTCAACGAACGCGCCTCCCATTTATGCTTTGGCGATTTCTTTCGCCATTAGATATTCGTCGTAGTAATTGCCCTCGTAGCAAATGACGCGCGGATCGGTCCCGTAGGTTTTGAATCCGCACCGTTCATAACAACGGATAGCGGGTTGGTTGGCGGTTACTACCGCGAGTTTGAGAATTTCCACCTTGCGCGATTTCGCCCAGATCGCGCACGAATCGATCAACGAGGCGGCGATGCGAAACCCGCGCCATTCGGGCAGAACATACACGCCCCAAATGCCAGCGCTATGACGGGTTTTCGGGCGATCTCCTCGCTGGATGCCGATCATGCCGACCAAGTTGCCCTCGTGTTCCGCAAAGAACATGATCGAACCCTCGCTTGGTTTCAGGCGACCTTCCCAGTAACTTGTTGGCGCATTCAGGCTTGCAAAGTAGTCGGCGCTGAATGCGGAGGGAGTGTCTTTCAAGGCAAACAGCCTCAGTTCGCGGAATTTTGGAACATCTGCAAAATTGGCGGTTCGAAAAGCGACATTTCCCCTCGGTGTTTCTAATGGTTGCATTGAAATCGCTCCATTGCCATATCGAACAAGGCTTGCGCGTTATCGGCTTGCGGGCTGTACACTTTCCATGCGAACACGCGGTCGCCGCAGTTCCAAGCCGCGGCGGCTCCGTTGGACAACAGCGGAGACGCGGTGGAGGTGATCGGGGTGTAGACCACGTTCATATCGCGAATCAGTTTCACGTCCGGGTTGCCGAAGCGGGTGTCGAGCCCCTCCTCGAGGATTAAGTCCAGTAGGAATTGAGGGTCTGCCGCGCCGGGCGCGAGCTGCCAGATCATCTGGATGAACAGGTTGCCGTTAAAGGCGGCGAGTAACCCTTGCGAGTAACTGCTTGGCGAGACGGGGTTTTGTTGCGCGCTCACATCGTAGAACGCCATATCGAGCGGGTGCCCGATGCAAAATTGATATTCGCAGAATAGACCCGCGAGGCTGAACGCTGTTGGCGATGGATATGGCGTTGGGATGGGTTGCGACGTGTTCGTAGGAATTGCGGATAACGTGGACGCAACCGCAACTTGAATTTGAATATTTGGGTCAGGTTTCGGCGCGCACGCGGTTACAATGAGCGCAAGCGCCAGGATAAACTTATTTCGCATGCTCACGATTATACAGGCAGACGGAACATTCTGGATGACGGTCACGTCCTTTGGTCAAGGAGTTTGAATGAAACGCATCGTGTTACCCATGATTTTGATCTTGATTCTTTCTGCCTGCGCCCCGGCAGGCAAGCCGACACAGCAATCGCTTTTCCCGGAGGAGGATGGACAGGTCGCGCCGACGCCGCAAACGGAATTGACGCTTGCCGAACAGGCGGCGATCTCGCATCTTGCCTCGACGTTGAGCCTGTCACCCGATGAGGTCGGCATTCTCTCAACAGAGGCAGTTGACTGGCCCGATGGCTGTCTCGGTGTTCAACGACCGGGGGTAATGTGCACGGAGGCGATTGTGCCCGGCTATAAAATCATATTGCAGGCTCGCGGTGAACAATACGAATTGCACACGAATAAGAACGGCAGTCAGATCGCGCAAGTTGGCGGGGCGCCGTTTGGTTTGATCGAAGAAGCCATCGTCGCGCAACTTGCTTCCAACCTTGGGCTGGACGCGGACACAATAGTCGTTGTGAGCAGTAAGGATGTCGAGTTTCCCGATTCGTGTCTTGGTGTGTCGATGCAAAATGTTCTGTGCGCCGAAGTGATCACCCCCGGCAAGATCATTGTACTGCAAGCGAACGGACTGGAATTCGAGTATCACATCAGCGAGGAGGGAAACCAAGTTCAGCCCGCCACGCTTGCCCTTACCTGGACGCGAGACGGCGGCATCGCCGGGTTCTGCGATCAGTTGACTGTTTTTCTCTCCGGCGAAGCGTATGGGAGCAATTGCCGCTCAAAGCAACCCGAGGCAACGATGAAAACGATCGGGGAATTGTTAACCGCGAGGGAACAGAAACAATTCTTCGCCTGGGTTATAGAATACGGTCAGGTGAGTTTGGATATGTCGGACCCGGTCATGGCGGCGGACCGGATGGTGGTGACGCTGGAGTTCTTCGGCGCCGGGGGCGATCAGCCAACCTCTGTCGATGAACAGGTAATGCTTGAGTTTGCGCAGTCGTTGTACGCAAATCTTTTCCCGTAGGTGTATGTTCGTATGGTAAAGTTTCCTTTGCGCTTAGTTTGGCAGGCTCGCCGCCACGGCGCTGTGTAATCACCCTCAGTACATAGATCAAACCATGTTGGGGATGCAGTTACACTGCATCCCGCTCGCAGTCGCACTGCGAGCGAACAAACATACGGAACGTTATTAATTTACCGACCCTTAGACATAGATAAAACCGCATCCAAATCGGAGGCGGTTCGATTGGCTATCACCCGGTTTTGCGGGCGTTAATGCGCGGTATCGGGCCCTTTGAAAGGCAAATAGCGCGCGGCAAAACTGAATGCCAACAGCCAGTAACTGACGACCAAGCTGGCAACGGCAAATTCGGGCCAGGTTGGGATATAAGAACTGACGCGGATGATCGGCGTGTAAGGATCATACGTGGGCATGGCGATCAACCCGGCAAAATTATAATTCCAACGAGTGAGAACAGTTGCCGCCATGGGGAAGAGCGAAAACACCATCAGGTATCGGAAGCTTTTAATTGATTTCGCCGAGAACATCGCCGCGCCGGCAATGATCGGAAGCAGAATTTGCCCGATCCAAAACGTCGATGAATACGGCGCGACGGCATTCAATGCTTCGGTTTGCAGGGCGATGTTCACGTCGAATGAATAGTAATAGGTGACCGCCCAATCCCACAGGCGCAGGTAAGTGAGCAACAAGGTTATTCCGCCGGAGAGACGCGCAACGTCATAAAGAATTTCATCCTTGACCAACCCCGGGCGCATCACGCGGAACATGATCACGCCCGTGAAAAACAGGAATGCGACCCCGCCGCTCATGGCGGAAAATACGAATTGAACGGGGGCGCTTTGGTTGAACCACACCCCGCGTCCGTTGAGCACGGAGTAGTATGCGCCGAGCGATGCCTGATGGAGCAGGGAAAGCGTCAACCCGACCACGGCAAGGACAGGCACCAGTTTGTGAAGCCAGTGCGCGAGTTTTTTTGCAAGCTCCACAAGTTTCTTGACGATCGGATATCGCTTATGTAAGGAATGCTCGTAGAAAAATGAATGTTCAACGACCACCGGCAAAATCTCCGCTGAGAGAACGCCAAGGTATAAGATCACGCACATGGTGATTTCCCAAAGCAGGGAGTGGGGTTGCCAGAACACCATTGGGTGCCAAAAGCGGAACGGCTGACCCAGGTCGAACCAGATGACCATGCCGGCGGTGGTATACCCCAGGAAGCCGAGAAGCACAGCCAGTTTTGCCACGATTTCAAACCGTTTGAGCTTCATAAGGTAGACGATCACCCCAAACACAAAAGCGGAACCGCCCAGCGAGATCGAGGCTAGGTCCATCACAACCCATAACCCCCACGGGACTTTATTCGTCAAACCTGTGACATCCAACCCGTCTCGTAGAACAACGAACGCGCCGTACATTCCGAACAAAATCCCCAATGTGAGGAGCCCGATCCAGTATGGGAAGATATCCACGCTTTTCTTGCCGAACCGAAACCTGGGAATGTGAATGTCTGTTTGCATGGCTAGTTTCCTTGGAAGGGATTATCCGTATGCGATTCGGGCGGGATGTAATACACACGCGGCTCTGTGCTGAGTTCCTCCCGCAGGCGCAGAGTGACCGTTGCTTCCGCCAGGGCGACTGAGATTGGGCTGGTCGCGTCGTTCATATCGCCAAAGATGCGCGCGTTGGTGGGGCAGGCAACCACGCAGGCAGGAGTCGCTTGATGGTCGACGCCGGGGACGAGCCCTCGCTCCAATCCCGCATCGATGCGATGCGAGCAGAAAGTGCATTTCTCCACCACGCCGCGAGGACGGTTGGGAACTTCTTGATAACCGAACGTGGGAGATTGCGGGCTGAGTTCGATCGGCTCCTTCCAATTGAACACGCGCGCATCGTATGGACAGGCGACCATGCAGTATCTGCATCCGATGCAACGGTCGTAATCCATTTCCACAATTCCGTCTGGGCGCTTGCGCGTCGCCGCTACAGGACAGGCTTGCACGCAGGGGGCTTCGTCGCAATGCATGCATGGGCGGGAGAGGAAGAATTCTTCGCCAGATCGCGTGGTTTCAGTGGTGACCACGCAGTAACGCATATCGTCTGCGAGATTGTTGACCGCGTTACACGCAAAAGTGCAATATTGGCAACCGATGCACAGGTTGATATCGATGAGCATTCCCCATTGATGACCGGTTCCTTCTCCGCCGCTGGAGGCGCGCGCGGCGGACAGCTTTCTCGCCATGGGAAGTTGGGTCAGCGCGGCGGCTCCCGCCATTGCTCCCGCCAGTTTGAGAAAATCTCGGCGCGAGGTTTTGTTCTCTTCCTCATCGGAAGTTATTTTATCGTCATGCTCGGTCATAGTCGGTCTCCATGAAGTTCGAGGGTGACATTCGTTTTATTCGGAGGGGGATGGCTTGCCCGGTTCTTTGCCGATGAGCGCCCAGGCGATCACGCCGCCAAAGATGAACCCGCCTAACACGTACACCCAGTTAGGCAACGCCACGCCGCCCTTTACGGGTTCTGACGACTCTTCCGCCGTTGTGGCAGGCGCGGGAGGGGTGGCGTCGACCGGGGCTTCGCTGTTCCCTAGCGCCTTGATTTCAAGCCCCGCATCGCGGATCAATTTTGCCTCATGGAGGTTGTTATGGCACGTTTCGCAAGAGGCGACCGAGACGACCATGGTGTGATCGTTTTCCCTTCCCATGTGGCAGTTTTCGCAGGTCAAGCCTGCCGCGAAGTGCGTCGATTCGAGCGTGCTGTCCATTTCGTCTTTGTGGCAGTTCTCGCACACGGTATTCGATCCCTCGGCGAGTTTCATGCCTTGTGAATGTTGTTCATGACAACTGACACAACTCAAACCCATTTGACCGTGTTGGCTGATCGCCATTTGCCCGGCAACATCCTTTTCGGTTACGTTCGAGTGACAGACGATGCATGTGTCGTTTTCTTTCTCGATCGTGAATTTTGCCGTGTCGGGGTGTGTACCCGACGTATCGGCAATTTTATGGCAGACCGTACAACTGACATTTGCCTCGCGGTGCGGGCTATGTTCCCATAGGTTGTACGCCAGATCGTGGCATTCCAGGCATTCGTTCGGGCTTTGCATTGCCGGCTCTACCGCAGAGACGCTCTGGGATGGAACAAAAACCAACGCGGCGAGCGTGACAAACAGAGCAAACGCGCCGGCAAATAAAAAAAAGTATGGGGTTGGTTTCATGGTTTGGCTTCTCCCGTAATTAGGGTGGATTGATCCGAAATTGATGGTACTGGTTATTTGGTTTATGAGTTAGTGTAGACTGTCATAAATATGGACAATGAACGTCATTACAATCTTCTTTGCCTAATGACAAGGCGGCGGTAAGGAAACCCGCCGCCTTGTTGATCTTGTGTTCTGCTATATTTATGGGCGCGTATAAGCGCTGACGTTGCCGCCGAGGTCTTCGATCGAGTCGATCAGGAACTGGATCACAAACTTCGGGTTGTGGGCAAACGCGCCGGGGTCTTTCTGAACGTACTGATAGTTGAACGCGGCTTTGACGAGTCGCGGCGTCCAGGCGGCGTACCCTTGCCCGTCGGCGCCGAAGAAGTACGGGTACGCGTGCGAGTCATACGAGATGATTCCGCCGTGCGCTTCCGAATACACCTGCATCTGGGCGTAGAGCGCTTCGGTCAACGTGGCGATCTCGCCGCTGATCCCTTCCGTCACATCGCCGTCGCCGTCGTAATCCACATCCGTTTCGCGGATGGTAGTCGGGTCGGTGGTGTCGTGGCAGGTTTCGCAAGATTCGACCTTCGGCTCGAGCGCGTGCACATCGTGACAATCCTGGCACTTGTTGGCTTTCCCTTCTTCAGAGGCGTGCAGGTTCATGCCGGCATATTCCTTGCCTTCGTACATGTACGCGCCTTGAACATCAGACCCAAACAGAGTGGCGCCTGCCGCAAAGTAATGGATGTTCTTGAAGCGGATCTTCGCATCCACGGTATCGAGGTCCTTACCACGGAGACTGGCATTCATGCTGGTTGTGGATTCGCGTCCCTGATGGCAGGAGATGCATAAGTTAGAGTCGTCTGGCAGGAAGTTGCCATCGGCATCTTTTCCGCCGTAACTAACCGTCTTGCCGCTGGGGAAGACAACCGAATTGATGGTGTAGCGATCGGGGAAATTCGCTCCATCATGGCAGGTTGAGCAGGCGAAACCATTGCTGGCGGGCGCAGGGCTGAGCCCGACGATGGTTGTTGCGCCGGTCGCGCTGACCATGGTCGACCCGCCCGCCGCGAGGAAATCAGGCAAGCCGGTTGCGGTATGGCACTTCACACAGCCAAATGGGACCACGCCATTCCCTTCTTCTTCGCTATCCCAGTGTCGGAATGCTTCTGTGTTCCCGGCGAAGTGACCGGCGTCGGAACGAGCGAGCGCGCTCACATCGCCGCCCAGATCGGCGATCGAGTCATACATCAATTGGATAATATATTTGCCGCCATGCGCGTACGCGCCGGGGTCTTTCAGCGACACTTGATAGTTGTACGCGGCTTTTAACAAGCGCGGGGTCCAAGTGGAATAAGCGTTCGGGAAAGCGGCTTCTCCTTCATCCACCGCGCCGTTGGCGTTGGTATCGTTGAAGAAGTATGGATAGGAGTGAGAGTCGTACACCAGCGCCGCCCCGGCAGTGTTTGCGGAATACGCCAGGATTTCGGCATACAGAATTTCGCGCAAGCCTTCCACCTCGTAGTACATGCCCTCTTCCACATCGCCGTCGCCATCGTAATCGTTGGCGGAGCTAACCATGCGCACATCTGCCAGATCTTCCACGGTCTTCACGTCCTCATGGCACTCCGCGCAACTTGCCACTTTCACATCCAACGTGTGCGGATCATGACAACCGATGCACGAATCAAAACCTTCGACATGTTGATTCTTCGAGTCGTACGCGAGACCATCGTATTGATAGCCGCCCATCGCCTTGCCGCCATACAGCGTTGCCGCGGCGGCGTAATAGTGAATGTTGCGGAATCCAAATTTTATATCCTTGCCCTGATCGTCTTTGATGGGGGCAACAACGGCATCAGGGTCGGTCGCCGCAAACTTCTCGATCTGCGCGTCCACACTGACTTTCGATTCCTGTCCTTGATGACAGACCATGCAACGCGCATCATCCCCGGCGGTGACCGTCACACCAGAGGGGAAGGTGACCGTTGTCTTAGAGATCGTCGCGGCATTATGGCACGCCACACACTGGATGCCTTGCGCTTCGCTCGCAGGGACGACTGCATCGACCTTAGACAGTTCACTGCCATCCACGCCGAGGAAATCCTCATAGCCTGAAGTTGTATGGCACTTCGCGCACGTGACAGGCACCTCGGCTGGGTCTTCCCCATCCCAATGGCGGAAGGGTTCGCTGGCTACATCCGCATGACCCGATTCTTGCCATTCAACCAAATAGGGCGTCTCTGGTATAAGCGCGGGAATTTCGGTGGGCGCGGGTGGTTCGGTTGGGGCGGCTGTGGGGGTGTTCCCGCAGGCGGCGAGAATCACCCCCAGAATGATGGTCGCTCCGATGGAAATCAGTACGTTCTTCAGTTTCATAGTGGCATCTCCTTTCAATTTTCAATGCGTAGCGTAAGTGTTGCCACATCTCTTTAAAATATTGCAAATACCAATGTGTAGAGAACCTACGTCCTGAATTCTATGTGAGCGCCACATTAAGAGATAGTTAAATTCTTTCCTCTTTACGGTGACAAATGTCATAAAAGAGGTGTCCGAATTCATTATGGGTAACTGGCATACACATCTCGTCTGCCGTCGGCGGTAAACAAGATCACGTCATAGGGTTGAGTTCCAACTCCCGCGGTCTCCATTCCGGGCGAGCCGATGGGCATCCCTGCGACCGCCAAGCCAATGGCGTCGGGTTTTTCGGCGAGCAAGCGGTTAATCTCGGATACTGGGACATGTCCCTCGATCACATAGCCATCCACGATGGCGGTGTGGCATGATTCGAGTTCAGTTGGCACCTGATATTGAGCTTTGACAGGACCCATATCTTGCACATTCTTCACGATCGCGTCAAAGCCGTTCTCTTCGATGTACTGAACCCAGTCGCCACAACAGCCTCAGGTAGGAGAGCGGTATACCGTAATCGGAATTCCGCCTGAATTTTCACTCGCGCACGCGCTCATCAAGAGGGAGAGCGCCGCTAGCAGTATGAACAGTTTTTTCATTTTCAATTCCTTTCTTTGAAAGTCCGTGCCGCAAAGTTCACGTTGCGGTTGCGTATCGAAACAATGAGCAAATCGCGCGATCAGTTTTGTGCTGCGGCTTGCCTACTGGTGAGATAGCAAGAATCCAACGCCAGTTCCAAGCGCAAACAGGACAAATGTAAGCAGTGTGCCAGCCTGCGCGGGGATGATCTGATCGGTTTTCTCCGGGTGGGCAAGCAGGCGTTTCGCGGCTGAGAACGCCGGTACTGCCGCGCTCAATCCCAGCCAGAGGGTGAACGGGAGATCCAAAAACGGCAGAGCCAGCAAAACGACAAATGGGATGGCGACGATTCCCGCAAAGATAAGGCTGGAATTCTTTTTCCCCAGGCGCGCAACAATCGTCCTCTTTCCGGCGCTTTGGTCTGCGTTGTAATCTGGAAATTCGTTGATGAGCAGGAAGGCGCCGATCAGAATTCCAAGCGGGATAGACACGAGGATAACCTCCAAGGAAACTGCGCCACGTTGAACGAGAAACGTTCCCGCGCCAATGATCGGACCATATGTTACCGCGACCGCCAACTCCCCCAATCCGCGATAGGAGAGTTTGAGCGGCGGCGCGTGATAAGAGAACGCCAGCGCGACGCCTATCATTCCGATCCAAAATACTCCCGGCTCGCGCCATAGCGCGATGGATAATCCCGCGAGACTTCCGAGCAGGTAACAAACGAACGCGATACCGATGGTTTGACCTTTTGTCAATAGAGCGTCTACCAGCACGCGCTTGCCGCCAGAGAAAGGAGAGCGGTCTTCCTCTTGCACCGCCTGGTCGTTGCCGCTGTTCCAGTCGAAGATTTCACCGGAGGCGTTCTTTGCCACTTCGATGGCGAAAATTCCCAACACGGTAACAGCCAGCCATCCGAAATGAAGCGGGGCAGTTGCCGCCGCCGCGCACGCCCCCAAAAACATCGAAGCGAACGAGGCGAGCGAAATCTTTGGGTCGGCGAGTCGCCATAATCCCTGCCAGAATGCGGGTTTCATAGGCTATTTGTGAACAACCACGATCTGGTACATGCCGCCAAACATAGTTGCCTTGAAAACATCCACAGGGATAAAATCTTTTGGTAGCCATGCCCCAATCTTGGTCTTCCAGATCTCCAGGGCAAAGGGTTCGAGCATGTTGAACATGATTGGATAGAGATAGCGGAGAGGATTCCACCAAAACGGTTTGTGAAAATCAACGATAACCAGTTTCCCGCCGGGTTTGAGGACGCGCAGCGCTTCGCTTAATGTTTGTTTTCGAACTTCCGCGGGCATTTCATGGAGCAGGAAGAACATCACCGCCTGATCGTATGTTGCGTCTTCCATGGTCAGGTTCGCGGCATTATTTTGGATGTACTGGACAGGCGCGTTGTGAGGCATTTTTCTTCTTATGTTTTCCAATTGGGCGGGGACGACATCCGCAATATCAAGCGAGGCGCCTGCGGCGATACGGTCTGCCAGTTGGGTGGAAAATTCGCCGTAGACCGCGGCGATCTGTAGTGTGCGTCCATGGATTTGATTGCCCAGCGCGTCCAAAGCCCGGTCGCGTAGTTGATCCATATTGCCCAGCAAGATCAAGTTGACGATCCAGGGGTGATCGAAAAATGAGATCGCGTAAGGTCGAACGTAAGCCCACCAGTACGTGTTCTCGAGATAGGCGGGGATTTGGACATTCGCGGGGTAAGGCTGATCCTTATCCTTTGCCCATGAGTCTACAATCCGAGACAGTGTTCTTCCGTTCTTGATGTTCTGGCTGATGGTGGTGTTCATGAGGTTGCTTCTCCTTTAAGAAGTTTGTTATTTTGCAACGCCGCCGATGATTCCAAGAATGCCGACAGCGGAGAGCGCGAGCCAAAATAAGAGCAGGAGGATGTTCAGCGCTTTTCGCGTCGTTGTGACGGACGCGAAGTCGAACAATATCTGTCTCAGCCCGGTGATGCCGTGCGAGAAGGCAAACGCCAGCAGCAGGATATCGTAGACGCGCCAGCCGAGGGTTGCCCAGCGATCCGCGACCAAGCTTAAGTTGACATTTTCAGCGCCAATGATGAGGGTGGTGAATATTGCGTGGAACCAGACCATTGGCGCCAGCAAGATGGCGCTCAGACGCAGGTATTTCCATGCGGCTGTATCGAAGGTGGGTTTGATCCGAAGGCGGCGATTGGTTGTCATAAGTTTGCTAGATGATGTGAAGACCATGTAACGCCATAATGACGGCGGCTGGAAGCCAGAGGAGGATGGCAATGATCCAGGTGGCGCGAACAGAATGAAGGGCGGGATGAGGCGTCCACAAGTCGAGATGAAAAAGGTCGAAGTAGGCGATACGAAATCCATTCACGCCATGAAAGATGACCAGGAATGCCATGATAATTTCAGCGGCAAGCCCGGCGGGGGTTCGCAAACCGCCGTTGAGCGAGTCGTATACGCTTGGCATGTAATGAGCCGTTGATTCAAGCAGGATATGCAGGCTGAGGAAGACCAAAACGCCCAGCCCCGAGATGCGGTGCATGAGGAATGTATAGTGTGATATGCCCCCGTGATAGCGTATGAGCCCTGACACGCCGTTGACAATATTTTTGACCATGCCGAACGTGCCTTTATGGGCGGATGTTTATACGATTAACTTGTGGAGAACCACATCCGCCAAGACGCCGAGAATAAAAAGCGAACCAAACGCGCGGTTATACATAAACGCGAGCGGCGCGAAATACAGGGGCCAGCCGCCCTGACCCTGAGGGAATCCTTCCGGTCGTTCTTCAGGCTTGGGCTTGAGGAACGCCGGGGCAACTTGTTTCAACTTGGGAAGGGCAAACAAGACGATCAGCAGTACCGGTGAAAAAGTACCCGTTGTCACGAGGTAGATGACGATGAAATAGGGGAGGATCATCATTCCCAAAACCGCGTATCGGGAGGCTTTCTCCCCCAGAAGCGACGGCAGGGTGTGAATGCGCTTTTCCCGGTCGGGCATCATTTTGTCGATATGTTTGCCAAAAATGACCGTAGTGACGCCCAGAGCGTAGACCGCGCTGGCGATCGCAATATTCCAATCCCAGATGTGCGTGATGACGAAATATCCTCCGCCCACCATGAGCGGACCCCACACAAGAAAAACGGCGATCTCGCCGAGGGCAATATATTTTAGGGGCCAGGTGTAGAACAATAGGAAGAACGCGCCCGCGCCAAGCAACGCCCAAGTGACTGTGTTGAAGTTGGTTTGCCAGACAAGGTAAAGCCCGCATACGAACGCAAGTAAAACGGTGACGAAAAAATAGGCGAGATGTTGCCGCTGGCTGAGTAACTGGTTTTCGAGGGGATGTGGACCATACATGGTGCGGAAGTAATTGTGACGATCCACGCCGCGCGAATAATCCACATGATCGTTGAGCAGATTGTTACTGGCGTGGGCGAGGACGAGTCCCAACGTGAGGGCAACCCATGCGGAAAGATCGAACGAGTTGGCGCGCCAGGCAAACAGTCCGGCAAGAACCGCCGACATGGCGGTCATCACTAGAACAGCCGCGCGAGTCGAGATCAGCCACTTTGAGAAAATATCCAGACCATCCCATTCCTGCTTGGATACGTTGGGAATTACCGTGAGAGCTTTTCGCCACATTGGGAGGTTCATTGAGCGCTCTGTGATGTCTCGTTAGGGGGTTAATTGAGCGAACGAGGTGTTCTTGAGTTTGGCGACCAATTCATTTTGCGCGTCGCACCACACCGGGCGGATGGGGCAGGTCTCGTCGAACGAACATGCGCCAGATTTTTCCACACACATATTAAGTTGGATCGGGCCGTCGATCGCCTCGATCACTTCCAACAGTGAAATTTGGTCCGGCTCCCGCGCGAGCGTGATGCCGCCCCGGGCGCCCCGGGAAGTGTGCAGTAACCCTGCCACAGAGAGTTGTGAGATGATCTTTGCCAGAAAAGACGGCGGAATTTTCTGTTCCCTGGCAACCTGACTGGTGGCGATCCGTTGATCTTTGCCCGCGCGCGCAAGGTACAAAATAGCTCGCGTGGCGTAGTCGGCTTGGCGGGTGATTTGCATGGTTACCTTCCTTGTTTTGGGCGGGTTGGACAGCGCGGCATTCCGATAATTTGGACATTCAAAATCCTCGATGAAAGTGTATTTTGGAAGGGCGTGTCCGAGAAGTGACAGATGTCATGAATGCGGATGATGATTTTCGCGCCCAAATTCCTTGACGGATTGCCGCTGGCGAAGTATATTCACCCTACCCCCCTGGGGGGGGTAAGACCCAGGCGGAAGCCGCCGTCGGAAATCCGAGGACAACATGGAAAATGAAGCTACAATCCGCCGTTTGAAAACCATCGAAGGGCACCTGCGCGGCGTCATCCGCATGGTGGAGGAGGACGCCTATTGCATTGACGTGATCCGCCAGATCCAGGCGGTGGATGCGGCGTTGAACAAGGTCAGCGCTCAGATTCTGGAGAATCACCTGAACTCATGCGTCATTTCCGCAGTGCAGGGAAACGACAAAAAGGAGCGACAACGCGTTTTGAAAGAAATTACCGAAGTGTTCGAGATGTCTACAAAAGTTTGATGTTTTCCCAACCTTTACAAGGAGTTGAAAGATGCTGAAAAAGATTTTGCCTGCGTTTGTTTTGGTCTTCCTGCTGACGGCTTGCGGAGCCGCGGCTAGCCCGGAGAAAGCGATTACTCTGGAATTGACCGATTTCGCTTTCGGTCCGTCGTCGGTCACGATCCCGGCGGGTCAGCCTGTCAAGATCACTCTCGAGAACAAAGGGCTTGTCGAGCATGATTTTGTCATCGAAACCATAGATGCCTCCATGGAATCCATGCAGGATAACGGCTCTGAAATGCACCACATGGAAGGCGGCGCCTCAGAAGCCGCTGTGCATGCCGCCGTGCAAGCTGGCGGGACTTCCACGCTTGAGATCACCGTTGCAAAACCAGGCACGTATCAATTCTTCTGCTCGGTTCCCGGGCACAAAGAAGCCGGAATGATCGGCGAATTGATCGTCAAATAAAACAAATTCAAGGAGATAAAACCATGACCACAGTTACCTATTCCGTCCCTGCCATGCACTGCGACCACTGCACTCACACCATCGAAATGGAAGTGGGGGAGTTGCAAGGCGTTCAGGCAGTGAAAGCCGATCTGAACACCAAGAAAGTTCAGATCACATTTGATACGCCCGCTAGCGAGCAAAGCATCAAAGCGTTGCTCTCGGAAATTGACTATCCCGCCGAGGGATTGATCACGTTGTAAGAGAGCACTTCTTGTAGAAATCGAAAAAGAGCCTCAGCCACAGAGAACACCGAGTTCGCAGAGATTCTAAAAGAGTTTTCTCAGAGTTCTCTGCGCGCTCTGCCGTCTCGCACCGTCGTGCTCGCGGCACGAATGGTGTGGCAAAGAAGAGTTGAGAACCAGTCCTAAAGAGCAAAATGACAGACCACACCACACATGAGCATCACGACCATTCCCAAATGGAACATGACGCTCATCCCACGCCGAAAGTGGACTCACACGCCGAACACATGACTCATACCCCCGCGCCACAAAGCGGACATGAGATGCATGGCGCACATGCCGCGCATGGAATGAGCAAGGCGGACGAGCACGCAGGTCACGTAGACCACAGCGGACACGAAGACATGTTCCGCACGCGGTTCTGGATTTCGCTGTTGCTGAGCATTCCCGTTTTGCTGTATACGCCTATGCTCCAGATGTGGTTCGGGTTCAGGATGCCTGAGTTCATGGGCAGTCAGTGGGTGGCGGCTGTGTTCGCCGTAGTCGTTTTCGTCTATGGCGGCGTGCCATTCCTTCAAATGGCTGTCCCTGAGATTCGTAATCGCCAGCCTGGCATGATGTTGTTGATCTCACTGGCGATCTCTGTTTCTTTTGTATACAGCCTCGCCGCGTTGTTCTTTAATTTAGGCGAAGGTTTCTTTTGGGAATTGGTCACGCTCATTGACATCATGTTGCTTGGGCATTGGATCGAGATGCGAAGTGTGCGTCAGGCATCTGGCGCGTTGAACGCCTTGGCAAAGTTGATGCCTGATACTGCCGAACACATCATGCCTGATGGCAGTGTTCACACCATGCCAGTCTCTTCGTTGAAGTTGAACGATCTCGTGCTTGTCCGCCCTGGGGCGAGTATCCCTGCCGACGGCGTGGTGGCAGACGGCGAGTCGGATGTGAACGAAGCGATGATCACGGGCGAGTCGCTTCCCGTGAAAAAAGTCGCGGGCGCGAAAGTCATCGCTGGCAGTATCAATCAAGATGGAAGTCTGCGCGTGCGCGTGTCCGCCATCGGAGAACAGACCGCGCTGGCTGGCATCATGCGCTTGGTGCGTGACGCGCAACAAAGTAAATCGAACACGCAAATACTAGCCGATAAAGCCGCGGGTTGGTTGTTCTATCTTGCCATCGGCGTTGCCGCCCTCACTGCTATTTTATGGACGCTCGCATTGGGCTTTGATCTTTTCACGTTGGAGCGCGTCGTCACGGTGTTGGTCATCGCCTGTCCGCACGCGCTGGGGCTGGCTGTCCCGCTGGTCGTGGCGATCAGCACCACGTCCGCGGCGCAGAACGGAATTTTAGTCCGCAACAGATTGGCGCTTGAAGCCGCGCGTGAAATTGATGTCGTCATCTTTGACAAAACTGGCACGCTCACAAAAGGCGAGCAGGGAGTGGTTGCGATCAAAACTAATGGCGTGGATGAAAACCACGCTCTCGCGCTGACTGCGGCTGTGGAGGCGGATTCGGAACACATCATCGCCCGCGCGATTCGCGACGCGGCGAAAGAAAAAAATTTGCATCTGCCCGTCATCTCCGATTTTGAAGCCATCAAAGGACGCGGTATCCGCGCGAAACACAACGGGAAAGATTTGTGGGTGGGCGGTCCGCGTTTGCTGGAGATGCTCAACCTTCAGCCTGATTCGGCGATTTCGGAATTCGCTTCATCCTCAGGGACAAAGGGTCAGACCGTCGTCTACCTGATCGTTGATGGGAAGATTTTCGCCGCCCTCGCGTTGGCGGATGTCATTCGCCCTGAAAGTTATTCGGCGATTCAAAAACTCAATGAGATGAATGTGCAAGTCGCCATGTTGACGGGTGATAGCAAGGATGTTGCCAAATCCGTTGCCGATGAACTTGGCATCAAATTGTATTTTGCCGAAGTGTTGCCCGAACATAAAGACGAGAAAGTGATTGAGTTACAGAAGCAAGGCAAAAAAGTTGCCATGGTCGGTGACGGAGTCAACGACGCGCCCGCCCTCACTCGTGCCGATGTGGGCATCGCCATCGGCAGTGGCACGGATGTGGCTGTCGAGTCGGCGGGAATCATCTTGGTGAAAAGCAACCCGCTGGATGTCGTCAAAATTTTCAAGTTGAGCCGCGCCAGTTACAACAAGATGATTCAAAACCTGATCTGGGCTTCAGGCTACAACATCGTTGCCCTACCTTTAGCCGCTGGAATTCTCGCCTCGGCTGGAATTCTTCTTTCACCAGCCGTAGGCGCGTTGTTGATGTCGGTCAGTACCATCGTCGTGGCGATCAATGCTCAAATGTTGCGGCGCGTTGATTTGTCGCAGTAAAAACTATTAAACCTCTTGCGAAAATCATTCGTAGGTCAGGCTTTTAGCCTGACGCCTTCTAGATTGACAAATGGCGGGTTGAAAACCCGCCCTACAAATTCTTATCCAAGATATGCATTCAAAAGGAGATTCAAAATGACACAACCTTTCGTAGACCCCGTATGCGGTATGGACGTAACGCCCGAATCTGCGGCTGGCACATCCGAATATAAAGGCGTGACGTACTACTTCTGCGCGCCTGGTTGCAAGAGGTCATTCGACAAAGACCCCGAGAAATATTTGAATAAAGGCGAGCAGGCTGAACACCACGACCATTCATCTCATTAGTGTGGTCTGCGTTCTCTAACGCCGACGGACTCAAAATCATGTCAGAACCATTTGATAAACCGCAAGCCGCGAAAGCAAAGACGGTCTGCGGTGGCACGTTGACGGATACCAGCGGTTACCCAAGCGCGATCTATCGCGGTGAGCAAATATATTTTTGTATCCCCGCCTGCCTGCGCGCTTTCGAAAAGAACCCCGACGCTTTTATGGCGGGCGAGATCGAACATCCATTAGATGAAGATTGAACGAAAGAAGATAACAAATAGTATGTCCGACACAAAACAACTCACTCTCCCCATCACAGGCATGACCTGCGCCAACTGCGTTGCGACCGTTGAACGCAACCTCAAGAAACTCGATGGCGTCAACTCGGCGGTTGTCAATCTCTCGTCCGAACGCGCCACTGTGGACTTTGATTCCGCCAAGCTGGGAATCACAGATTTCATTGCCCGAGTCAATCGCGCGGGATACGGCGTGGCGACTGGCGACGCCGAGATCATCATCAAGCGACTCTCCGATGATAACGATGCGCGGCGGCTTGAAAAGTCGCTTGCGAGTCTTGAGGGCGTGCTCGAAGCGCAAGTCAATTATGCAAACGAAAAAGCGCGCGTGCGTTACGTGCCGACAGTGGTGAGTCAGTCTGAGATCCGCGCGGCAATTTCAAAGTCGGGGTTTGAGGCGGTGGAGTTGGGCGGCGAAGCGGAAGATGCCGAAGCCATCGCGCGCGAACATGAGATTCAGGAACAGCGGCGTCTGTTCATCATCGGTTTGATCTTCACGGTCCCGTTGTTTGTTTTTTCGATGCTGCGCGATTTTAATTTCTTCGGGCATTGGGCGCACGAAAGTTGGGTGAACCTAACGATGATGCTCGTTGCCGCGCCTGTTCAATTTTATGTGGGCTGGCAATATTACGTCGGCGCGTACAAGTCACTGCGCAACGGCTCTGCCAACATGGATGTGTTGATCGCGATGGGTTCGTCGGTCGCGTACATCTATTCGGTGTTCATTACATTCGGCGCGATTGCTGGTCACGTGTATTTCGAGACTGCCGCGGTCATCATCACCTTGATTCGACTCGGAAAATTTTTGGAAGCGCGCGCAAAAGGACGCACCTCCGAAGTGATTAAAAAACTGATGGGACTCCGCGCCAAAACAGCCCGCGTCATCCGCGACGGGCAGGAGGCTTCCGTTTCGATTGACGATGTGCGCGTCGGCGACGTGGTCCTCGTCAAACCTGGTGAGACGATTCCCGTGGACGGCGTGGTGATCGAAGGCAAGTCCAGCGTGGACGAGTCCATGCTGACGGGCGAATCGCTTCCCGTTGAAAAGAAGCAAGGCGACGCGGTCATCGGCGCGACGTTGAACAAACTCGGCGCGTTGAAATTTGAAGCGACAAAAGTCGGCAAAGAGACCGCGCTCGCGCGAATCATCAAACTCGTTGAAGACGCGCAAGGGAGCAAGGCTCCGATTCAAAAACTAGCCGATCAAGTTTCGGCAGTATTCGTCCCTGTGGTCATTGGCATTGCTTTACTAACTTTTGCTATTTGGTATTTCGTTGTCCCCCAATTTACCAATTACCAATTCTCTGATTCTCCCTTCACCACGGCGTTGATCAACATGGTTGCCGTTCTCGTCATCGCCTGTCCCTGCGCGATGGGACTTGCCACGCCAACCGCTGTGATGGTGGGAACAGGCAAAGGCGCGGAGTTGGGATTGCTGTTCAAAAACAGCGAAGCGCTCGAACGCGCGGGCAAAGTCAATGTTGTGGTGTTGGATAAAACGGGAACGATCACGAAAGGTCAACCCGCGGTGACGGATATTGTGGTACATGGAAAGTGGAAAGTAGACGAGTTGCTGCGTTTCGCGGCAAGTGTTGAAAAAGGAAGCGAACATCCGCTTGGCGAGGCGATCTGGGCGGAGGCGACGGCTCGGGGGTTGGGTTTGGGCGAAGCGGCTGGGTTTGCGGCAGAGGCTGGGCATGGCGTGCAGGCTGAGGTCGAAGGAAGAAGCGTTGCCGTTGGCAATCTCCGCATGATGAACGCGCGGAACTATCCCTTGAATGGGCTCGAATCCGAAGTCTCTCGTTTGCAAGCCGAAGCGAAGACTGCGATGCTTGTCGCGGTTGACGGACAAGTCGCTGGCGTGATCGCGGTGGCGGATACGCTGAAAGAAAATTCAAAAGACGCGATTGATGATCTTCATCGCATGGGTTTGAAAGTTGCGATGATCACAGGCGACAACCAAAAGACAGCAGAGGCGATTGCCAAGCAAGTCGGAATTGATGAAGTGCTGGCTGAAGTTTTACCTGAAGGAAAATCGTCCGAAGTCAAGAAACTCCAATCGAAAATCGAAAATCGTAAATCTGAAATCGTAAATGTGATCGCCATGGTCGGCGACGGCATCAACGACGCTCCCGCGCTCGCGCAAGCCGATGTTGGAATTGCCATCGGCACTGGAACGGATGTCGCCATCGCCGCCGCGCCTGTCACGTTGATGAGCGGCGACCTGCGCGGCGTGGCGCGCGCCATCTCGCTTTCGCGCAAGACGCTCTCGACGATCAAACAGAATTTATTCTGGGCTTTTTTCTACAACGTGATCCTGATCCCCGCCGCCGCGCTCGGTTGGTTGAATCCCATGCTTGCGGCAGGCGCGATGGCGTTCAGCAGTGTGTTCGTGGTGACGAATAGTTTGCGGTTGCGACGGGCAAACATTTAGATAGAAAGGCGGCGATAAGCCGCCTTTTTGTTTGGTGTATACTCACTCCATGCCACAATACTTTACTGTACAGGAAGCTAATGAAACCTTGAAGATCATCCGCCCGCTGATGGATGAAGTGATGCAAATCCGCCAGCGGATTCTTGCCAACCAGCCTGAAATTTGGTCAGCCGTCGAGAAGTCTGCGGGGAACGGTGGCAACCCCACGTTGAGCAAGATGGTCCTTGAATTTGAAAAATTCGACGCGTTGCTTCATCAGATACTGGATACGGGCGCGCAGATCAAAGATATCAACATCGGCTTGCTCGATTTCTCCGCGCTGAAAGACGGACGCGAAGTGTATTTATGTTGGCAACATGGAGAGGGCGACATTGCCTTCTGGCACGAGATCGAAGACGGGTATGCAGGGCGGCAACCGATTCACTCGTTTTAGTAAGGTCGCGCGTTATAGCCGCATCCGATTCAAACAAATCCATATTGCTCAGGAGAAAAATGAATAAAGGAATTTTGAATGGCATTGTCGCGTATGCGTTGTGGGGGTTCTTCCCGATCTATTGGAAATTGCTCCATGATGTGCCTGCCATTGAATTGCTTGGGCATCGCATTGCGTGGTCATTTTTGTTATTGATCGTTACCATCATGGTCATGCGCCAATGGGATGACTTTCGTTCCGCCTTGAACGCGCGGACATTCCGAATTTATCTCATCGCCGCGATCCTGATCGGCGTCAACTGGTTGACGTATGTGTGGGCGGTCAACGCGGGGTTTATCGTCGAAACCAGTTTGGGCTATTTTATCAATCCCTTGCTGAGTGTGTTGATGGGTGTAATCTTCCTGCGCGAGCGATTACGCTCTGCGCAATGGATTCCCGTCGCGCTTGCCGCGGTAGGGGTGGCGTACCTCGCGTTCGCGTATGGTCGCCTTCCATGGATCGCGCTACTGCTGGCGTTCACTTTTGGATTTTACGGACTGACGAAAAAGCTCGCGCCGCTTGGCTCGGTGTTCGGTCTCACACTCGAAACGGGGATACTTTTTCTGCCCGCGGTTGCTTATCTCGGATGGGCGGAAGTCAATGGAAGCGCGGCATTTTTACACACGGGAACAACTCCCGACCTGCTGATGATCGGCGCGGGCGTGGTGACGACCATCCCGCTGTTGCTGTTTGCCTCCGCCGCGAAGCAGATCCCCCTTTCGATGATCGGCATCTTGCAATATCTCGCGCCGACGATTCAATTCCTGATCGGTGTGTTTGTCTATGACGAACCCTTCGACCAATCACGGCTGATCGGTTTCAGCATTGTGTGGCTTGCCTTAATCGTCTTCTGGGTGGAGAACTATTGGGCTAGCCGCGTTCCGTTGTCTGCGCTTTCCACGGTGAGCGAAAAATAGCCGCGCCGCAGGCTACATAGAGCAGGGGATGTTTGGAAGCCTCCTCGGGTTTAACGATAAAATCGCCGTGTTATACTGCGTGAGGAGGCTTCAGGCACGTGAACACCAGTCGCTTTCGAAAAATCTTTCAACCCCTCTTTGGAACCGATCGGCGGAATTTGACCGCGCGGTTGTTACATTCGATGATCTGGGCGGTGATGATCATCGGCGCGCTGATTCTTCTTTTCGATCTACTCGAGGGGAAAGCATCCTTCGACGCAAGAACGAGCATCATCTTCGGTTTGCTGGTCGAACAATTTCTTCTGCTCCTCCTTTTGAGATTGGGATATGTGAATACCGCCACCAACATCGCCTTGCTCTCGTTGTGGGGCGCGATGACCTACGGGGCATGGTATTCGGATGGCGTGCATGACTTGGCGATTTACGTATACATGCTCGTTATTCTCATTGCCGCCCTGTTGGCAGACTGGCGAATTCCCATTTTCATTGCCGCGATAAGCATCGTCGCGATTTGGGGCATGGCGATTGCCGAGTTGCGCGGAGATTTGGTCCCGCAGATCGATTCGGCGCTGGGTCGCGCGCGTGATCTGACCGCGATCTTTGCCTTCCTGGTTTTTCTCATCTTTTTATTGATCAAAATTCTGCGCGATGATCATGAAAAAACTCAAGAGGATTTTGCGGGCAGGTTGCGCGCGGAAAAAGCGTTGCGCGAAGGCGAGGAACGATTCCGCAGCATTTTTCAATCCAGCCCGATTGCGATCGTTCTGACCAGCCTCAACGAGGGACGGTTGCTCGACGCTAATGCGGCGTATTGGAGGTTAACCGGTTTTATTCCAAGCCAGGCGCTGGGGCGCACCTCTATTGAATTGGGGATTTGGGAGGATGAATCACTGCGGAGAAAATTCGTTACAAAACTGCGCGAGGAGAAAACAATCCACAACCCCGTCTACGAATTTTTTTCCGCCGCAGGCGAGACGAAGATCACAGACGCGTATTATGAGTTGATCGATTTCGATGACAAGCCCGCGATTCTCTCCTTGTTTCTGGATGTCACAAAACAAAAACAGGCTCAAGACGCCCTCTTTCAAAGCGAACGCCGCATGCGCGCCATATTCGACGCAATTCCCGATATGCTCTTCGAGTTACAGCGCGATGGAACGATTTTGCGATTTGTCCCATCCGCGTTGTTCGACCCATTGATGCCGCCTGAGGAATTCCTCGGTAAAAAAGTGTCGGAGGTGCTTCCGCCGCTCGCGGAACAGACGGCATTCGCCATAACTCGCGCGCTGGAATCGGGCCAGGTAAACGCGTTTGAATATCAGATGCCGCAAAGCGGGGAGCGCAAAACGTTCGAAGCCCGGATCATATCCATCGACTCCGATACCGTCATGGCGATGATCCGGGATGTGTCTCTCGTCAAATGGATAGCCACCGAACGTGAAAAACTGATCAACGAACTGGAGGCAAAAAATGCGGAACTCGAACGGTTTGTGTATACCGTCTCGCATGATTTAAAGTCTCCGTTGGTGACCATCGTAGGTTTTTTGGGCTATCTCGAAGAAGATCTCAAGCGCGGCGATATGGAAGTACTGCGGAAGGATGTCCAGCGCATTTACCTCGCCGCGTATAAAATGCAAGACTTGTTGAAAGACCTGCTGGAACTCTCGCGCGTTGGGAGGGCGCTGAATCCTCCACAGATGGTTTCATTCGGAGAACTTGTCGAAGAAGCGCTCGAATTGACCGAAGGAAGCCTGCAGGCGCGCGGCGCGCGAACTTTGATTCAGCCGGACCTGCCGGTTGTATATGGCGACCACCAGCGTTTATTGGAACTTTTGCAGAACCTGATTGACAATGCCGCCAAATATATGGGCGATCAGGTCGACCCGACGATTGAAATTGGGCAGGCTGGGCGCGAAGGCGGCAAGCCGATCCTGTTTGTCCGTGACAATGGAATCGGCATCGCGCCGGAATACCATGAAAAAATCTTTGGTTTGTTCAATAAACTAGACCCGGGCGCCGATGGGACCGGTGTGGGGCTGGCGCTCGCCAAACGAATTGTCGAATTCCACGACGGCAGATTGTGGGTCGAAAGCGAGGCGGGGAAAGGCGCCACGTTCTACTTTACGCTTCCCTCCCAGTCCGAGTCTGCGCGCTAACCCATGTCTCACTCTCCCTTTCGGCGACTGCAAGAAGCATTCATCGAACCTCCTCAGATCGCGGAGGATATTGCGCTCCGTCATAAGTCGCGCCTGCTGAATATCTTTCTATTGATCATGATCGTGATCTTTATGGGCGTGGATGGTTATTACCTCGCCTCTATCCCGGGTTACCAGCCTCCCTGGTATGGGTATGTTTTTCTGGTTGGGTCTTACGTTGTGAATCGCGCTGGTTTCTACCGCGCTTCGGCGTTGTCGATCCTCATTATGTTCCCGGTGGTCATCTTCATCAATATCGTTTCCGGCACGTCCTCATCTCCTGTGACAACCATCTATTATCTGATCCCAGGGCTGATCCTGGCTGGGATATTACTCTCGCTCAAACTAACTATTCTCTTTGCGGTCGTTGAGGCGGCAATCCTGCTTTCCATTCCCTTTGCCGCGCCGCAATCTTTTGCCGATTTTGAATCCATCATTGGGCCTCTCTCCGCTTTTCTCATCAGCGCTGTGCTGGTATTAGTTTCGATCAGCCACCGCAACAGGGTGGAAGCGGAGCGGCAAGAAGAACTGCGTAGAAGCGAAGAACGCTATCGTTTGATCTCGTCGGTCACCTCCGATTATGTGTTCTCCAACATACAGGACGAAAAGGGCGACATCGCGCTTAACTGGGTGGCGGGAGCGTTCGAGCGGATATCGGGCTATACGGTGCAAGAATTCAATGAGCGCGGCGGGTGGGTGGCTACGATCTACCCCGACGATATCGAGAAGGACGCGCGCGATATGGACAAAATTCGCAGGGGCGAAACGGTGATCTCAGAATTGCGGACCGTTCATAAAGACGGCTCGATCCGCTGGGTGAGAAATTATGCTCATCCTGTTTTGGATTCGCAACAAAATACATTGATCGGCATTTATGGCGCGGTTCAGGATGTCACCGAACAAAAGCAGGTTCAACAAGAACGCGAGGACTTGATCAGGGAATTGGAAGCCAAAAATGCCGAACTGGAGCAATTCGCCTACACGGTTTCGCATGACCTGAAAGCGCCGCTTATCACGATCAAAGGTTTCCTCGGTTTTCTCCCCGAAGACGCGCGCTCGGGAAATGTGGAGCGGCTTGAAGGCGATCTCCGGCGCATTGGCGATGCAACGGAGAAAATGCGCAAACTATTGGACGACCTTCTTGAGCTTTCAAGGATTGGGAGGCTGACGAATCCGCCCACTGTCATAGCGCTCAAAGCATTAATTGACGAAACTCTCGGCTTGCTCCAGGGTCGCCTGGCGGAAAGAAAAATCCGTATCACCATTGAGGATGATCTGCCTTTCCTCTATGGAGACCGGAGCCGCCTCTTGGAAGTTCTACAAAACGTATTCGACAACGCGTTGAAATTCATGGGCGATCAATCGAATCCGCAGATTGAAATAGGCGGGCAAAAGGAACCGCAGAATGGGTTTGTAACGATCTTTGTGCGCGATAACGGCATAGGCATTGCGCCGCAATATCATGAGCAGATCTTTGGCTTGTTCAACCGGTTGAATCCAAAGATCGACGGGACAGGCGTGGGCTTGGCGCTTGCCAAGAGGATCGTTGAATTTCATGGCGGCAGAATTTGGGTGGAGAGCCGGGTGGGCGAGGGCGCCACGTTTTACTTCACGCTTCCGCTGGCGGACCAAGCCAGCCCGGCGAGCGAATCGCCCTCATCCTGATGGAAAAGCGGATAATGCCGGGTCGGATTGTATCTATTTTCACAAACGGGAGTATAATCCTTGCGTTTGCAAAGACCGGCTCGCTTCTTCGCGTTGTTAGAAACCCTGGAGTACGAGAAAATCGCTTGTCATAGACGGTCTTCACGAAAGTTCAGGCAACGTGTCGCCTGCCTTGACGCAGTACAACTACGTCAAGAACTTCGTGCAGACGCAGCGCAATTGCGTCAAGAACTTCAGCATCAAGAACTTCACGGTTGGAAACGAGTTGTATTTCGGAGCGCATGATGATCAAACTCAGTTACAGCACCTTTGGGTTAACCAACCTCGATTTTTTGCGCGCCATCGAAGTGGTGGACAAAGCGGGCTACCCCGGCGTGGAACTCTCGTTTCACCGCGACCAATTCAACCCGTTCAACCTGACCGACGACGATCTCGACGCGATCAAGCGGAAGCTCGACTCGCTGGAAGTGACCGCGGCTTGCATGTCCACCGCCTCGCATTTCTTCACGCCGCAGCGTCCGCACGAACCTTCGTTGATGACTCCCGATCTGGCGGGACGCAAACGCCGCATTGAGCTTGTCCGCAGGGGAGTGCATGTTGCCCGCAGGCTGGGCATACCGCTCGTCTCGTTTGGAAGCGGCTTCATCCGCGATGAGCATGTGAGCAACCCGTCTGTCAATCCGCGCGAGTTGCTGGTGGATAGTATCCATCAATGCCTTTCGTCGTTGCGCGACGACGACAACATCACATTGTTGATCGAGCCTGAGCCCGGCATGTACATCGAGACGCTCGAGCAGGGCATGGATCTCGTGGATGAGATCGGTTCATCGCGTTTCCAATTGCACCTCGATCTGAATCATAACTATTGCTCCGAGACGAACTATCTTGAGGCGCTGGGCAAAGCCGCGCCGCGCGCGAAGTTTTTGCACGTGTCCGATTCGCAGGAGGGTTATAACCTAAAGCTGGTGAAGGCGAGTGACGACCTCAAGATGGATTTGAACTTTGCCAAATACCTGATCTACTTCCCCGAGACAGCGGATTATCTTTTAGTTGACCCCGATCACCCGATTTATTTTTACGATGAGCCCCCCGGCGCAAAGCAAAAGAAACTGATCGAAGCGATTCTGGGATCGGTGAACATCTCCGTGCCGCCCGCTTTTGTGGATTACAACAGCCTGTATGCGGGGCAGTCTCCGTTTGAGAGCGAAATTTTCGTCTACCTCATTTCGGTTCCGGGCTTGACTTACGATGTGCTGGAACGCGCTCGCCCGATCATCATCTATTTGCGAAGCACGAAAGACACAAACGGAAAACTTCTGATGGATAAGATGGTCGCCAACACGTTGACGGGCATTGTCCACTTCCACGAGATCCCCGGCGAGGGGACGATGGATTTTGCCGCCACGTTCAAGACCCTCAAAGACAACGGCTTCTCCGGCTATGCCTCGGTGGAGTTGTATCACCATGTGGCGTCGTGGGAAAAAGCGCTCGCGGATAGTTACAAACATTTGTCAAAGTTTGTATAGTACGGCAAACTTCAGTTTGCCTTTGTTTGTATAGTATGGCAAACTCCAGTTTGCCTTTGGAGTATTTTTATGATCAACCTCGAACAACTCGGTTGGGAGACAGCCACCGTCGGCGAACTCGACCATCGCAGATTGAAAGCCCCGCACGTCAAACTGCGCTCTGCGAAACCGGGCGCGGCTGGCGACGTGGTCTATTCGGTGGATTTGCGGATCAACCTGCCGAATTCTGTTTTCCTCTCATCCACCGAAATGCACTCCTTTGAGCATTTCTTATTGTGGGGATTCCAAAAGTATATGCCGCAGAATTTCATCTCCATCGGTTTGATGGGATGCCAGACCGGCTTCTATCTGGTTTTGCTCAATGAAGGACGCTCCGAAGCCGTGATGGATGTGTACGAAAAAATATTAAATGATATCTTGGTTGCCGCCGAAGTCCCTTACGCCAACATCGAACAATGCGGCAATTATAAGAATCACAGCCTCGAGATGGCGCAGGCTCTCGCGCAAAGGGTGTTAGACGCGAAAGCAGACTGGCGTCAGATCGTGTAGAGTTGGGACGAGAATGACCACGCGCAAAGTCACCTATCAACACACAATCGAATACGAGGTGATCAACACCTCGGGCTTGTTCCACCCGCAAAATTGGGCGTTGCTTTCGGTCGGCAAGATCGAAGACGCGCGCCGCTTTGTGGTGGTGGACGCCAACGTGGAAAAATATCACGGCGCCGCCATCCGCGCGTATTTTGATTTTCATCATGTGGATGCGCGTATTGTTATCTTTCCCGGCGGCGAGGAAAACAAGACGCTGGATCACTACCTCGCCCTTGCGCATGAACTCGACCTTTTTCCGATTCATCGCCGCGACGAGCCGATCATTGCCATCGGCGGCGGCGTGCTCACCGACCTGGTGGGCTTCGTGGCGGCGAGTCATCGCCGCGGCGTGCCGTACATCAAAGTACCGACCACGTTGATGGGGTATGTGGACGCCTCCATCGGCATCAAGACCGGCTTTAACTTCAACGGCAACAAGAATCGCCTCGGCGCTTTTCATGCCCCTCAAACTGTTCTGCTCGACAAAACGCTTCTCAAAACCCTTCCGCGCCGTCACCTCCTCAACGGCGTGTGCGAGATCATCAAACTTGCCGTCGTCTGCGATGCCGAATTGTTCGACCTGCTTGAATTGCATGGAGCGCAAAGTGTGGCGTCGCATTTTCAAAATGGAGAAAGCGACGTCCTACTCGACCGCGCCATCACCGGCATGATCAAGGAGTTGGAGCCGAATCTTTTCGAGGCAGAACTTGCCCGCAAGGTGGATTTCGGTCACACCTTCAGCTACGGATTGGAGACGCGGCACGAGGCGAATTTGCTTCACGGCGAGGCAGTGTTGCTTGACATCCTCCTCTCCACGCTGATTGCGCGCGGACGCAACTTGTTGACGGATTCTGACGCAGAACGCATCTTCCGCTTGACGCGCGAGTTGGGCTTCGCTTTCAACGCCTCTATCCTCGACCCCAGCCTGCTTTACTCCTCGTTGATCGAACGCACGTATCATCGTAACGGACTACAGCGCGTTCCCATGCCGCATGGTATTGGCGGCTGTACTTTCCTCAACGATATTAGCGCGACTGAAATTGAATCTGCTGTAAAAATTTTGGAAGATTGGATGACCAAAGAATATGAAATCCTTTGACAATGTTCATCAACGGGAGATCGATCGGTTCGATCACTTCTCCAGTATTTGGTGGGACTTGAAAGGCGAGATGGGCACTTTGCACATCATCAACCCGCTGAGGACGAAGTTCATCATGGAGCAACTCCCCGCGAACCCGAAGATCCTCGACGTGGGATGCGGCGGGGGGATCCTCTCTGAGGCGTTGGCAAAGGCCGGCGCGCGGGTAACAGGCTTAGACTTGTCCGAAGCGTCCGTCGAGGTGGCGAAACGTCACGCGCAGAGTCAGAATCTCCAAATTGATTATCGCTACGAAAGCGTCCAGGATGTGGCGGATCGAGAGGCGGGGACGTTCGACGGCGTCGCTTGTATGGAAATGCTTGAGCATGTGCCGGAGCCGGGCAAAGTGGTGGCGGCATGCGCGAAGGCGCTCAAACCCGGCGGGCAGGCGTTCTTCTCCACGATCAACCGCACGCCCAAAGCGTTTCTGTTTGCCATCGTCATGGGCGAATATGTTCTGCGTCTGTTGGCGCGCGGCACGCATACCTACTCGATGTTGATCCGCCCGAGCGAACTCAAGCAGTGGAACCGCGAGTCGGGGCTTGATTTTGCGCGCCTCGCCAGCCTGATGTACAATCCCATCACGCGCGGCTGGAAGGTTGCGCCGAATAAAGAAGACGTGAACTACATGGCGCATTTTATTAAAAGCAAAAGCGCAAAGTAAACTTTGCGGTACATTGGAGACATACATGAAGCGATTCTTCGCGCTTTCGAGAACTACTCACGGAGTTTTAGACCTCGCCATGCCGGGCTTTGTTGCCTTGTTGTGGTTGGGCGCATTCCCGCCGTTCTGGACCATCGTCCTATCCCTCTTCACCGCCTTCGCGGCTTATACCGCGATCTATGCGCTCAACGACCTCGTTGGGATTGCCGTAGATAAAGAAAAATTCGCAGGCGGCATCAACGCCGGTTATTCGGTCGAGGCTTCCGATTTGCGCTATCCTCTCGCGCGAAACGCCCTCAGCATTCGCCATGGCGCGCTTTGGTTCGCGGGTTGGTTTGTCGTTGCGATGATCGGGGCGTATGTCCTCAATCCCTTTATCGTTGTCATTCTCGCCTCCGCCGCAATCCTCGAAGTGATCTATGTGCTGCTGCTCAAAGTCACGTATCTGCGCACCTTCGTCAGCGGACTCGTCAAATCCAGCGGACCCATCGCCGCCATCTTTGTGGTTGACCCGAACCCCGATCTCTCGAAAGTAGCGCTTGTCTTGATTTGGATTTTCGTATGGGAGATTGGCGGGCAGAACATCCCCGCCGATTGGAACGATACGGCGGAAGACAAACGAGTCAACGCCAAAACGATTCCGCTTCACTTTGGGACGCGGACCGCCGGCGTCATCGTCCTGTTTGCCCTCGCTCTTACCGTGACGTTCAGCCTGATCCTGCCGCGCGTCTCGCCGCTAACCCTCGGCTTGCCCTACCTGCTCGCCTCCGCCTTCGCCGGTCTCATCCTGCTCCTCAAACCCGGCTTCGACCTCTTCCGCCAACAAAGCGAAGGGCGCATGGCGGCAATGCTCTTCGACCGCGCCAGTTTTTATCCCATGGCGCAATTGGCGATCATTGTGGCGTTTGTGATCTTCTTGTAGGCGTCGCGCTCAGAACAATTTCATTTTGAGACGATGGACGATGGTCTATTGTCCATCGTCAAATCACTTCACGCCCTTCAAAAACGCCAGATCTCCAAAGAACGTCAAAAAGTGACCGACGATCTCCGTCTTCAACCCGGGCGCCCCGAAGATTTCAGGAAGTTTTCCGTCAATGTTATCGTTGGCTTCTTCGAACTTGTGCAAAAACGGACCGATCAACTTTCCATACCACGTGCGCGGCTTGCCAAAGTCAATGATGTGTAACTGTCCGCCAGGTTTCAACACACGGAAGACCTCGCTGGCGGTCGTTATTTTGTCTGGCGTTTTCAAGTGATGGATCATAATGCTGGACATCACGCGGTCAAACGACGCATCGGGGTAGGGGAGTTTGTTGGTGAAGCCGACGTCAAACTTCACATGTGCTTTGCGTTCCCCCGATTTGTAGCGCGCCACCTTCAGCATGTCGGAGTCGGCGTCGAGACCCGTCACCTCCGCGCTGGGTTGCGCCTCCTTTGCCATGATCGCCAGCGTCCCTGTGCCGCAACCCAAATCTAAAACCGCTTGACCGGGCTGAATGTTCGCCTGTTGGATCAACAACGATTTATAGCGCGTATCGCGCACGATATATTTTTGAATGAAATCGAAAAACGGCGTGAGAAAGCGATAACTCAGCGCGGGGATGTATTCTTCGTTCGTGTTAGACATTAACTCCTCCAGGTTTTTTCTTGACGGGGTCGAATTGTAACCGATGGCGCATGTTGCGAGTATAATTTTTGAAACCGAAAACGAAAATAGGTTCTTGACGTAGTTCGATTTTCACAGCGAATCGTGTCGCCTGAGCTTTCGTGAAGCACCGACACCAGGAACATCAGCCGAAGTGAGCGCAGTGATTTAGGCTCTTATCTCAAAAGTCTCTGTGAACTCTGCGGCTGTGGAAAAAAGGAGTAACCAATGAACATCAACTTCGCCATGTGGCGCAAAGCCTCTTGGCAACTCATCAAAATGGACAGCAAAAAAGAATGGGACGCGCTCGACGTGGTCTCGAAATGGCTGATCGCCACGCGCTCGGCAGTGACGTTGGTCACCGTCTATTCCTGCGTGATCGCGGGCATCCTCGCCGCGCGCGACGGCTACTTCTCGTGGATTCCCTTCCTCATCGTGACCTTCGGCTTGTTCATCGCGCACGGCACAAACAACCTGCTCAACGATTACACCGATTTCTCACGCGGCGTGGACAAGGATAACTACTTCCGCACGCAATACGGCGTCCATCCGCTTGTGCAGGGATTCTTCACCAAGGCGCAACAGATCCGTTGGTTTTTGGCGAGCGGCTTTCTCGCAACGCTCGCAGGTGTGTACGTCTTTCTGAGCACAGGCTTCAACACAACCGTGATCGGATTATTCGTCTTCGGCGCGATTGCTCTGCTCGCGTACACCTATCCGTTCAAATATTGGGGACTTGGCGAATTTACGATCTTCCTCATTTGGGGTCCCATCATCATCGGCGGCGTGTATTATGTGCTGGCATTGTTCAGCGGACACGAGATCGTCATGTCCAATGTGTGGAGCGCGGTATTGGCGGGCGTGCCGTATGGTCTCGGCGTTGCGAGCATCAACATCGCCAAGCACATTGACAAACACGACGACGACAAAGCCAAAGGCGTCGGCACGTTCCCTGTCCGCGTGGGTGAGGCGTTCGCGCGACGCGCCGATCAAGTCGCCATCGTCCTCATCTATGTTGTCATCGCGTATCTCGTCTTCGTCTCGCGCTATTTCACCCCCGCCATGCTCATCGTCTTTCTCGCGTCCAAAGATGCGTTGAACGCAATCAAGGTTTTGAATCATCCCAAACCCGCGCAAGCCCCTGAACAAGCCCGCGCGTTCTGGCCCGTTTGGTTTTCGGGCTTCGCCTTCCAACACAATCGTCAATTCGGCGGCTACATTTTGCTCGGCTTGATCATTGATGCACTGCTCCGAACATATCTTCCAGCCTTTTGGGTCTTCTAATCTCTAGTCTCCAATCTCCAGTTCTCTAATTTCCAACCACGCGGGTTCGGGGTTTGCCAAAACACCGAACCCGATTTTCCCATCGGGGGTAAACGATGCGTATTGATTATCTATCCAGATGACCAACCCCAGAGGCGGATTCGGACTCACAGCCGACTCAAACACTTGGACGTTATCCACTTCGAGCGACACTCGCTTCTCTCCCCAAGTGAGGCTGTATCTGTGCCATTCGGTATTATCCACGCTGACGGCGACTCCGTCCTCGCCGATGATGCTTCCCAACATTCGACGCGTCATCTTTCGTGAAAACGGAAACGCTATCCCCGCGAGAATCAACAACGGATGAAATGTTGGCGAACGAAATGTTTGCGCCATGAATCCATTTGCCACTCCGCGCTGAGCGGAGGGCTGAGCGTTGGTTGCGAAGCCCGTAGTCGAAGCGTCCTTCGACTGCGTTCGTCGCAACTTACGCTCCTCGCTCCGCTCAGGACGGAAGTCTTTGAAAGATAAATAATTCTCTTTCGACGCGCCGAAGAACCAAACCGCATTCGGTAACGCGGGCATTCGAAACGGATTCCCTCCGAAGCCGAGCGACAACCCAAACGGATCGTTCCATAAGCCGAAGCCCCACGTCCCAGGGATGGAGTCGCTTGAGGTGCGGGCGAGCAGGCTGAGGCGGAGAGGGAAGCGATGCGGGAATCGTCGGCGTGAGAGTCGCGCGTAATCATCCAATTGCGCGTTGCGATATTCGTTTGCATTCCCAGCAGGGATGGAGAGTCGCCAGCCGCGTTCGATCTCGTCCACGCGCGCGTTGGGCGTGATGTGTGGGGTTAACGTCGGTTGAGCCATTTGCGCCCCAGTGTGAACAGACCGATGGCGACCCACACCGCGTTGAGACCTGTGGTGGCGTATGCGCCGAGCGTGAATGTGTAAATGACGAGGAACGCGCCCGCCACGATGTTCATGCCTTGATAGAGCAGTGAATCGCCATCCGCTTTTTTGAGCGAGACCAACGCATAGGCGAGGAGGAAGAGGACGGAACCCGTCCAGCCGAGGATTTGGATGAACAAATGCGGTGACATATATTTTGAATTATAATCTCGAGAATGAGTTCCGAGCTATGATGGGAGTAGAATATGTTTAGGAAGCCTTTGGAATGGTTACAAAGAAATTGGTGGGGAATTACTATTGCTTACCTTATTGTTTTTGTAACGATTTACCTTGCTATTTGGCAACTTGCAGAACCTCTCGGAGTACCCGATGAAATTGAGAAATTCCCGCAATTTGTATCTTCGCGAGTTTTCATTCATCTTCTAATAACTTTTGTAATTGCTGCATACGTAACGCTTTTTCTCGATATAGGACTCAGGCGCATATATTGGCAAGAAATGAACCCTCATTTGTTTGGATTATCCAACACTCAGCGCGTTTTCAGAATCTTGCAACGCTTATATTTTCTACAGGAAGATATAACTATTGGCAAATGGAGGCTGGTTTATACTGTTGATGAAAATGGAAACGATTTTCTTCGCGAAGAACTAGTCGTTATTCCAGTTCGATGTAAGGGTTATTTTTACTATAAAGGCTACAGCATCCCCGACAACGCTCCGAGAGGCTTCACTATGAACGTTTCGGCTAGAAATCCGATTGACGAGACTCCCTTGGATGTCATTGAATTATCTCGAAATGAAGGCAAAATTCGTTACGCTATTTTTCTTGATCACCCTAGTGAAGAAAACCAACTTTCACCCCTAACTATTGAGTGCAAGCGTCTTGGCGAATGGAAGGAACTTATCGAAACTGGAAATGCCCACGGGTCTTTGGGTGTAACTCACGTGACAAGTGAACTCAGTATTGAATTCATTGCCCCAAGAGGTAAAAAGTGGAAAGCATTCCATCGAACCCCTTCGATAGGAGCCTATCGGATAGATTTTTCGGATAACAATTTATCTCGTGTAGTTTGGCAGATATCCGACCTGTCTCCCAGAAAGCTCACATATTCATTATTTCTTGAATCAGACTAATTAAAATTTAGATAGGATATTGTATATGAAAGATGTACTGAAAAAAAGATTATTATTTGTACCAGACGATGATGATGGTGGCGGTCCTCCTCCTCCTCCTTGAGACGGGATGATAAGTAAAACTCCTTAACAAGTTTCACGTCCATTCCCCAACCTTCTCCATCACCTTATATGGATCGAACGCGTCGCGGAGACCGTCGCCGATGTAGTTGACGGAGATGATGGTGAGGAAGATGGCTATGCCTGGGAAGATTGCCAGCCACGGGTATTTGGTGAAGTGATCCTGCGCGGTGTAAATGAGATTGCCCCACGAGGGAGTTGGTTGCTGGATGCCAAAGTTGAGGAAGCTCAAGCCTGCCTCTTGAATGATGGCGTAGCCGAGTTGCAAGGTCGCTTCGACGATGACGACGCCGATCCCATTGGGGAGGATGTGACCGAGCATGATGCGTCCATCGGAGGAGCCGAGGGCGCGCGCGGCTGAGACATAGTCCATTTCGCGCAGGGTGAGGAAGGCGGCGCGGACGAGGCGGGCAAACGTCATCCACGAGAGGATGCCGATGACGAGGCTGATGGTCAACACGCTGTTACGTTGAAAGATGGGGAGTTCCACTTCGCGCAATATCGCCGCGAGCAGGATCAAAACGAGGAAAGATGGCAAAGATAGAAACGCGTCTGTGATGCGCATGAGGACGGTGTCAATTTTGCCGCCGTAGTAGCCAGCCAACGCGCCGACAGGGACTCCGATGAGGAGTGAAATTGCCACAGCGATACCGCCGACGGCTAGCGAGATGCGTCCGCCGTAGAGGATGCGCGTGAGCAGGTCGCGCCCGAGCGCGTCGGTGCCGAGGAGGTATGTGGACGATGGAGGTAAATATTTTTCGGCGAGATTCGATTTTTCAGAATCGAACGGCGAGACGAAAGCGAACACACACACAACGAGGATGATGCTGATGATGACCATACCCACGATCGCGCCGCGATGACGGGTGAAGCGTTTCCAGATGGTGGAGGAGAGGTTGGTAGGTTGGTTGTTCATGAACTATGACGATGGTAGAGTGGCTCTGCTAACCGCAGAATATCACTTATCAGCGAGAAATTTTATTCACTTGCCTCTCACGCTATCAATCCCGAAGGGATGGCAGATTTATAGAAAATGGCGCAAATCACCATCAAACCCTGAAGGGGTGATATGTCCTCATGCAAAATTATGACACCCCTTCGGGGTTGGCAATCCGTATTATGCGAATCGATAATCATTTCACTCCTTCGGAGTTTTAAATGCGCTCTTTGCCAGACTCCGTCCTGAGCGGAGTATCCTTCGTCTTCGTTCGTCGCAACTTACGCTTCTCACTCCGCTCAGGACGGATAACTTATTCATACCTCACCCTCGGGTCGAGGTAGGCATAGAGAACATCAGCAATTAAATTGCAGAGGATGATGAATGCCGCGCCGATGATGAGGACCGCGAGCAATAACGGATAATCGCGGTCAACGGCGGATTGGTAGTAGAGACGTCCCATACCGGGCCATGCAAAAATGGATTCGATCAACACCGCGCCGGTGAAAATATAGGGCAGGTCGAGCGCGAGCAAGGTGACGATGGGAATCAGCGCGTTGCTGAGGGCGTGTTTGAAGATGACGTTACGTTCGGTGAGTCCGCGGGCGCGCGCCGATTTGAGATAGTTCAACGGGAGGATTTCGAGCATGCTCGAACGGAGAAAACGCGAGTACCAGGCGACCCAGCCCAAAGTCCCGGAAGAACCGGGAGAACCAGATGGGCGAGTCGGTCGGAGAGGGAGAATCCGCCGTCTAGGGAGGAGATGCCGCCAGCGGGTAAAAGGGGTTCTCCTGTCCAGGGATTTTTTAACCACGCGTAGAAAATGATGATGAGCAGAAGCCCCAGCCAAAATTCTGGAATGGCTTGACCCGCGAAGGAAAATGTTGTGGCGAAAAAGTCGAAGAGGGAATATTGTTTGATGGCGGAGTAGATGCCGAGCGGGATGGCGATGATGAGCGCGACCAGCATGGTGATGGACATGAGGTAGACGGTGTTGGGAAGGCGCGACGCAATTTCGTCCAGCGCGGGTTTGCGCGTGCGATACGAAAGACCGAAATCGCCGCGCAGGATTCCTTTGCGTGAGCCGGCTTCATCTTTGATGCCATCGCCGTCGGAGTCGATTTTTGTCCAGTCGTTGCCGACGAGCCAGTAGACGTATTGGAGGGGAAGAGGCTGGTCAAGCCCGAACTGTCGTTTGAGTTGTTCGATCCGTTCGGGACGCGGACGCCTGCCAGCATACGCGGTGATGGGTCCGCCGGGCGCGACGTTGACCAGCGTGAAGAGGATCACGCTGAGGAGGAACAGCAAGCCGACCGTTTGAATGAGGCGGCGGAGGATGTATGTAGTCATCTAGTCCGGTAGTTACTTAGTCGCTTAGTTACTTAGTCGCTTAGTCACTTAGTTGCTTAGTCGAATAGTCTGAGAATGTTTAACCGCGAAGCACGCTAAGAGCGCAAAGAAATTAATTCTTCGCGTCCTTCGCGGTCTTCGCGGTTAATGATTTTTTTGATTCTCAATGTCTCCGTGACTCAGCGGCAAAATTATTTCAATGTCCAATCGGCGATATTCCATGTGACCAGATCGTTGACGGTGGACTGCACGCCGACAAGCCGCGCGGAGTAGGCTTCGAGGTTGGGAGTGGTGAAGAGATACACGAGCGGCACATCTTCATTGAGGATGTCTGCGATTTTGCAGAACGTTTCTTTGCGCGAGGCTTCATCGAGCGTGTACGCTTCGTCGATCAGCGCGTCCACTTCGGGATTGTCGTAGCGCATCACGTTGTAGCCGCTACCCGGCACGAGCGCTTCTTGCGAATACAGTTCCCAAATGTAATCGGTGGGGTCAACGCCCGCGTACCCGTCGTCCCAAATGTCAATATCGTAGTTGCCACTTTGTTCGATGCCGCCGTTCTCGGCTTGATCCCACAGGATACTGCCTTCGACGACCGTGATATTCATCTTGATTCCGATGTCGCCGAGTTCTTCCGCGATGAGTTGTTGAGTCAATTCGAGCGGTTCGCCGAATTCAGCATAGGTGATGAATTCCATTTCCATTTTGTAGCCTTCGGGCGCGCCGGTGGAGCAACCGTGACATTCTCGGACTCCATCGCCGTCTGAATCGGTCCAGCCTGCTTTTTCGAGCATCGCTTTTGCGCCTTCAGGATCGAACGCGGGGCGCGGCACATTGCATTGATACGGCGGGCGGAAGAACTCCGTCCATGTGGGGGTGGTCAGCCCGTAGAAAATTTCGGAGGAGATGGTGTCAACATCCACAGCGGAACGAATCGCTTTCCGCACGTTGACGTCAGAAAGGATGGGGTGAGGAGTCGCCACCGGATCCACCGTCCCTTTTGCCGCGAGATTGAAGTACAGCCGCATCACCCAACGGTCGGTCGGACTCAGACTGACCTTTGCTTTTTCCGAACCTTCGAGGTCCTTCGCCGTGTTGGCGTTGATCCACATGTCAATATCCGCATCGCCGTTCAACATCATCGTCTTGCGCACGGCATCGTCAGGGACGATCTGCACGATCACCTGATCGAGGCTGGGTTTCGGCGCGAGATAATAATTGTCGTTCTTGTGGAATGTCATGTGATCGCCCGCGACCCAATCATGCAGCACGAAAGGACCGTCGCTCAACGGTTCGCGTCCGCAGTCCCATGCGAGGAATCCCTGCTCGATGTCGCAGTAATGCGCGGGCCAAATGGCGATCTGCTCGCCGCCGAATTGTGTGAGGTAGCCGGGATAAATGGTGTTGTAGTTGACGACGAAGGAATTCTGGCTCAACTGCTCGACCGAATCAATGTAATCAATGCCGGGAATCCATGTGCCGTTGACTGGATCGGTGATCGCATTCCAAGTGAACAACACATCGTCAGCGGTCACTTGATTGCCGTCCTGCCACAACACATCCTGGCGCATCGTCCATGTGACCGCCATGGTCCCCGCTTCGTCGTCAATCGTCACGCCGCCATTTTCAACAGTGGGTAATTCTGCGGCGAGTTCGGGGAAAACATTTCCGTTCGGGTCAATGTCTGCCATGCCGAGCAGAACGAGTTCCATCACCAGCGCGTCGTAGCCGGTATCCGCGACCATCGGGTTAAACGATGGCGGGTCTTCGCCGATGACAATGGTGATACTTTTTTCCGAACCTGTTTCAGAACCTGTTGGAGAGGCGGGTTCTTCAGTCGCCGTGGGTTGTGATGCTGGTCCGCATGAAACGATTGCCAGCGAGACTATGACCGCGAAGGTCAGAAAGAACAACGCGCGCTTTTTGGTGAACATTGGTCCTCCTGCAAATTTTAAATTTTTTCTCTTGCTTATTTGCCACAGAGAACCCAGAGGTTTTGAGGTTTTCTCTGAGAACTCTGTGATCTCTGTGGCTAAGTTGCTTGCACAAGAGTTTATTTCGCAAACGCCGTATTATTGCACGGATTGTCTGCGATGTTAAGGTTTTTGCAAGACGAATTTACGAGTAAAATGTCCCCCATGAGAACCGTATTCTGGGAAGACAACCAAGTCAAAATGATAGACCAGCGGGTTTTGCCCGCGCGCTTCGAAGTCGCATCGTACAACGATCACAAATCCGTCGCGCAAGCGATTACGGATATGGTCGTACGCGGCGCGCCCGCCATCGGAGCGACTGCCGCTTTCGGACTCGCGCTCGCGGGATTCGAATCCGCTTCCACTTCGACGGGCGACCTGCTCGCCGATTTGGAATCTGCCGCGTCCACGTTGAAGGCTTCGCGTCCCACCGCAGTGAATCTTGCATGGGCGGTGGACAGGGTATTGCGTATTGCGTACTCCGTAAACGGATCGGCGGATGAGTTGCGAGAGGCTGTGTTAAGGGAAGCGCAGAAGATAGCCGATGAAGATGTGGAAATCAACAAGCGCATGGCAGAGCACGGCGCGACGTTAATCAACGACGGCGATACGATCATCCATCACTGCAACACAGGCGCGCTCGCCGCAGTGGACTGGGGGACCGCGCTCGGAGTCATCCGCACCGCGCACGAACAAGGGAAAAAGATTCACGTGTTGGTAGATGAGACTCGTCCGCGCTTGCAGGGAGCGCGTCTCACCGCGTGGGAACTGGAGCAATACAACATCCCCTACGAGATCATCAGCGATAACACGGCGGGCTATTTCCTCAAAGCGGGCAAAGCGCAAAAATGTTTTGTCGGCTCTGATCGCACCGCCGCGAACGGCGACGTGGCAAATAAAATAGGCACGTACATGCTTGCCCTCGCCGCGAAAGACAATGGCGTTCCGTTTTATCCCGTCGTGCCGACTTCCACGATTGACCTCTCGCTTTCACACGGAGATCAAATCCCAATCGAAGAACGCAATCCCGAAGAAGTGCTGGGCTTGGAATTCAAAGGCGAGCGCGTGACGCCGAAGAATGCCAAAGCGCGCAACATCGCCTTCGATGTGACGCCGAATCGTTTGGTCACAGCCATTGTCACTGAGAACGGAATCGCATATCCGCCGTTTGAGGAGAGTTTGAAGAAAGTGGTGTTGGGAAGCTAATGTCCTTTTTTCAACCTACCCCGACGAGCCGTTACGACCTCCGCTTTTCCATTGCAGGCATTCCTGTGCGCGTGCATCCGCTGTTTTGGCTGATTGCGCTCCTGCTGGGCGCTAGCGGCGACCTGCTTCAGATCGTGATTTGGATTCTTGTTGTTTTCGTTTCCATCCTGATCCATGAACTTGGTCACGCATTTGCATTTCGTTGGTATGGTTTGCGTTCGCAAATTTTGCTCCATTTCTCCGGCGGCTTGACCATCCCCGAAATGTCGCCGTGGGGGAGCGGATACGCAAGCGTCGCCATCGGTCCCGTTCAGCAGATTTTGATCTCGCTGGCTGGACCCGGCGCGGGCTTCTTGCTAGCCGGGCTTATTATTGTTGGCGTTCAACTTCTTGGCGGCTCTGTCGCCAACAATAACTTGTTCGGACTCCTGCCATTGCCTACTTCAGCCACCTTGCCGTTTGGCGGGTTCACAATGAGTATTTTCCTTACGATGATGCTGTGGGTTAATGTTTTTTGGGGTTTGATCAACCTTCTGCCCATCTACCCGCTGGATGGCGGTCAGGTGGCGCGCAACATCCTGCTTATGTACGATCCTATCGGGGGCGTGCGCAAATCGCTTTGGCTGTCGGTGATCGCGGGCGGACTCATGGCTTTGGCGGGCTTCGTTTTATTTCACAGCGCGTACACCGCGCTCCTGTTTGGACTCCTCGCGTTCCAAAGTTATCAGGCTTTGCAAAACCGATTTGGAAGCGGGTATTAAATTAGAAATTTGCAATCCTATTTTCTAGACAATCCCAGTCTCACGTGATAAACTTTCGCCCGTTGACATTGGCGTGACGCAACCCGCGTCACGCCTTTTGATGCGAATACCCCACGCTCCTCTCGCCGTCCTCGGCGAAAGGATATACGCCGAGCAGAAATATATGGACATCCTTCTCACCGGTTCAGTTGCCTACGATTACTTGATGACCTTCCCGGGTCTTTTCAAGGAACAAATCCTTCCGGAACGATTGGCTTCGATCAGTCTTTCGTTCCTCGTCGAATCCATGTCGAAACAGCGCGGCGGTATCGCGCCGAACATTGCTTATTCGATGGCGTTGCTTGGGACAACGCCGCGCGTGATGGCAACCGTCGGCGAAGACTTTGGCGAGTATCGTCAATGGCTCGAATCGAAAGGCGTGGACACCTCCTTGATGAAAGTTATCCCCGGCGAGTTCACCGCCTCGTTCTTTGCGACGACGGATAACGTCTCGGCGCAAATTGCCTCGTTCTATCCCGGAGCGATGGCGCGCTCCTCCACGCAGTCGCTGAAAGAGTTGGACAAAAAACCAGATTTGGTGATCGTTTCCCCGTCCGCGCCGGATGCGATGATGAAGTTTCCCGCCGAATGCCGCGAGTTGGGAATCCCGTATTTGTATGACCCGAGTCAACAAGTGCTTCGTCTCGAAGGCGAAGAATTGGCGCGCGATATGGAAGGCGCGCAGTTTTTGTTCTGCAATGATTACGAGTTCGGGTTGATCTCCAAAAAGACGAACTGGAGTTTGGATCAAATTCTTAAGCATGTCAAAGTATTGGTTATCACGCGCGGCAAAGACGGCGCGGACTTGTACGTCAATGGCGATTCGGTGCATATCCCAACCGTCCCTGAGAAAGAGATCGTAGACCCGACCGGGGTCGGCGACGCCTTCCGCGGCGGATTCCTGGCGGGCTATTCGCGCGGCTTCGACTGGAAGTTGTGCGGCGAGATCGGTTCGCTTGCGGCGGTCTATTGTTTGGAGCAGCGCGGTCCGCAAAGCCATTCGTATTCGCGTCAGGAATTTGTGGAACGGTTTCGAAAGCATTTTGAAGATGGCGGGAAGATGGATGGGTTGTTATAAGTAGTTCGTTCCGCAGTTGAACTGCGGAATGAACGATAAAAAAAAACGGAGCGCGGACTTCAGTCCGCCAATTTCCCGAAAGCGGATTGAAATCCGCAATCCAGAATAATGCGGACTCAAGTCCGCAATCCAGAAGGAGCAATAAATGAGTAATTACGATATCAAAGACATCAGCCAAGCCGAGGGCGGACGCCGCCGCATGGATTGGGCGGAGCGCGAGATGCCCGTCCTGCGCCAGATCCGCGAGCGATTCAAAAAGGAGAAGCCGCTCAAGGGTTTGCGCGTGTCGGCATGTTTGCACGTGACGACTGAGACTGCGAACCTCATGGTCGCGTTGCAAGACGGCGGCGCGGACATTGTCCTCACCGCGTCGAACCCGCTCTCCACGCAGGACGATGTCGCCGCGGCGTTGGTGAATCAGTTCGAGATTCCCACGTACGCGATCAAGGGCGAAGACAAGGTCACGTACTTCAAGCACATCCGCGCCGCGCTCGAACACAAACCGCACATGACGATGGACGATGGCGCAGATCTGGTCTCGTCGCTGTTCTTCATCGAGATGGGTCGCTTTGAAAAACTTGAGCCGTCTCTCGCGAGTTGGGCAAAAGGTCTCTCCGACGATGAACGCAAGGAAATGTTGAAAGGCGTGATCGGCGGCACGGAAGAGACAACTACGGGCGTCATCCGTTTGAAGGCGATGGAAAAAGATAACGTGTTGAAGTTCCCCGTCATCGCGGTGAACGATGCGATGACCAAGCACTTCTTCGACAACCGCTACGGCACGGGTCAATCCACCATTGACGGCATCATCCGCGCGACGAATGTTTTGCTCGCGGGCAAAGTGTTCGTTGTGGCAGGCTACGGCTGGTGCGGACGCGGTCTCGCGTCACGCGCGCGCGGCATGGGCGCGCAGGTCGTCGTCACCGAAGTGGACCCGATGAAGGCGCTCGAAGCGGTGATGGACGGGTATCAAGTGATGCCGATGGGCGATGCCGCCAAGCTCGGCGATTTCTTCTGCACGGTCACCGGCGATCTCAACGTCATTGACGAACATCACTTCGCCGCGATGAAAGACGGCGCGATCGTCGCCAATTCAGGTCACTTCAACGTGGAGATCAACATCCCCGCGCTCGAGAAGATGAGCGTTGGCAAACCGAATCTCGTCCGCCCGTTCGTGGATCAATACACGACAAAAGACGGACGCAAGATCAACATCCTCGGCGAAGGACGACTCATCAACCTCGCCTCTGCCGAAGGGCATCCTGCCTCCGTCATGGACATGTCTTTCGCCAACCAGGCTTTGTCGGCCGAATTCATGGCGAAGAATGCGGATAAATTGGAGAAGAAAGTGTATTCTGTCCCTGCTGAGATTGACCACGAGATCGCCCGCCTCAAACTCGAAGCGATGGGCGTGAAGATCGACACGCTCACAGCGGAACAGACTCACTATTTGAATTCGTGGGAAGAGGGAACTTAGTCAGTTGTAAGTGAACAGTGATCAGTAAGCAGTACAGCCTCGCGGACCTTTGGCATCCGCGAGGCTGTTTGTTTTACGGCTTCGTTTGAATCTTTCCCGCGATGATATCCGCTTTGATCTGTTCCAGCTCGGCTTTAACTTCATCGGAGATCAGTGATTCGAATTGGTAGAACGGAGCCAGCCCGACTTCGCCTGTCTGCAATCCGCCGAAATGGATACCGCCTGCAAATTCATTCTCGATGATGGATCTAACGGTTAGTTCCACGGTTGGCGCGTAGTTTTTCAGGATGCTGGTAAGGACGATACCTTGATATTCTGGAAGCCCATCTGCCCAGTCGAAGTCCACGCCGATGAGATATGCCTCTCCATGCGGCATGATTGCCTTGGCGGCTCCCACGCCCGGGTCATAACCTGCCACCGGAAAGACAATATCTGCGCCCTGGTCCAATAACTGTTGCGCGATGTCTCTGCCTTTTTGTTCGCAATTGAAACATCCCGCAAAAATCCCTTCGTGTTTATGCGGATCCCAGCCAAGGACTTCCACATGAGTTCCGTTTTTCTCGTTGAAATATTCCACGCCGAGGGCGAAGCCGTCCATAAAATCGGTTACGGGAGGAAAATCCGCGCCGCCGAAAGTGCCGACCTTGCCGGTTTTCGATTGTGATGCCGCCAGATACCCCGCGAGGAATGCCGCTTGATCGGTTGCGTACAATTGTGTTCTCAGATTGTCCAGCGGCGGATCGAACGGAAATTCAATCACAAGATATTTCTGCTCCGGGTCTTGTTCAGCCGCGGCATAGATGGCATCCGCTATTTCGGACGTGCCAATGATCAGGTCGCAATCGCCGCGCTGGAATTCAGCGATGTGTTTTTGAAAATCGATCATCTCTCCCGATTCAAGAACTTTTAGATCCCAGCCAAACTCCGTATTGGAATTTTGCATGCCTCGAAATATTGCCTCTTCAAAGCCAGCGCCGGTTAGCCCGTTCGTTCCGGTTACCTGACAGACTCTGCCCGAATCGGTTGGAGGGATGGGCGTGGCAGTTGGCGCGCTTGCCGGCGCTCCGCATGCAGACGGGCTTTTATGCAGATACTTTGTACATTCTTCAACAGTTAGCCCTCGCGTGAGGCGAGAATTGGCGAGTGTGATCAGGTCATCCAATTCCAAGAGATAAACATACACGCCGTTATCTTCGCCGATGGCAAGCAGTTTTCCATTGGGGTGGAAGGCGATATCCCACAAACCCAAGCCGCCGCTGACAAAGGTGTTGAGTTGTTTTCCTGTTGTTGCATCCCAAAGCCTGGCAGTGCCGTCGCGGCTGGCGGTGGCTAGGTGTTGCGCGTCTGGACTAAAGGCGATGGACATGACCTGGCTGGCGTGCCCGCTCAACGTCAGGAGTTCTGAACCGGTTTTTACATCCCAGACCTTTGCGGTGTCGTCGAGGCTGGATGTTGCGATTCGCGATCCATCCGGACTGAAGTCAATTGCAGAGGGCGAAGCGGTATGCCCGCGCAGAGTGATGATCGTTTCGCCTGTGACCGAATCAAGGATCTGCACAGTGTTGTTGTAAATGCCCAACGCAAGTAATGTATCATCCGGGCTGAAAGCGGCAGTGCGGACGGCAGCCGGAAAGAACTGGGTATAAATTTCTACGGGAGGAGAAACGGAGACATCCCAAAGAACCGCCTTGTAATCTTCACCGACAGTGATCAGGCGTGTGCCATTGTGATTGAACGCCACTCCATTGACGCGCGCTGTATGTTTTTGTAATTCACCCAGTATCGAACCGCTTGACGGACTCCATATTCGAACAGTGGAATCTTCGTAGGCGACAGCAATTTTTTCTCCGTTGGGGCTGAACGACAGATCGTATACCAGTTTTTCAAGAGAGGGCAGAGCGTGGATGATCTCTCCGGTATTTGTATCCCATACGTTGACCATTCCATTCTCAGCGCTGGTTGCGAGTAGTGTTCCATCCGAGTTGTATGCCAGTTGTCCGTCCGAGGTGGTGGATGTGCGCGAAGAAAATACCTCGCGGCGGATGATGTTCCACACTCGTAAGGTTCCATCGGTACTGCTGGTTGCGAGCCGTGTGCCGTCCGGGCTGAAATCAACTTCGATCACCGGCTCGGTGTGACCGGCAAAGGTTACGATTTCACGTCCCGTTGTAACATCGAAGATCTTTGCGGTGCGGTCTGTACTGGCGGAGGCGATCCATTTGCCGTCCGGGCTGAATTCGAGGTGGTTGATCCCGGCAGTATGAGCGACAATTGTAGATCGTTGCTCGCCGGTCTTAGCGTCCCAAATGATGATGTCAGAATAGCCCGACCCGCCTGTGGTGGCGATCAATTTTGAGTCAGGGTTGAACGCGCCGGTCCCGTCCACGCCTTGCCCGCGCAATTCCATTAGTTGCTTCCCGGTTCCAGCATGCCAGACTCGTGTTGTGCCGTCATCGCCAAACGAAATGACGCGGGTGCCATCCGGACTGAAGTAAACAAAACGAGCGCTGGCAGTATGACCGATGAATTCGACCAACTTTTGTCCCGTCTCTACATCCCAAATGACAGGAACGCCGCCGAAGTCAGAAGTCAGGATGCGTTTACCGTCCGGGCTGTACTCAAATGTGATGCCCTCATAATAGATTCGACTCGTGAGGACGATCTCCTTGCCGGACGGCACATCCCAAAAGTGAATGCCGTCGTCATACCCAGCCGCCACCTTCTTGCTATCCGGGCTAAAGACTGAGAAATAACCGGGCGCTTCAAACACCAATTCACCGGTCCTGGCATCGTATACTTTTGAAAAACCATCGGCTCCAGCCAACAGATATTTTCCATCCGGGCCGACCTCTACGTTCCATGGAAAACCGGGCGCGCTGGCTTGTATCACCATTTCGATCCGCGATGTTTGCACGGCGCGATGCAGGGCATCTTCCGCTTCGATCGTTCTCGACGAATCCAACGCTTCCAACGCCAGCAGCACGCTGAGCTCGGGATCCGCATTGAGATTCAGGATCGAAGCCGCCGCCAACTCACGGGAGGTTGCTTCGCGGTTGGACGCCTGTGCCTGCCGCCCGAACAGGATCGCTGCCGCGCCAAGGATCAACGCGACCACCAATGCGCCTGTCAGATAGACGGCGCGTTTGCGTAATTGTCCTGCTGAATGAGTTTGTTCTTCGGCGCGTTGCCTTTCAGTCTCTGCCAGTTTTTGCGCGGCATCAAGTTCGCGTTGCTGACGCGCGCGTTCTTCTGCGTCGAGCCGATCTCTTTCACGAATACCTGCATCGAGAAATGCGCGGTCGTTCTGTGTGATCGCAATAGTAGTGTTCGCCGCCCAGTTTTCGAATTGTTCCAGCCGCGTTCCAGTGAGCAAAAAGCTCTTATCGTTGTTGGTGTTCAGCCATTCGGTTGCCGCATTCGAGAGTTGTCTTTGTAAGCGGATATCATTTCGGCTTTCTGCAAGCCATTCGCGCAGGTCTGCCCATTCGCGTAAGAGCGCTTCATGCGCCACTTCAACCGTCGCGCCGCGCGAGATCGGGTCGCGGTCAAAAGTCAGCAATCGCGCCTTGCCGTAATGTTCGATCACAGTAGATAGGTGTTGATGATTCACGGAGAGATCGTCTAGTTCCTCACGCAAGACCCTGCGACGCGTGTCTTCTGTCCCTTCGCCCAGTGTAACGAGTCGCAGGAATAACTGCCGTGTTGCCGATCTTCCGGAATCATCGAGACGCGCATAGATCGCCTCCGCGCTCCGACCTAACGCGCCAAGCACGCCGCCGATCTCGCGGTAGGCTTTGTTGGTGAGCATGCGTCCCTCGCGTTTTTCAAATAACTCAGAGAGTGCGTATTGCAATAACGGAAGTGCGCCGGGTTGATTTCCAGCGTCACGAATGATCGTCGAAACGAGTCCCTTTTCCAGTCTGAGACCGACGCGCTGTGTGGGACCGGCAACCGCTTGCTCGACCTCGTCCGCTGTCAATGGCAGGACAAATTCAAAACGCCGATTCATCATCTCGCCGAAATCCACGTAGCGCAGGGGTTTGTCGGTGAAGTCTGCGCGCAAGGTAATGACCACGCGCAGGCGGCTGCGTTCATCCAGCACAGCAGTAGCGATGGCGTCGAGGAACAACGCGCGGTCGGCTTCATCATCGATCAGCGTGAACACTTCTTCGAATTGGTCAATGACGAGAACCAACTCGACTGTTTCATCCGCCGGCAAAATGCGATGAACCGCTCGAAGCAAGCCGCGATTTCCATCTTTCAATTGAGTCAACAAACTTTCGGGAGGGTTAACCGCCACGCGCAATAACGAGGCTTCCAATTCCTCAAATGGATTTTTACCCGGCAGCATGTCCACGATGAACCAGTTCTCAGAACCGGGCAGACCGCCGCGCCTCAATGCGGGAATCAAGCCTGCCCGCACCACCGACGATTTGCCGCTCCCGCTTGGACCGATCACCGCCAGAAAGCGATGTAAGTCTCCGCCCTCGCCGAGCCGTGCCAATAATTGTTGGATCAACGATTCGCGCCCGAAGAAGTTTTCTGAATCTGATTCGCTGAAGGCGCGCAAGCCTTTGAACGGATTGACGATCTCGCCATCGATCTCTTCTTCCTCATAGGCGATCACTGCTGGTTGTAAGCCCGCCGACTTGCCGACGGCATTGTGAAATTCATGCAAGAAAGACAGCGCGTCGGTGTAACGGTCCTCAGGGTCTTTCGCGGTCGCTTTTGCAATGACAGTATCCAACGCGGCGGGAAGCCCAGCCCTGTGCGCCGAAAGCGGGGGCATGGGTGTATTGATGTGTTGTTGGATCAGGTCGAAGGGCGTCGGACCCGCAAATGGGACGGTACCTGTCAACATCTCGTACAGCATCACGCCCAGACAATAAATATCCGTTTGTGGTCGTATCGAAAGCGATTGGATCTGCTCGGGCGACATGTATTGCGGCGAGCCGACCATGGCATCCAGGCTGGTTTGGTTTTCGATATCGGGGTTGCCGAGATTCTTGGCGATCCCAAAATCTGCAAGATAGGTATTCGAATCATCGTCGAGCAAGATATTGGCGGGCTTTAGGTCGCGATGGATGATCCCGATGCGATGGGCTGAATTCAACGCGGAACAGATCTGCTCGAACATTTTGAGCGCGCTTTCAATTGAGATCGCGCCTTGTTCAAGACGGCTCTGAATATTCCCGCCGCGTAAAAGCCGCATCACAAGATATGCCACATTCGGCTCGCGCCAATAATCATAGAGTGGAACGATATGCGGATGTTCGAGCCGCGCCACAAGTTGCGCTTCGGTCTCAAAACGGCGGATGAAATCAGGATGATTTGCATATGCCGGCAGAATGATCTTGACCGCCACTTCCCGTTCCACGTTGGGTTGAACCGCGCGATACACAGTTCCCATGCCGCCCATGCCGATCCGTTCCGCCAGCGCGTACCCGCGGATGGCGCGTCCGGTCAGGTCTTCGCGCCCGATCTCTTCGATGGCTGGGGGAGGCGTCACCGGCGGCAGGTCAGACGCGGCAGGTTTGACAGAGCGCGCCCAGCGGACGAAACCGGCTCTTTCCTCCAGTGGAATTGCCAGCGCCATCGCGAGTCTCTCGGCAATTTGAACGGACGCGCGCAGATCATCTGCCTCGATCTTTCGCAGTGTGATCGCCGCGCAACCAACGCGCCGCGCCAACTCCTCCTGCGTGAGGTCCATCTCGCGGCGCCGTTGCCGAACGTACAAACCGAAGGATTGTTCCTGTTCCATGACTGCTCCTCAGTTAATACCTGATGCTATTAACCGTCCCGCAGGTTCAGTGAAACCCAATGTGTTCTGCAACGAAACCTGCGGGACGTTCTAGGCAAGGTCACATAACAAAAAGTATAGCCGAGCGATGGGTCAAGTACAAGAAGCAAACAAGTTTATATCGTTTTTTATATCGGTCGTGAAATCCGTGTGAAAGTTATATAAAAAGCGATAGGAAGCCAAAAAACCCTTGAAATTGAAATTTCAAAATGTTACAGTGCGGACATGAAATCGCGCGCAAATTTCAAATCGTTCAATTCAAGGAGAATCAAAATGAACAACAAAAAGTTTTCGCTCTTGGTCGCAGTACTGATGCTCGCCATGCTGGTGTTGCAAGCCTGTGCCAGTAAGCCTTCGGCGAACTTTCCTACCGGCAGGTTCGCAAATCCCGAAGCCCCGCTCGAGGGGTTCGATTTCCACGAAGATGGTACATGGAACAACTTCTACTACGGCGCGCATGAAGTCTGGGGAACCTACAGCGTCAAAGGCGACCTGTACATCGAGGAAACGAACAATTTCAACTGCGGCAAATCGCCCATGAGTTTCCGCTACACCTTCGATGGGACGAATCTGCACTTCGAGCTCACCGAAGAAAGCAAGAACGATGAATGTGAGGGCAGGCGGGGCGCATTCGACGGCACGACGTGGGTGCTGGTGGAAGAGTAGTGCCGCAATTCGAAATATTGTTGAGGGATGATGGAATCCAACCATCATCCCTCAATGGGAGAAAATATCATGAGCAAAAAGGAATCTGAAAGCACGCAAACTGGAAAGACTGAAATTAGCATCGCAAAGATCGGGTTGATAACCGCCGTTGCGGTTGCGTTCATCTCTTGTATGGGGACGGTTGCGCTTCCTTTCTTCCAATATCTAACAGAGCAAACGACGCCGACAGTCGAGGTTCAACCAACTGTTGACGAACAGGGAAATAATGATCCTGAACCGACCAGACAATTGACTGTTCAAGTTGAACCAACCATTGCCCCGGCTACCAGTACGCAGTCTCCGCCTACCAGTGCTCCTCTTTCGCCAACTTTAACGCTACCGCCTCCGCCCACGTCAACACCAAAACTCCTTACGTCCGAGAGCTTCGAGGCGGAACATGGAGAAATGAGTAGCGGAGGTTTCCCTGTCCGTGATCAAACAGCAGTATCAGCATCCAATCAAGCATACTGGTTGGGGGCATGGGGAGCTTCTGTAAAGTTCACTATTACCGAAATGGCAGCTGGTCAGTATGAACTAATCATCCGTTATGAAAAATATACGAATAATGCCGAATACCGTGATCCGGGTTATCAAAATTTGTATGTGAATGGCAATCCTAGTCCGATTCTAATAACAACCTTTAAAACTTTTGATGATACAGTGATGAAATGGGCAGATCTTCAGCTCATCGTACGACTTGAGCAGGGAAGAAACACGCTCGTAATAAAAAATGATGTGAGTGATCAGGTGGCAGGAATTGACCGTCTTGTCCTTCGCTGGATAGGTCCGTAATCGATTTGAGACGAATCAAAGACCTCGGAGTTTTCAAAAACCCCGAGGTCTTTTGTAGATCGTAAGTGACTGTCACCTTCAAGGTGACAATCACTTGTAAACCAAACGACCTCGCGGATGCCGAAGGGTCCGCGAGGTCGTTTGGTTATCTATCTAAGGACATTGCTCCACATGCAGGTATTTTTGACATTCAGCCGCGTTGAGGCGACGTGTGATTCGAGTTTGAGCCAATGCCAGAAGTTCCTCGATATCAAGAGTGAATACTCGCACAACCCCATCATTACTTGCGACCACGAGATGAGCGCCGTTATCGGTACTACTGAAAGCAACCCCGTATACTCCTCCTTCACTGCCCGGTAGAGTCAAAATTGCATCGCCCGTCTCAACATCCCATACCTTGGCTGTGTTATCGCCACTGCCTGTTGCAAGGAATTTTCCATCCGGGCTAAACGTAACCGGTCTGAGTTCTGCGCTATGGCCCGTAAGTGTGAGCAATTCCTTGCCGGTAGTTGCATCCCAGATTTTTGCGGTCGAGTCGCTGCTTGCTGTGGCAATCTTTTTCCCGTTGGGGCTATAGGCGATATCAACAACGCCTGACGTATGACCGGCAAGTGTGAACATCACTTCGCCGCGATGAAAGACGGCGCGATCGTCGCCAATTCAGGTCACTTCAACGTGGAGATCAACATCCCCGCGCTTGAGAAGATGAGCGTTGGCAAACCGAATCTTGTCCGCCCGTTCGTGGATCAATACACGACGAAAGACGGACGTAAGATCAACATCCTCGGCGAAGGACGACTCATCAACCTCGCTTCCGCCGAAGGGCATCCTGCTTCCGTCATGGACATGTCTTTCGCCAACCAGGCTTTGTCCGCCGAATTCATGGCGAAGAACGCGGATACGTTGGAGAAGAAAGTCTATTCCGTCCCTGCTGAGATCGATCACGAGATCGCCCGCCTCAAACTCGAAGCCATGGGCGTGAAGATCGATACGCTCACGGCGGAACAGACTCACTATTTGAATTCGTGGGAAGAGGGAACGTAATTCAAAGGATGAATTCAGAAGGATGAAGGATGAAAGCCTCGCAGTGTAAAAATCCGCGAGGCTTTTTTCTTGTTCGTCCAATCCGAAAGCAACGTATCGTTAATTCGTAACAGGTCACGCAGTAGATTCGAGGAACGGCAAAACAGGCTGCCCCAACAAAGCCACTAATTTCTGAAAGGTGCTTTCGCCATGTCGTTTGGCAGTATTCAAGACGGTTGCCAGAGCCGCATAGCCTTGCGCGCCCCAATCGGAGCGGAAACTACCCATGACTTTGCGATGAAAAACGGACGGACGCAAGGCGCGTTCGCAGGCATTGTTGTGGGCCGGCACATCGGAGCGGTGCAGGAAGACGAATAAGGAATCTCGATACTTGCGATAGCGTTTGAGCAGATTGCTACCCAGTCGGCGGAAGGTTCGTTGCAAGAGTTGTTTCAGGCGATTTTCCAGAATGGCTACCTGCCTTGCAAATCCTTCCTTACTCAAAGTAAATCCGAACATTTCTTTGCAAACCTGAACCACCCGTTCGTGTCCCAGGTGATGCTCAGCCCAAACTTCGATAATTTTGCTCGGATTGTCCACCCAGGGACGTTCCGTTTTTTCGTGCCCTGCTTTTGCCCCGACATTCTTACGCCTCTTACGCTTCTTTGACCCATACGGCTTGAAATCCCGCGAAGGCGTTGTGACGAATTTCGTGAATTCGTTCGCTCTCCCTTCAAACGTTCAATTTCTGCCATTAACTCCTGTATGAGCGCGATCAACTCTTCCCGCGATTTTTCCTCGATCCTTGGTCATGTCTGGTATCATGCTCCTCGTAACACCGTTCTTCTATAATAGTCGTGACCTGTTACAAGATTTATAACGGACAAACCGTCCACGAATTTTTCACGAATACCCTGACGGGCACACGTAAACGAATATGAGAGCCGTCCATTCGCCGAAGGTTCGTGGTTTTTATTCGTGGACGGTTTTTACAACTACCATCCACGAATACTTCGACAGGCTCTGGACAGATTTTTCACAATAACCGCCTACACCCTCAACGCCTCCCACCCCGCGTACTTTGCCGTGTCGCCCAACTCCGCTTCGATGCGCGGGGCTATCAAAAGACCTGACGGATGTATCCTTCCATCAGGTCCTTTCCGTTTACGAAAATTCGTAGACTGGCACCAGAATCTTGCGGTCAATATCGCGCCGTCCGCGAACGCTCTCTTCGATGGTTTTTAGCACGTTGGCAGCGTAGTAACGAGTTCCGCATTTGGTGCACACACCGGCGGGGATGTTCTCGATCAAAACATACTCGCCCTTCACCTTGCGATGAAGGGTCACGCGCTTCTCGACGATCTTACCGTTGCAGTATTCGCAGGTCTCGCCTTGCCAGAAATTTTTTGTTTCCATGGTGTGATTATAAGCCCAAAACTTTCTTATCTGATCGCCAACGCATCCCACCCCGCGTACTTCGCCGTATCGCCCAACTCCGCTTCGATTCGGAGCAATTGATTGTATTTCGCCACGCGGTCAGACCGCGCGGGCGCGCCTGTTTTGATCTGACCCGTGTTCAACGCCACCGCGAGATCGGCGATGGTCGTGTCTTCGGTCTCACCCGAGCGGTGACTGGTCACTGCTCGCCAGCCAGCGCGGTGACAGGTTTCAACAGCCTCAATCGTTTCAGTTAACGAGCCGATCTGGTTCACTTTCACGAGCAACGCGTTGGCGGCGTTCTCTTTGATGGCTTTGCGCACACGTTCGGGATTCGTCACCAGCAGGTCATCGCCGACGATCTGAACTTTATCGCCCATCGTCTTCACCATCAACTTCCACGAGTCCCAATCGTCCTGCGCGAGTCCGTCTTCGATGGAAACGATGGGATAGTCCTTTACCCACTTCGCCCAAAACTCGACCATCTCCTCGCCCGTGAGTTTCTTCCCTTCTTTGCGAAGGTTGTATGTTTTCGTATCTTCTTCGTACAGTTCCGATGCGGCGGGGTCTAACGCAATGGCAACATCTTTTCCGCGCCCTGCTTTGAAGCCAGCCTTTTCGATCGCCGCGAGAACCGCTTCGACCGCGTCATCATTTGCTTTGAAGGATGGCGCGTACCCGCCCTCATCGCCGACGAGAGTCGCAAATCCTTTTTCTTTCAACACCGCTTTCAACGCGTGATAAATCTCCGCGCCCCAGCGCAGTCCCTCTGAAAAGGTCGGTGCGCCGAACGGCATCACCATGAACTCCTGCATGTCGGTGGATTGCCACGCCGTATGCGCGCCGCCGTTCAGGATGTTCAACATCGGCACAGGCAGGATGTGCGCGTACACGCCGCCGAGATAACGATACAACGGCAGACCGTACGAATTCGCCGCCGCTTTCGCCACCGCCAGGCTGACTCCCAAAATGGCGTTCGCTCCCAACTTGGATTTGTTCGCAGTCCCGTCGAGAGTCAACAACTCTGTATCGATCGCTTTTTGTTCCGAGGCGTCCCAGCCGAACAACGCGTCCGCGATCACGCCGTTGACGTTTGCCACGGCTTTCGTCACGCCTTTGCCGCCATAACGTTTCTTGTCGCCGTCGCGCATCTCCAGCGCCTCATGCTCGCCCGTCGACGCGCCCGACGGGACCGCCGCGCGTCCCCACGAACCGTCTGCCAGCGTCACTTCCACTTCCACGGTCGGATTGCCGCGTGAATCCAAAATTTCCAATGCAGAAATGCTTTCGATGATAGTGTCCATTTTGTTCTCCAAGTGTTATATCGTTTTGATGGCTCCGACGCGGTTCCGCTGCGTCGGTATCACATTCGTTCGTGATGCGGTTCAACTGCATCACGAACGCGCGCGATTCGATGTGCGCCGCAAGTATAATTCACTTTAGATGTTGGACATTTATGGATACCGCGATTCCTCCCACCATTGATTCTGATTCACGCGCCCGAAAGAAATACTATCTTGAAGAGACTCCCCAGCGCCGCGCCTTGCTCGTCCTTCTGCGGGCGGTCTTTTTCGCCATCATGAAAATGGACGTGACCGGCGCCGACAACCTGCCCAGGGAAGGCGCGGGCATCGTGGTGGCGAATCACGTCACGAATTTCGATGTCTTCCCGATGCAATTTTCACTGCCGCGCCCGATCTTTTTCATGGGCAAAGCCGAGTTGTTCAAGAATCCCATCATGGATGCGGCGTTGCGTAACTTGAGCGCGTTCCCGGTCTCTCGCGGAGATAAAGATATGTGGGCAATGCGCCACGCCTCGAAGGTTCTCAAACAGGGTCAGTGGCTGGGGATGTTCCCCGAAGGGACGCGCTCGAAAGGGAAGGGGTTAAGCGTCGCCAAAACTGGAACAGCCCGAATGGCGATCGAAGCGGGTTGTCCCATCCTCCCGATGGCGATTACTGGCACAGATCAGTTTTTTGGGCGGTTCCCGCGTCGCGCCCTCGTCGAGGTAAACATCCTGCCGCCGCTAGTTGTGAGGGAGAATGAAAGCCCGCTGGCGTTAACCGATCGTTTGATGTTCACGCTGGCGCAGGCATTGCCCGCGTCCATGCGCGGGGTGTATGCAAGCCTGCCGCAGGGGTTTGGCTAGGAGATTTGTGGGAGGCATGCCCGGGTGCGGAACATTTTGCGGGGAACCGGCATCTACTAAATGTCAGAATTCAGAGGAGAAAAAATGAAAACCAAAAAGTTTATCCAATATTTTTTGCTTGCGGCATTGGCGCTTGCCACCTTTGCCTCCACAAGCCCG